>NZ_CP109485.1:7841250-8210000 GCF_035918235.1 Streptomyces sp. NBC_01445 | reverse complement strand
GGCTTCGTCACCGAGGAGGGCGGGCCGACCAGTCACAGCGCGATTCTGGCGCGTGCGCTCGGGGTGCCGGCCGTGGTCGCGCTGCCCGGTGCGGGTGAGCTCGCCGAGGGCACGGTGATCGCAGTCGACGGCAGCACCGGCGACATCTTCGTCGATCCGAGTCCGGAGAAGCGGGCCGAGCTGGAGGCCGCCTCCGCCGCGCGGAAGGCCGCGCTGGCCGCGTCGTCCGGTCCCGGTGCGACGTCTGACGGTCACAAGGTGCCGCTCCTTGCCAATGTCGGCGGTCCGGCCGACGTGCCGGCCGCGGTCGAGGCCGGTGCGGAGGGTGTGGGGCTCTTCCGTACCGAGTTCCTGTTCCTGGACGACAGCAGCCGCGCTCCTTCCGAGGAGAAGCAGGTCGAGGCGTATCGGAAGGTTCTCGAGGCGTTCCCCGAGGGCCGGGTCGTGGTGCGCGTCCTCGATGCCGGTGCGGACAAGCCGCTGGACTTCCTGACGCCCGCCGACGAGCCGAACCCGGCTCTGGGTGTGCGTGGACTGCGCTCGCTGCTCGAGCACCCTGAGGTGCTGCGTACGCAGCTGACCGCGCTGGCCAAGGCTGTTGAGGGCCTGCCGGTCTACCTCGAGGTCATGGCGCCGATGGTCGCCGACCGTGCCGACGCGAAGGCCTTCGCCGACGCGTGCCGTGAGGCGGGGCTTGAGGCGAAGTTCGGCGCGATGGTCGAGATTCCGTCGGCCGCTCTGCGGGCGCGTTCGATCCTTCAGGAGGTCGAGTTCCTTTCCCTGGGGACCAATGACCTGGCGCAGTACACGTTCGCCGCTGACCGGCAGGTCGGTGCGGTGTCCCGGCTTCAGGACCCGTGGCAGCCCGCGCTGCTCGACCTGGTCGCCCTGTCCGCGGATGCGGCGAGGGCCGAGGGCAAGAGCTGTGGCGTCTGCGGTGAGGCCGCATCCGACCCGCTGCTCGCGTGTGTCCTGACCGGTCTGGGCGTCACCTCCCTTTCCATGGGTGCGGCGTCGATTCCTTACGTGCGGGCGACACTCGGCAAGTACACGCTGGCGCAGTGCGAGCGTGCGGCCTCGGCCGCCCGTGCCTCGGACTCCGCCGAGGAGGCCCGCAAGGCCGCTCAGGCCGTGCTGTCCGGCGAGTAGCCACAAGCCGGTTCGCCGTCGTGGGGCGCTTCACCTTCGTGGTGGAGCGCCCCACGGTCGTTTCAGTGGGTGTGCCCGACCTCGGGGCCGGTGTCCCCGAGATCGGGTGCCGCGCAGTAGTCGACGCCGGACTCGGGTGCGACGAGGTCGCCGGACTGGGCGTCGGTGCAGTAGGCGTCGAAGACTTCTGCCGCGGTGAGCGGTAGCAGGCGTTCGTCGCGCAGGCGCCAGCCTTGGACGCGGTCGTCCGTGTCCGGGGCAGTGGTGCGCATGACCAGGCCGCCCGGGCTTGCCGTGGCGATGCCGAGTGCGAGGACCGTGGTGAACTCGAGCGCCTCCTTCTCGTCGAGTCGTGTGCTGTCCTCGGTGCAGCGGTCGACGTGGAGTACCGACAGCACCGATTCCGCGTCGGTGGGAATGCTGCACACGAGGTGGTGGGCGCCGGTGCCTGCCGTGTCTAGGACCCGCGTCAGGAGGTGCGAGGCGCGGGCGAAGGCGTCCCTTCCGATGTCCCGGCCGCAGGCGCCGCACGGTCCGATCCGGGCGAGGACGGACGAGGCGTACTCCCAGGTGGCCTGGCGGACGGCCTCGTCGACCAGGTCGGGCAGGAGGTCGGCCAGGGGCTGTCCCTCGTAAGGGACGGTGGTGCCCATGACGGCGAGTTCGGCGGTGAAGCGGGTGCGGCTGGCGGGGGTGTCCGGTTCGAGGCCGGTCTCGGCGCAGAACTCCGCGTACTCCTCGGGGTCGAAGAGGGCAACGGTGGTGTGTCCGCCCTGCGCGGCGAGGGTCTGGAGGAGGTTCTCCACCTGCTGGAGGTACGTGTCGTGGTCGTCGAAGGCGAAGGTGCGGTAGCTCCGCATTGCCGTGAAGTCGCGTTCGTCGGCGAGCAGGCCGATGATGCCCGCGACTTCACGGCGCAGGACGCGTCGCATGCCGGCGTGCTGGGTGTTCTGGGTGTGCGCCATGGTTCCCCCTGAGAGCTGTAGTCAATGCTCACTCAGAGTAATCGGGGGCACTGACAACGGCGGGGGAACCGGGTTCGGTCAGGGGCGGTTGCGGGCGATGTCCTCGTAGAAGCGCAGGAGTTCGACGCTGTCCACCGAGCCGAGGTTGACGGCCTTTTCGAGGGGGGTGCCCTGGAGGAGGCGTTTGACGGGGACCTCGATGCGCTTGCCGGTGAGGGTGTGCGGGACGCCTGGGGCTTCGATGATGTCGTCGGGGATGTGGCGCGGGGAGAGGTTCTCGCGGATGGTCTGCTTGATGCGGGCTCGGAGGTCGTCGTCGAGTACGGCGCCGGGCGCGAGGTGGACGAACAGGGGCATCCAGTAGCCGCCGTCGGGCTGTTCGAGGCCGATGACGAGGGACTCGCGGATTTCGGGGAGGCGTTCGACGGCCTCGTAGATGTCGGCCGAACCCATGCGGACGCCCTGGCGGTTCAGGGTGGAGTCCGAACGGCCGTGGATCACGACCGAACCGCGGGAGGTGAGGGTGATCCAGTCGCCGTGCCGCCAGACGCCGGGGTAGGTGTCGAAGTAACTGTCGTGATAGCGGCTGCCGTCGGGGTCGTTCCAGAAGCGGATCGGCATCGAGGGCATGGGGTTGGTGACGACGAGTTCACCGACTTCGTCGATGAGCGGTTTGCCCTGCGGGTCCCAGGACTGGAGGTCCGTGCCGAGGCAGGGGGCCTGGAGTTCGCCGATGTGGACGGGCAGGGTCGGGACGGCTCCGGCAAAGCAGGAGCAGACGTCCGTGCCGCCGCTGACGGAGGCGATCCAGAGGTCTTCGCGCACCTCGTCGTGGAGCCAGCGGAAGCCGTCGGGTGGGAGTGGCGAGCCGGTCGTGGCGACGCACTTGACGCGGGACAGGTCGTGGTCGCGCGAGGGGTGGACGCCGGCCTTGCGGCACGCCATGACGTAAGCGGCCGAGGTTCCGAAGAGGGTGGCTCCGGTGCGTTCGGCGACGGCCCACTGGGCGCCGGTGTCGGGGTAGCCGGGGCTGCCGTCGTAGACGACGATCGTGGTGCCCGTGAGGAGGCCGGAGGCGAGGAAGTTCCACATCATCCAGCCGGTGGACGTGTACCAGAAGAACCGGTCGCCGGGGCCGAGGTCGCAGTGCAGGCCGAGCTGTTTGAGGTGCTCGATGAGGATGCCGCCCTGGGACTGGACGATCGCCTTGGGGAGTCCCGTCGTTCCTGAGGAGTACAGAACCCACAGCGGGTGGTCGAAGGGGACGGCTTCGAAGACGGGCTCAGTGTCGGCGGATGTGAGCTCTGACCACTCAAGGGCCCCTTCGGGGGCGTCCGTGCCTAGCAGCGGGATGTGGACGACCGCGCGGAGAGTGGGCAGTTCGGCGCGGAGTTCGCCGACCGTGTCGCGGCGGTCGTGCTCCTTGCCGCCGTAGCGGTAGCCGTCGACGGTGAACAGGACGACGGGTTCGACCTGCTGGAAGCGGTCGAGGACACTGCGGGCGCCGAAGTCGGGGGCGCAGGACGTCCAGACTCCGCCGACGGCCGCGGTGGCGAGGAGGGCGACGACGGCCTCGGGGATGTTCGGCAGGTAGCCGCTGACGCGGTCGCCCGGGCGCACGCCGATGGCGCGCAGTTCGGCGGCGAGCGAGCCGACCCGGCGGCGCAGTTCCGCCCAGGTCACGGGGCGAGGTTCGTGTGTCTCGTCCACGTGGAGGATGGCCGGGGTGTCCGCGCGCTCGGGGTCCGTGGCGGTGCGCAGGGCGTGTTCGGCGTAGTTCAGGGTGGCGCCGGGGAACCATTCGGCTCCGGGCATGGAACGGTCGCCGAGCACGCGCGCGTACGGGGTGGTGAACCGGACGTCGAACCAGTCGGCGACAGCCTTCCAGAACGTGTCGAGTTCGGTCACCGACCAGCGGTGCAGCGCTTCGTAACCGCCGTCGGCCGGGGCTCCGTAGTGTTCGGACGCCCAGGCCTGAAAGCGCGTGATCTGCGCTTCGGCGATGAATTCCTTGTCGGGCTTCCAGAGCGGCGTCGGATTCGCTGCGGACGGCATGGGGCGGCTCCCGGATGTACGCGTGGTGTGCGTCGGTCCCGCGCACGGGCCGGTGTGTGCGCGTGACGCGGCTGACAGGGACGATGCCACGTGATCGACTTCCGCACCAGGTTGCGCCCCACATAGTCCGTGTCGTGAAGATGTGCTGCCACCACGGATGAACGGCAGTTGAACGACTCACTATTGCGCGCCCCGCAATGACAGGGTGAGCAGCATGAACGGTCGTGACCTGGTACGCGCGGTGAGGGCGGTTGGCTTGGTGGGTGCGGTCCAGGGTTTGCGGGCGGTGCGGTCCTCGTGGCGCAGGAAGCGGGCCGATGCGGTGGGTCTGCGGCGCCGGGGGCCGGAGCGGGCGCGGGTGCCGGGTCCGGTGACGGGGGCCGAGCCGGCGCCCGGTGGTGGTGTCGTCCGGTTCACGCGCTCCCGGCTGCGAATCACGGTGACGGTGACGGGCGCGGTCTTCTGGGGCTGGGACGGGGCGGACCCGGAGCCGTCGTACGCACTGGCGGGTTCCTGTCCGCTGCCGGATCCCCGGGCTGTCCTGGAGCCGGACAAGGACGGCGGCTGGCGGGTGGTGGCGGAGCGGGTGACCGTCGTCGTGTCGCGGCACGGCGCCGTCTCCGTGTGCACTCCGGGCGGTGTGGTGCTGCGGCGTGATCTGCCGCCACGTTGGTGGGAGCCCGTGGACGGGGGCGAGGCGCGGTGGGTGCAGCGGTCCGAGGTGGCCGCCGACGCGCGGTTCTTCGGGCTGGGCGGCCGGGCCTCGGGGCCTCGGCTGCGGGACGGCGCGTACCGGCTGTGGAACACCGATCCGGGCGGTTCCTTCGGGCCTGGTGACGATCCGCTGTATCTGACCATGCCGGTGCAGATGGTGGTTGCCGACGCCGGCACCCATCTGGTGTTCCACGACAACTCGTGGGACGGCACGGTGACCCTGTCGGAGGGCGCGGAGGGCGCCGGTTCCGGGCACGACCGGGCGGGGACCTGCGAGGTCCGGATGGAGGGCGGGCCGCTGCGCTGCTGGGTCATGGTGGGTGCCCCCGCGCGCGTGCTGCGCGCGTGGGCGTCGCTGACCGGTGCGCCCGCGCTGCCGCCGGCCTGGGCGCTCGGGTATCAGCATGCGCGCTGGGGCTTCGGCGGGGGGCACGAAGTGCGGCGGATCGTCGCGGGCTATCGGGAGCGGGGGCTTCCGCTCGACGCGGTGCATCTGGACATCGATCATCTCGACGCGTTTCAGGTGTTCACCGTCGACCAGGAGACGTATCCGGGGCTCCCGCGGCTCGCCGAGGAGCTGCGCGGGGAAGGTGTGCGGCTGGTGTCGATCGTCGACCCCGCGGTCAAGGCGGAGGCGGGTAACGCCGTGTACGACGCGGGAGCGTCCGTGGACGCCTTTGTGAAGGACGCGGCGGGGAGACCGGTACGTGGCGTGGTGTGGCCGGGTGAGTCCGTGTACCCCGACTTCACCGACCGCGCGGTGCGCAAGTGGTGGGGCGGCCTGTACGAGGAGCGGCTCGCCCAGGGGTTCTCGGGGTTCTGGCACGACATGAACGAGCCGGCGTCGTTCGCCGCGTTCGGTGACCCGACGCTGCCCCGCTCGGCACGGCACTCCCTTGAGGGGCGGGGCGGTTGCCATCGGGAGGCGCACAACGTGTACGGGCTGTGCATGGCGCGCGCCGGGTACGAGGGGCTGCGTGAACTGCGGCCCCAGGAGCGGCCGTTCCTCTTCTCGCGCTCGGGCTGGGCGGGGATGCAGCGCTATGGAGGGACGTGGTCCGGGGATGTGGCCACGGGGTGGCCCGGTTTGCGCGCGTCGTTGTCCCTGGTGCTGGGCCTCGGGTTGTGCGGAGTGCCGTATTCGGGCCCGGACGTGGGCGGGTTCGACGGGGATCCGTCCCCTGAGCTGTATCTGCGGTGGCTCCAACTGGGTGCGTATCTGCCGCTGTTCCGTACGCATGCGGCGCTGCGGGCGGGGCGTCGGGAGCCGTGGGAGTTCGGTGACGAGGTGCTGGGGCACGCGCGCGTGGCGCTCGTCGAGCGCAGACGGCTGCTGCCCTACTTCGTGACGCTGGCTCATCTCGCGCGGCGTACGGGCGCTCCATATGTGCGGCCTGTGTGGTGGGACGCTCCGGAGGACAGGGCGTTGCGGGACTGCGAGGACGCGTTCTTGTTGGGTGACTCCGTGTTGGTGGCTCCGGTCCTGGAGCCGGGTGCGGACCGGCGGGCGGTGCGACTGCCACGTGGGCGCTGGTACGACACGGAGAGCGGGCAGGCTCACGAGGGGCCCGGTCAGGTTCTGGTGGACGCGCCGCTGTCCCGTGTTCCCGTCTTCGCGCGGGCGGGCGCGGTGATCCCGGTGCGGGGCGAGGACGGGGAGCTGTGCCTTGAGGTGTGGGCTCCGGCGCAGGGGCGTACCGGCGGCGGGGTTGTCGTGCCCGACGTCGGTGACGGCTGGCAGGCGCCGGACGTCCAGCGCTACACCACGCGGTGGAGCGGGGGCAGTTTGGTGGTGGAGCGGCAGGACGAGGGAGGGCCGGCCGAGCCCGCGTACCCGGTGCGGATCCGCGGGCTCTGAGCGTTCAGAGGGCTGGGGAGGTCATGCGGCGGTGCGCGTCACACGTAGCGGCCCTCGAACCAGGCGCGGGCGGCCAGGGTGTGGAGGGGGAAGGCGAGTTCGGCAGGGCGGCGCAGGAGGTGCCAGCCTTCGGTCTCGTCCGTGACGGCGGGCTCGGGCAGTTCGGCGGCCGGACGTTCCGGGAGGAGGCCGAACAGGAGCAGGTGTCCGTCGGGCGAGCTCATCGCGTCGGCGAGGCGCACGTCGCGGCTCGCCGCCTCGATGCCCGTCTCCTCCTTGAGCTCACGGACGACGGCGTCCTTCCAGTCCTCCCTGTGGTCGACGAACCCGCCGGGCAGGGCGACTCCCCCGCGCGCGGGGGCGATGGTCCGGGTGATCACGACGAGAGCGGAACCGCGGCTGTCATAGACGGCCTGGAGGGCGACCGCGACCGGCAGGGGGTTGCGGTAGCTCACGTCGGCGCAGGCCGGGCACGTGCGCGGCCATCCCGAGACGTCGGGTCCGTAGGCGGTTCCACAGCTCGAACAGTGAGAATCCGGAACGGCGTTGGTTATGTGGTGGGGTGCTGACACGCCGCGGACTGTATCCGATCGCGAAGCGCCGCTCTTCCCTGGCCACCCTTGATCCTGATAGATGCAGGGTTCATGACACGAACAGCAACTGCCGTACGCAGACTCGCCGTCACCGCTGCCGCCGCGCTCCTGTGGACCGCCACCGCTCCCAGCGCCGCGCAGGCGAAGCCCGAACCCAAGGCTCCCGCACAGTTCGTGGCGCTGCGGGACGTCGACCCGACGATCATCCAGGAGATCCGCTACATCACTCCGCACAACTTCGTCGGCGCGCCTGTGGACGGCTACGAGAAGCCGATGTGCATCCTCACCGAACCTGCCGCGAAGGCGCTCCACAAGGCGCAGGCGGGGCTCCTGAAGCGGGGTTACTCGCTGAAGGTGTACGACTGCTACCGGCCGCAGCGGGCGGTCGACCACTTCGTGCGCTGGGCCAAGGACCTCGACGACCAGCGGATGAAGGCGGAGTTCTATCCGCAGGTCGACAAGACGCGACTGTTCGCCGACGGTTACATCGCGGAGAAGTCCGGGCACAGCCGGGGCTCCACGCTCGATCTGACCGTCGTGAAACTGCCGGCGGTGCCCACGCGCGCGTACGTGCCCGGTGAGCGGCTGGCGCCTTGCTACGGACCGAAGAAGGACCGTTTCCCCGACAACTCGGTGGACATGGGTACGGGCTTCGACTGCTTCGACACGCTCGCCCACACCGATGACCCGCGGATCCAGGGGGCGCAGCGCGCGAACCGTGACCTCCTGCGGGACGCCCTGGCCGCGCAGGGGTTCGTGAACCTGCCCGAGGAGTGGTGGCACTTCACGTACAAGCCGGAGCTCTTCCCGGACAGGTACTTCGACTTCCCCATCTCGCGGCGTTCCCTGAGCGGCGGGCCCATGGCACACTTCTGACGGTCCATCAGATCTGCTGGTGTTCTGGTGGCGTCGTCGGAATCCAGCGCGGGAGGGGCCTTGTCGCGTACGCGCACACCTGTCGTGGCCGATTGGTTCACCGGGGAGGGAGAGGACTTCCGGCTGCTCGGCACGCGCTGCTCGGCCTGCGCCTCGGTCTTCTTCCCCCGCGAGGACACCTTCTGCCGCAACCCCGGCTGCGCCGGAGGGGAGCTGCTCTCCGTGCCGCTCTCCCCGCGCGGCCGGGTCTGGTCGTACACGGACAGCCGGTACCGGCCGCCCGCGCCGTACGTGTCCGATCCGGAACTTCCATGGCAGCCGTACGCGTTGATCGCTGTGGAGCTGGAGGCGGAGCGCATGGTGGTGCTCGGGCAGGCGGTTCCCGGAGTCTCCGTGGCCGACCTGGAGGTGGGCATGGAGGTGGAGGTCGTGCCCGGCGTGCTCGACGAGGACGGGGACACGACCTGGACGGCGTGGCACTGGCGGCCGACGGGGGTGGCGGCATGACGGACGACGTGGCGGTGCTCGGGGCGGGCATGCACCCCTGGGGCAAGTGGGGGCGCGGTTTCGTCGAGTACGGGACGGTGGCGGCGCGGGCGGCGCTCGCCGACGCCGGGGTCGACTGGCGCGACGTGGACTCCGTCGTGGGCGCGGACACGGTGCGGGGCGGGTACCCGGGCTATGTGGCGGGCGCGACGTTCGCGAAGGCGCTCGGCTGGCAGGGCGCGCGGGTCGCGAGCGTGTACGCGGCGTGTGCCTCGGGCGCCCAGGCGGTCAACGCGGCGCGTACGCAGATCCTCGCGGGGCTCGCCGACGTCGTGCTCGTGGTGGGTGCCGACGCCGCTCCCAAGGGGTTCTTCCGGCCCGCGGGCGGGGACCGGCACGACGATCCGGACTGGCTGCGGTTCCGGGTCCTCGGCGCGACCAACCCGGCGTACTTCGGCCTGTACGCGCGCCGGCGCATGGCCGTGCACGGGGACACCCTGGAGGACTTCGCACAGGTCAAGGTGAAGAACGCGGCGGCGGGCGCGCTCAATCCGAATGCCCGGTACCGCAAGACGGTGACGGCCGACGAGGTGGCCGCGTCGGCGGTCGTCGCCGATCCGCTGCGGCTCCTGGACATCTGCGCCACGTCCGACGGGGCGGCCGCGCTCGTGCTGTGCGGCATGGACTTCGCGCGCAAACACGGAGTACGCAACCCGGTGCGGATCCGCGCGGTGTCGACGGTCACGCCGACGTATCCGAACACGGTGCTCGACCTCCCGGACATCGCCACCGACTCGGCCGCGGCCGTCGAGCCGGACGGCGTTACCTTCCGCGCCTCCATCGCGCGGGCCGCGTACGAGGAGGCCGGAATCGGCCCGGAAGACCTCTCCCTCGCCGAGGTGTACGACCTGTCGACCGCTCTGGAGCTCCAGTGGTACGAGGATCTGGGGCTGTGCGGCGAGGGCGAGGCGGCGAAGCTGCTGAGGGAGGGGGCGACGGCGCCGGGCGGGCGCATACCCGTGAACGCCAGTGGCGGACTCGCGTCCTTCGGAGAGGCGGTCCCCGCACAGGCCATCGCCCAGGTCTGCGAGCTGACATGGCAGCTGCGCGGCACGGCGGGCGCCCGGCAGGTGGCGGACGCGCGCGTGGGAATCACGGCGAATCAGGGACTGTTCGGGCACGGCTCGTCCGTGGTCGCGGTCCGCTGACCGGCAGCCTCCTATGGATCCGTACGCTGCGTGTTCGGCCGAAAAGGGTGCGTGAACAGCTCGTGAACTGCGCCTGGGCGCGCGCCGGGGGCGCCATTATGCTTCCGTGCCTTCCTGGACGGACGCTCTCCGTTTCGCCTTCCAGCCGGTCGTCAACCTGACGACCGGCGCCGTGGCGGCCCTGGAGATACTCGCCCGTCCGGAGGTCGGCGACGTGCTGGCACAGGCCCGGCGCGACCCTGAACTCGACGGCCGGCTTGCCGCGTTGGCGGTGCGCGCGGCGGCGCAGCGGGAGACGCTGCTGCCGCTTCACATCAATGTGTTCGCGGGGACGGTGGCGGACCTCGGTGGTCTCGCCGCACTCCGGGACGCCGTCCGGGACGTGGGGCGGCTGCCCTGGGAAGTGACGGTCGACATCGGTCCCCCGTTCACCCACGTGCCGCACCGGGCGCTCCTCGAGGGGGTCACGGTCCTGCGCGAGGAGGGCTTCCGGATCTGTGCGGACGGCGTGGGTGACGGCGACCTGCCACTGCGGCTCCTGGTCGACCTGGCGCCGGGCCTCGTGAAGCTCGATGCGTCGCTGCTGTCGCGTCGCGCGTCGGTGAGCGCGATGCGGACGCTGTGCGAGGGGCTGGGCGCGCTGCTCGCCGTCGAGGGCGTGGAGACGGAGTTGCAGTGCGGCGCCGCTCGGGAGGCCGGTGCGCAGCTGGCCCAGGGCGAGCTGTTCGCGCCGCCGTCACGGCTGCCGGCGGCCGATGTGTACGTCCCGGCTCTCACTCCCCCGGTGGCGTCGCCGCCGCCTTCGGGGCCGCCGGTGCGCCAGTTCGTGCGGCCCGCCGCATTGCTGCCCGCATCGGCCTCGGCGGGGCGCGTACGCGCCCTGCTCACCGGGTCTCCCGACGTGTCGGGCGTGCTCCTGGTGGACTCGGCGGGCGCACCGGTGCGCTCGGTGCAGCGGGACCGCTTCCTGTTGTCCCTGTCGGGCCGCTACGGGCACGCGCTCTACGCCGACCGGCCGGCCGCCCGCCACGGGGACCGACCGCGCACGGTGGGCGTGGACGCCACTGCCTGGGAGGTCCTCGACGTACTCGCGGACGGCGAGCGCAGCCGTACGGCCGACGACGTCGCGGTCGTCGACAAGCGGGGCCGCTGCGTGGGCATCGTGCGGCTCGCCGATCTCGTGCGCGCGCTGGCCGAGAGCCGGGTCGAGGAGGCGGCGGCGCTCAATCCGCTGACGCGGCTGCCCGGTTCGGACGCCATCACGGGCGAGGTGGACCGGCGGATCGCGCAGGGGCGCGGATTCGCCCTGAGCTGGCTGGACATCGACGGGTTCAAACAGGTCAACGACGGGGCGGGGTTCGCCGCGGGTGACGATCTGATCCGTGAGGTGGGCAGGTCCCTGGAACGGGCCGCGTCGGAGGCGACCAGGGTGGGGCACATCGGGGGCGACGACTTCCTGGTCCTGGCCGATCCGGACGGGCTCGATCCACTGGCGTCAGCGGTACTCGACGTGCCCTGGGTGGCGGGCGGTAGGCCCGTCACGATGTCGCTCGCCACGGTGCTGTGCGCGGCGGGCAGCGTCGCCGACCACCGGCAGGCGGCCGCGTCGCTGGCGCCGCTCAAGCAGGCCGCCAAGGCGCTGCCGGGGGCGAGTTGGGTCATCGGCCGCTCGGACACGCCGGGGCACGAGGTGCGGCGGGGTATGCGTTCGGGGGCGGCCCCGGTGTCCGGGGCCGCCTGGGCGGGGACAGGACCGCGCACGGAAGCGGAATCGGGCCGGGCAGCCACGGGATGAGGCGGGCGCGGGCCGTACGGGCGGGCGCCGCCCAACCGTTCCCGTCCGCGACCTTGACGCTCCATCACGGCCGGTGAACACTTCCCCGTGTCAGTCGGCATCGCCGCACGTCGTCCCACCGCCGCTCAGGGCCCCAGCCTGTCCGTCGGGCTCCTCCTGTCGCGTCCAGGCAGGTCAGGGCCTTCTTCCTGCGGCGATACGAGCGATCCGGCTGAGCGGGAACGCTTGTCGCGGGCGCCGGGCGGGGCGCGGGAACGCCTGCCGTCGACCGTTGCAGCCAGAGCCATCCAGAACCAGCCATGGAAAACGCACCCTGCACTGAGGACCGGGGCGTACCGCTCCGGGCGAGGGCCTAGGAGCCGCCATGAGCAATGGAGACATCTTCGTCGGTGAGGTCATCGGGACCGCGATCCTGATTCTGTTCGGCGCCGGCGTGTGCGCCGCGGTCACGCTCAAGCATTCCAAGGCGAGAGCCTCGGGATGGGTCGTCATCGCGTTCGGATGGGGCTTCGGCGTACTGGCCGGGGCGTACACCGCCGCGCCCCTGTCGGGGGGCCAGCTCAACCCGGCGGTGACGATCGGTATCGCCGTGGACACCGGCAAGTGGGACAAGGTCTGGGTCTATCTGCTCGGCCAGATGGTCGGCGCGATGCTGGGCGCCGTGCTGGCCTATCTCGTCTATCTGGCCCAGTTCAACGCCAACGTCACATCGGAGTCCGCCGACGGCGAAGCGGAAGACGACGGGCCCACTCCGACACTCGGGATCTTCTCCACGATCCCCGAGATCAACAACCCCGTGGCCAACCTGATCACCGAGATCATCGCGACCGTCGCCCTCGTGCTGCCCATCCTCGCGTTCGGGCTCACCAAGGGGCTCGGGGAGTCCGGCACGACCGTACTCGTCGTGGCATTCCTGGTCGTCGGGATCGGTCTCTCGCTCGGTGGGCCCACCGGGTACGCCATCAACCCGGCGCGCGACCTCGGCCCGCGCATCGTGCACTCGTTGCTGCCGATCCCCAACAAGGGCACGTCCGGCTGGGGTTACGCCATCATCCCGGTGGCCGGGCCGCTGATCGGCGGCGCGCTGGCGGGGCTCATCTACAACGCGGCGTTCTGACCGCGGCCGCGCAGCCGCCACGCCGCTTTCGCGTCCCCGCGCGCGGGGACCTCGGACGAAGACGAAGGGGAGTCACATGCCCGACAACGATGAGAAGTACGTCGCCGCCATCGACCAGGGCACCACGTCGAGCCGCTGCATCATCTTCAACCACGGCGGCGAGATCGTCGCCGTCGACCAGCGCGAGCACCGGCAGATCTTCCCGAAGCCCGGCTGGGTGGAGCACGACGCCACCGAGATCTGGTCCAAGGTGCAGGCCGTGGTCGCCGGCGCGCTCGCCAAGGCCGGGCTGCGGGCCGACGACCTCAGCGCGCTCGGCATCACCAACCAGCGTGAGACGACGGTCCTCTGGGACCGGGCCACGGGCCGGCCCGTGCACAACGCGATCGTGTGGCAGGACACCCGTACGTCGGCGCTGTGCAACGAACTGGGCGGCACGGACGGGCAGGACCGCTTCCGGGAGCAGACCGGCCTGCCGCTCGCGAGCTACTTCTCCGGGCCCAAGGCGGCCTGGCTGCTCGACAACGTGCCGGGGCTGCGCGCCCGCGCCGAGCGGGGCGAGATCGCGTTCGGCACCATCGATTCCTGGCTCATCTGGAATCTGACGGGCGGCACGGACGGCGGCGTGCACGTCACCGACGTCACCAACGCCGGGCGCACCATGCTGATGAACCTGGAGACGCTCCAGTGGGACCAGGGGATCCTGTCGGCGATGAACGTGCCGGAGGCGGTGCTACCGGAGATCAGGTCGTCGGCCGAGGTCTACGGGACGGCCGTCGGCCAGCTCTCCGGCGTGCCGGTCGCGTCCGCGCTCGGCGACCAGCAGGCGGCGATCTTCGGGCAGGCCTGCTACGACACGGGGACGGCCAAGAACACGTACGGCACGGGCAGTTTCCTGCTGCTCAACACCGGGAACCGGCCCGTCCCCTCGAAGAACGGGCTGCTCACCACCATGGGGTACAAGATCGGCTCCGAGGCCCCCGTGTACTGCCTCGAAGGGTCGATCGCGATCACCGGCGCCCTGGTCCAGTGGTTCCGCGACCAGCTCGGGATCATCCGCACCGCCGACGAGATCGAGACGCTCGCGGCGAGTGTGAGTGACAACGGCGGCGCCTACATCGTGCCGGCCTTCTCCGGCCTGTTCGCGCCGTACTGGCGCTCGGACGCGCGGGGTGTCGTCACGGGGCTGACCCGGTACGTCACCAAGGCCCATCTGGCGCGGGCGGTCCTGGAGGCGACGAGCTGGCAGACGCGCGAGGTCGTCGACGCGATGTACCAGGACTCCGGCGTGCAGATCACGACGCTGAAGGTCGACGGCGGCATGACCAAGAACAATCTCCTGATGCAGCATCAGGCGGATGTCCTCGGGGTGCCGGTGATCCGGCCTCGGGTGTCGGAGACGACGTGCCTGGGCGCCGCCTACGCGGCCGGGCTCGCGACGGGGGTGTGGAACGACCTGGACGAGCTCAAGGCGCACTGGCAGCGCGACGCGGAGTGGACGCCGGCGATGGACGGCGGGACGCGTGAGCGCGAGTACCGCAACTGGCGCAAGGCCGTGGAGAAGAGCTTCGGCTGGCACGACGACGAGGCGTGACGGTCGGCGTGCGCCTCTTGTGACTGGCACGTGGTCCTGGCGAGGGCCACGCGCGCGTGGACGACGGTCCGCACCCCGGTCGGCGAGGGTGCGGGCCGTTCCCATACCGACCGTTGCCATGCGGTCCGTTGCCATGCGGTCCGTTACCGCGCCGACGGATCAGATGGTGACCGGCTGGCGGCGGCGCGCACCCACGGCCATCGCGTGCTCGACGACGCCGATGAGGACCTCCTTGACGGTCTCCTTCTCACGCGCGTCGCACATCAGAACGGGCACGTCGGAGTCGAGGTCGAGGGCCTGGCGTACGGCGTCGGCCGGGTAACGGGCCGACCCCTCGAAGCAGTTGACGCCCACCACGAACGGTATGGAGCGCCGCTCGAAGTAGTCGACGGCGGCGAAGCAGTCCTCCAGGCGGCGGGTGTCGGCGAGAACGACGGCTCCCAGAGCGCCGGTCGCCAGCTCGTCCCACAGGAACCAGAAGCGGTCCTGCCCGGGCGTGCCGAAGAGGTAGAGCACCAGGTCCTCGCGGAGCGTGATCCGCCCGAAGTCCATGGCGACCGTGGTGGTGCGCTTGCCCTCGACGCCCCGGGTGTCGTCGAGCGGGCGGCCCGCCTCGCTCAGCAACTCCTCGGTGCGCAGGGGCTTGATCTCGCTGACCGCGCCGACGAGCGTCGTCTTGCCCACGCCGAATCCACCGGCCACGAGGATCTTGAGCGTGACGGGCTCCACGGGGGGCTTGCCGCGCTCAGAACGCCCGAAGATCATGGGTCTCTTCTCCTGCCTCACTGCTGTCGCTGTGGTCGTTCCCGGCGGGCGGCGGCGGACCGTATCCGCCGCCTCCGGGGGTTTCGATGACGAGTACGTCTCCGGGGAGCACGTCCGCCGAGTCGCTGCCGGCGAGCCGGTCGACCGTGCCGTCGGGGTGCTCCACGGAGTTGGCGCCCAGGGCTCCCGGCCCGCCGCCCGCCATGCCGTACGGCGGGACTCTGCGGTGCTGCGAGAGCGTGGACACGGTCATGGGTTCGAGGAAGCGAAGGCGGCGTACGGCGCCGTCGCCGCCGCGCCACCGTCCGGGGCCCCCGCTGCCTCGCCGCACGGCGAACTCCTCGAGCAGGACGGGCAGTCGCCACTCCAGGACCTCGGGGTCGGTGAGACGCGAGTTGGTCATATGGGTCTGTACGACGGGCGCTCCGTGGAAGCCGTCACCTGCCCCGGAGCCCGAGGCCACGGTCTCGTAGTACTGGTGGCTCTCGTTGCCGAAGGTCACGTTGTTCATCGTCCCGGAGCCCTCGGCCTGGATGCCCAGGGCCGCGTAGAGGGCTCCGGTGATGGCCTGGGAGGTCTCCACGTTGCCGGCGACGACGGCGGCGGGTGGCTCGGGGGCGAGGAACGAGCCCGGGGGGACGACGATGTGCAAGGGGCGCAGACAGCCGTCGTTGAGGGGGATGTCGTCGTCCACGAGGGTGCGGAAGACGTACAGGACGGCCGCGTTGACGACGGCGAAGGGCGCGTTGAAGTTGGTGGCGAGCTGTGGCGATGTTCCGGTGAAGTCGACGGTCGCGCCGCGCTGTTCGCGGTCCACGGTGACCCGGACGCGGATCGTGGCGCCGGAGTCGGTCTCGTAGGCGAACTCACCGTCCTGCAGGGCGTCGACAACGCGGCGCACGGCCTCTTCGGCGTTGTCCTGGACGTGCTTCATGTACGCCTGGACGACGTCGAGCCCGAAGTGGTCGATCATGCGGGCGACTTCGTCGACGCCCTTCTGGTTGGCGGCGATCTGGGCGCGCAGGTCGGCGAGGTTGGTCCGCGGGTTGCGGGACGGATAGGGGCCGCCGGTGAGCAGGCCCAGGGTCTCCGTCTCGCGGAAGCTGCCCCCTTCGACGAGCAGCCAGTTGTCGAAGAGGATGCCTTCCTCGTCGATGGTGCGGCTGCCCGCGGGCATGGAGCCGGGGGCGATGCCGCCGATCTCCGCGTGGTGGCCGCGCGAGGCGACGTAGAACAGGATCCGCTCACCCTCCGTGTCGAAGACCGGGGTGATGACAGTGACGTCGGGGAGGTGGGTGCCCCCGTGGTAGGGGTCGTTGACGGCGTAACTGTCGCCCGGCCGCATGCGCGTGCCGCGGCGGCGGATGACCTCCTTGACGCTGGTGCCCATGGATCCCAGGTGGACAGGGATGTGGGGGGCGTTCGCGACAAGGCTGCCGTCGGGGTCGAAGAGTGCGCACGAGAAGTCGAGGCGCTCCTTGATGTTGACCGACTGGGAGGTGGACTCCAGGCGCGCGCCCATCTGTTCGGCGATCGACATGAAGAGGTTGTTGAAGACTTCGAGGAGTACGGGGTCGGCTGCCGTGCCGATGTCGGAACTCTCCGTGACCGCCGCGCGTTCCATGATCAGGTGGCCGTCGTCCGTCACGGCCGCCCGCCAGCCGTCGTCCACGACCGTCGTGGAGCCGGACTCGGCGATGATCGCGGGTCCGGTGACACTTTCGCCGGGCGGCAGTTGGTCGCGTCGGTGCAGGGGCACGTCGCGCCAGGCGCCGCCGGTGTGGAGGCTGACGGTCTCCGGGGCGGCGGGCGGGGCCGAGCGGGGTGCGAGGGCGGACAGATCGGGGGGTGCGGTGAGGCCGGTTGCTTCGACGGAGAGTGCTTCGACGACGAGAGGGCGGTCGAGGGTGAAGGAGTAGGTGGCGCGATGGCGTTCTTCGAAGGCGGCGCGCATCGTGTCCGGGTCCGTGAGTTCCACGGTGAGCGTGGTGTCGGTGCCGTCGTAGCGCAGTTGGGCCCGGCGGGTGACGCGGATGCGGTCCTCGGGCACGTCCTCGGCGAGGAGTTCGGCTCGGGCCGCGCCCTCCAGGTCGTCGGCGGTCTTGTGGACGTGCGGCATGGCGGACGGTTCGAGCGGTGCCTCGGCGGACTGCTCGCGCATGGCGGTCGTGTCGGCGAGACCGATGCCGAGCGCGGACAGGACTCCCGCCATGGGCGGTACTAGGACGGTGCGGATGCCGAGCGAGTCGGCAACTCGGCACGCGTGCTGGCCACCGGCCCCACCGAACGTGGTGAGGGCGTAGCGGGTGACGTCGTGGCCCTTCTGGACGGAGATCCGCTTCACGGCGTTCGCGATGTTGGCGACGGCGATCTGCAGATAGCCCTCGGCGACCTGCTCCGGGGTGCGGTCGTCGCCGGTGCGGTCGCGGATCTCGCGGGCGAGCGCGGCGAAGCGGTCCCGTACGAGGGTGTGGTCCAGGGGCTGGTCGCCCTCGGGGCCGAACACCCGGGGGAAATAGGCGGGTTGGATGCGCCCGAGGGCCACGTTCGCGTCGGTGACGGTGAGCGGGCCGCCGCCGCGGTAGCAGGCGGGTCCGGGGTCGGCGCCCGCGGAGTCGGGGCCCACGCGGTAGCGGCTGCCGTCGAAGTGGAGGACGGAGCCGCCGCCGGCCGCGACGGTGTGGATGTCGAGCATGGGGGCGCGCAGGCGCACGCCGGCGATCTGCGTGGTGAAGACGCGCTCGTACTCCCCCGCGTAGTGCGACACGTCCGTGGACGTGCCGCCCATGTCGAAGCCGATGACGCGGTCGAATCCGGCGAGGCGGGAGACCCGGGCCATGCCGACGATGCCGCCGGCGGGGCCGGACAGGATGGCGTCCTTGCCGCGGAACTGCCCGGCCTCGGTGAGCCCGCCGTTGGACTGCATGAACATGAGGCGTACGCCCGTGAGTTGGTCCGCCACCTGCTGGACGTAGCGGCGAAGGACCGGCGACAGATAGGCGTCGACGACCGTCGTGTCCCCGCGCGGGACGAGCTTCATCAGGGGGCTCACCTCGCTGGAGAGCGAGATCTGCGGGAAGCCGATCCGGGCCGCGAGGGCGCCGATCTGCCGCTCGTGGTCGGGGTACAGATGGCTGTGCATGCAGACGACGGCGAGGGCCCTGATCCCGTCGTCGTACGCCTGACGCAGCGACACTTCGAGGGCGTCCGTGTCGAGGGGAGTGAGGACGGCCCCGTGGGCGTCGATGCGCTCGTCGGCCTCGATGACCCGTTCGTGGAGCAGCTCGGGCAGCTCGATGCGGCGGGCGAAGATGCGGGGCCTGTTCTGGTACGCGATACGCAGGGCGTCACGGAAGCCCCGGGTGACCACCAGGGCGGTGCGTTCGCCCTTGCGTTCCAGGAGGGCGTTGGTGGCGACGGTGGTGCCCATGCGGACGGAGTCGACGCGGGCGTGCCCCGACTCGCCCTCGCTGTCGAGAAGTTCGCGGATCGCTGCGACGGCGGGGTCGCGGTAGCGGGCGGGGTTGTCGGACAGGAGCTTGTGGGTGAGCAGGCGTCCGCCGGGGTGCCGCGCGACGACATCGGTGAACGTGCCGCCTCGGTCGATCCAGAACTGCCAGCCTGTCACGCGCGTCTCCGTTGTTCGCCCCGCTGCTCGCCTGGTCCCCACCCCCGTGTGTGGCCTCGGTGTACGCGTGGGTCAGAGCGCCCTGAGACCGTTGATCACGTCGCGCAGAATACTCTCGTCCGGGAGCTCGGCAGGGGGTACGGGCCGGGTCACATGGACCAGTTCCTCGTCGACGAGATCGCCGATGAGGACGCGTACGACGCCGATGGGAAGGTCGAGTTCCGCGGCGAGTTCGGCCACCGACTGAGGGCTGTCGCGGCACAGTCCGACGATGTCCACGTGTTCCGGGGACAGCGTCTGGTCGGCTGCGGGGTCGCCGATGCGGTGTTCCGCGACGACGACCGCGATCAGGTCGAGGCGATGCTGGGCCGCGCTGGTGGTGCGGCCGCGTGTCATGGCGTACGGGCGAACCACCGGTCCGGCGTCGTCGTCGAACCAGTGGTGCGTCTCCTGCGTCCCCTCCCCGTCAGGGCTCATACCGGCCCACTACCCGCCGGCGGACAGATCGGTGCGAGGAGCGGTCCCCAGATGCACGCCGACCCGCTTGACCAGCAAGGTCATCTCGTACGCGACGAGACCGACGTCGGAGTCCGCGTCCGACAGGACGGCGAGGCAGCTGCCGTCGCCGGCTGCCGTGACGAAGAGGAAGGCGTCGTCCAGCTCCACGACGGTCTGGCGGACGCTGCCCGCCTCGAAGTGCCGGCCGACCCCCTTGGCCAGGCTGTGGAAGCCGGAGGCGACGGCGGCGAGATGCTCGCTGTCCTCCCGGGTGAGGTCCTTCGAGACCCCGGTCGGCAGGCCGTCCCCGGAGAGCACGAGCGCCTTACGGATACTGGCGACGCGCTCCACCAGGTCGTCCAGGAGCCAGTTCAGCTCCCCGGAACCGCCGTTCGCGGTGGTGTGTGCGGCGGCCTTCGGTGCGGTCATCGACCGTCCCCCTCAGATGTCGTTCCCTGTGCTGTGCCGTCGGAGGCGTCGTCGCCTGCGGCGTTCTCCTCACGGCCGCGGCGCCAGCCCCGCTGGAGCGAGGCCATCCGGTTGCGGACCTCGTCGGCGTCGCGCTCGGCGGGGCTGTCCGAGTGGTTGGGCCCCTCCCGGTCCGCGGCGCGGTCGGCGCGCAGGTCGGGTCCTTCCTTGAGCTGCGGGGCGAGATTGGCCTGGCGCACACGGCGGGGCAGGCCACTCGGCAAGCTCGGCGCGGGGGCGTCGTCGGCCGGTTCCGGCGCGGGGTCGCGCACCGGCTCCGGGCGGCGTGCGGGAGCCGCGTCCTCCGATGCCTCGGCACGGGCGCGCCTGCGCGGCAGATCCGGCGCGGACGCCGAAGTGAGACGGCGCTCGCGGGGTCCCTCCGGGGCTTCCGCGCGGTACGCGTCCCCCGGGGTGTCCGGGGTCGAGGCCTCGGGATCCCGTGGGACGCTGCCCGGGTTCTCGGGTCGGCCGTCCGTGCGTTGGTTGTCCGATTCCGACTCGCCGGGCCTCGTGTGGGTGACGGGCCTGCCGTGCGAGCTGACGAGCTTCGGTGCCCTGCGGCGCGGCAGCGGCACGGGCGCGTCGTCGCCGTCGGGGCCGCCGGCCCGGTGGGTGGGCTCGGCCCGGTCCTCGAAGTCGTCGCGCGCGTGCTGGTGCTGCTCGCCCGGGAGCCCGGCGGGGCGGCGGCGCGGCCGGAAGAGCCCGCCCCGCTCGCTGTCCTCGTCATCGAGAGCGCCGGGGAAGGGCGCGAGGTCCGACGCCGCAAGCGGCGCCTCCAGCTCCACGGGCCCGTCCAGGAGAGAGGCCGGAAGACCCGGGAGCGGGCTGCCCGCCGTGGAGAGCTTCGGGGAGCGCACGCCCGGGGCTTTGCCGCGCCCGGCGCTGTTGGGACGGTCGAGACGGAAGCCGGCGCCCTCGGTGTCGGGGGCGTCGGTGAGCAAGGTGTCCGGGATGAAGACGATCGCGGTCGTGCCGCCGTACGGAGACGGCTGGAGCGAGACGCGGACGTTCTGCCGCTGAGCGAGCCGACTGACCACGAACAGGCCGAGCCGGTCGGTGTCGGAGAGTTCGAACTCGGGCGTCTCGGCGAGCCGCAGATTGGCGTCGAGGAGCGCGTCGGCCGCCATGCCGAGGCCCCGGTCGTGGATCTCCAGCGTGAAGCCGTTCGCGACGCGCTCGCCGACGACGTGGACGGCGGTGTGCGGCGGCGAGAACACCGTGGCGTTCTCCAGGAGTTCGGCCACGAGGTGGGTGAGGTCGGCGACGGCGGGGCCGGTGACGGCGATGCGCGGCAGGCGCCGGACCTCGACGCGCTCGTAGTCCTCCACCTCGGCGACGGAGGCCCGGACGATGTCCATGAGCTGGACGGGCCTGCGCCACTGCCGGGAGGGGGCGGCTCCGGAGAGGATCACCAGGCCTTCGGCGTGGCGCCGCATGCGCGTGGTCAGGTGGTCGAGGCGGAACAGGTCGGCGAGTTCGTCGGTGTCCTCGGTCCTGCGCTCCATCGTGTCGAGCAGGGTGAGCTGCTTGTGGAGGAGCACCTGGCTGCGCCGGGCGAGGTTGACGAAGACCTCGGAGACACCGTGGCGCAGTTCGGCCTGCTTGACGGCGGCCTCGACGGCGGAGCGCTGAAGGGTGTTGAGCGCCTGGCCGACCTGCCCGATCTCGTTCTTGTCGTACTCCAGGCGGGGGGCCTCGGTCTCCACGTCGACGTGTTCGCCTGCCGCGAGACGGCGCATCACGCTGGGCAGCCGCACACCGGACGCCTCGTGGGCCTCCAGGCGCAGCCGCCGCAGATCGCGGACGAGGCTGCGGCCGATGCGAACCGACAGGAACAGCGAGAGCAGCAGGGCGAGCAGGCCGAGCACACCGGCTACTCCGGCCTGCAGGAAGACATTGATGGCGACGGGGCGCGCCCGGTCCTGGTAGCGCTCCGTGGCGGCGGTGTCGCGCTTGACGAGCTCGTCGAGCACCTGGCCCGAAGCGTTGTTCCAGGCACGTGCGGTGACGCCCCGGGGGGTGCCCGCCGTGGAGTCGGCGAGGGTGTTCTCCGCCGTGCGCAGAGCCGCCGTGTCCGCGCTCTTCCAGTAGCGCTCGAACTCGGCGCGGTCGTCGCCGGGGAGCAGCGCGAGGCTGGTCTCGTACAGGATGCCGCGCTGGGCTACGAGGTCGGAGACCTGGCGCAGTTCCTTGTGTGTGATCCGGCGGGCGACGAGCGCCGAGCCGACCAACGCGTCCTCGCGGGACAGCAGTTCACGCGCGCGGAGCACGCCGATGACGGCGCGGCCCTGGCGGTCCATCGCCGAGTTGTCGAAGCTGCTGAGCGTGAGCAGGAAGTCGTACGTAGGGTCGATGAGGCGGTTGTAGAAGTCGAGGGCCTGCTCGCGGGTGACGGTTCCTTCGTCGACGTTGCGGCGCAGGGACTCGATGCCGTCGAATCCCTCGACGACGGCGCCGATGCGGCGCCGGGAGTCGTCGCTCATGTCGTCGCGGATCCCGGCGTTCTCGGCCTTCGTCCTGATCTGGGCCATCGCCTCGTCGGAGGCGCTGCGGCGGCTGCGCAGCTTGGAGAGGGCGTCGGAGGCCCGGGGGTCGGCCAGGTAGACAAGGGTCTGGCGACGCTCGTCCTGAAGGGTCCGCGCGGCGTCGGAGATCGGGTAGCCGATCTCGTCGGCGACCTTCCCCGCCGAAACCAGCTGAGTCGCGGCGCGGCCCGTGATCACCGTGGAGAAAGCCCAGATGGCGGTCAGGGACACCAGCGGCACCAGGAGCAACGCCACGATCTTCCGGCGGATGGACTTCCCGCGAAAGCGCATGGCCTCCCCCAGATCGACCCCTGTGGTCAGGGGTACACATGTGCGGCAACAAACGGCGCGAGCCTACTACTGACGCAGGTGCAACTCGAAGGCCTGTCCGGATGCTGTCCGGTGGCGAGTGGCGTGGGACGTCATCATGTGTCCGGGCATTGCGGGAGATTGCACCCCGCAAAGCGGCGCTCAAAATCCGGCACCATCCGGCCGGTCAGGGAAGGCAGTTGGCCGGAATCGATCGATCTTCGGCGGCAAGCAAATGACCGCCGCAATCCGGGGGAATCTTTCGACGCCGCCGTACGTCCTTCCTTACGGGTCATACGTGATGAGGCCCGCACGAGGTGAGCGGGCAGCGTAAAGCGGCGCAATCCGGGCAGCCATCGGAGAGCCTCGGTGCGGGAGCACCCAGGGCGGCGGGCTGTGACGGCGGTGGGGAGTGACGAACTGATGGGCACGGCAGAGCGGCGCGGGGAATTGTGGGTCGAGGAGCCGGCGAGGCGACGCCGGTTGCCGGATCCGGTGCGGACGGCGGCGGTACGGGCGGTGCTCATCGTCGCGCTGACGCTGATGCAGGCGGTGATCGCGTTCCTGTGCACCCTGGCCGACTCATGGCTGGCGTTCCCGATGGTGCTGAGCAGCGTGGGGAGCACGGTCGTGGCGACCTGGGGCGTGCTGGACGTCTGGGTGACCCGACAGGTGTGGAATCAGCGCAACGGCGTGGTGTCCGCGCCCAACAGCACGGCACGGCAGCTGCGCAGGGAGCGTCGCCAGGCGCGCCGGCAGGCACGCGCGCAGGGCCGTCCGGCCCCGGAACGCATACGGAGGCGTGGCGGGGCCGGACAGTTGACGCATACATAGGCGCGTGTAGGTAGTAGGTCGGTAGTTACGCGCGCGCGTGGGTCTGCGTAGGTAGGTAGTTAGGTGGGGTGGGATCGGTGACGGTTGCGTAGCGCTGGGGCAGGTGTCAGCTACCTACGCACGCCGAAGGCGAGAGTCATCGTCACAGCGCCACCGGCTCCGCGACGTTCTGCACGACCGGTCGCGCCTCGCCTCGCGCCAGCTCTCGGCGCACCCGTGTGAACGGTCGCGGCCGGTTCACCGCGAGCGCGGCCGTGGTCTCGCCCTCGCGCTCGTAGAGTGCGAGGAAGCTCCCGTCCTCCACGGCGCCTTCGATGACGCGGACCAGGTCCCCGTCCCTCCTGCGCCCGGCGAACTGGATGCGTGAGCCGTACTGGTCCGACCAGAAGTACGGCAGTGGCCGGACGGTCTCGACAGTGCGGCCCGCCAGCAGATTGCGTACGGCGACGCGCGGCTGGGCCGTGGCGCTCGTCCAGTGCTCGGCCCGCGCCCCGCCCACGCGTGCCACATCACCCACGGCCACGACCTGAGGAAGCGCCGTGACGCCGCCGTCGTCGCAGAGCACCCCGTCGCGCAGGGCGAGCGTCGAACCGGCGAGCCAGCCCGTGTTGGGGACGGCCCCGATGCCGACGACGACCACGTCGGCGGGCAGCACTCGCCCGTCGGCCAGTTCCACGCCGTGGACCGCGAGGTCGCCGTGGAGTGCCGCGACCCCGACGCCCGTGACCAGTTCCACCCCGCCGCGCGCGTGGAACCCCGCGCACACCGCGGCCATCTCCGGCCCGAGTTGGGGCAGGAGCGGCAGCGGCGCCGCCTCCACGACGGTGACCGCGTGGCCGAGCGCGGCGCACGAAGAGGCCGTCTCGGCGCCGATGAACCCGCCGCCGATCACGACCACGCGCCGCGGCCCGCGCAGCAGTTCGGCACGCAGGGAGCGCGCGTCGTCGAGAGTCCTGAGCGTGTGCACGCCCGCGAGGGTGGGTCCGGGCAGCCGGCGGGCGCTCGCCCCGGTGGCGATGACGACCCCGTCCGTGGACACAGTGCGGCCGTCCTCCAGGAGGACCGTGCGTCCGCGCGCGTCGAGCCCGCGGGCCCGTACGCCGAACATCCACTCGGCGCCCAGTTCCAGCGTCTCGTCGACGTCGGAGAGGGCGAGCTGGTCCTCGCCGGCCTTCCCGATGAGGAAGTCCTTGGACAGCGGCGGGCGGTCGTACGGGCGGTGCGGCTCCTCGCCCACGATCACGAGACGGCCGTCGAAGCCCTGGGCCCGCAGCTCGCGGGCGGCGTACAGTCCGGCGAGCGAGGCGCCCACCACGGTCACGGTCCTCATGCCGGATCCCGTGCTCATTCCGTTGACAGTGCTCATGCGGCGGTTCCTTCCTCGGCGGCAGGATGGACGTGGACCACGCCGTCGTCGACGGTCACCCGGTGGGTGCGTACGGGGCGGCGGGCGGGCAGGCAGGTCGGCCGCCCGGTACGGAGATCGAATGAAGCCTCGTGGAGCGGGCATTCGACCAGACAGCCCTCCAACCAGCCCTCCGACAGGGAGGCGTCCTGGTGGGTGCAGGTGTCGTCGATGGCGTACAGCTCACCGTCAGCATTGAAGACGGCGATGGGCGGTGCTGTGTCGATGCGGACGGATCCGCCCTCGGGGAGGTCTTCAAGGCGGCAGACGGGTATCACGGGCCCCCCTCTTGGTCCAGGACTGTCTGACTGAGGACTGTTCGGTAACATGGCGTTCCGTATGGCGCACGAGGGAGCGCTATGCGCAACAGAATCCGGTCGGGGTGCCCGCCGCGTCAAGGGCTTCTCGAAGATGCGACCCGCCAAGGGGTCGCAAGGTGGTGAGAGTTGAGTGATGACCCGCAAGGAATCGCAGGCTGAACCAGGCACGACGGCACCGGAGAAGGCCCCGAAGGGCGCGGCCGCCTCCGTCCAGTCCGTGGACCGCGCGGTGAGCGTCCTCGAGATCCTCGCCCGGCTCGGCGAGGCGGGCGTCACCGAGATCGCCGACGAGCTGGACGTGCACAAGTCCACCGCGTTCCGGCTGCTCGGAGTGCTGGAGAACCGCGGCCTGGTCGGGCAGGCCAAGGACCGCGGCAAGTACTACCTGGGGGCGGGGGTACTGCACCTCGCGGGGGCGGCGGCAGTGCGCCTGGACATCTCGCAGGAGGGCGTGCCCGTCTGCCGTGAACTGGCCGACGAGCTGGGCGAGACGGTCAACATCGCGATCCTCGACGACGATGTCGCCGTCAACATCATGCAGGCGCGCGGCTCCGCCTCCGTCACGGCGCAGAACTGGCTGGGCAGACGCACTCCCCTGCACGCCACATCGAGCGGCAAGGTGCTGCTCGCCCATCTGCCGTCCGCGCTGCGCGAGGGCCTGCTCGCCCGCCCGCTGGCGCGCTTCACCCCGCACACAGCGACCGGGACGGCGTCACTGCGGGCCGAGCTGGAGGCCGTGCTCGACCAGGGGTACGCCGTCGCCGTGGAGGAGCTGGAGGTCGGCCTCGCCGCGGTTGCGGCCCCCGTGTTCGCCCACGACGGAAAGGTCATCGGCGCGATCAGCGCGTCGGGTCCCGTGTACCGGCTGACCGAGGAACACCTCCCCGAGCTGGCCAAACGCACCGTCGCGGCTTCGACCGAACTGTCGCGCCGGATGGGATACGGCTTCTAGCAGGACGTTCCGCAGCACGGTTACTGAACGCGGGGTCAGGGAAACCTGGCCCCGCGTTCTGCGTGTGTCGACGAGGTTTCGGTGCGGCCGATCGTTTTGCCAAGCATTAACTCCCACCCCTTGACGGGGCCTTGATGGCGTTTCCAAGATGTTCCTCATCGCGCAACTGAGCGTGCATTGCGCAACAGCAGAGGAGTTTGGTCGTGCCACATGAGGTCCGCGCCGTCGTCGCTGTGAAGAAGGGCGCACCCGTCGAGGTACAGACGATCGTCGTGCCGGATCCCGGTCCGGGCGAGGTTCTGGTCAAGGTGCAGGCATGCGGGGTCTGCCACACGGATCTGCACTACCGGGAGGGCGCCATCAACGACGACTTCCCGTTCCTGCTCGGCCATGAGGCGGCCGGCACCGTCGAGTCCGTCGGCGACGGGGTCACCGACCTCACCCCCGGCGACTACGTGGTGCTCGCCTGGCGCGCCCCCTGCGGCAACTGCCGTTCCTGCCGTCGCGGCCGCCCCTGGTACTGCTTCGACTCGCGCAACGCGACGCAGCCCATGACGCTGCTCGACGGAACGCCGCTGAGCCCCGCGCTCGGTATCGGCGCGTTCGCCGAGAAGACCTTGGTCGCGGCCGGACAGGCGATCAAGGTCGACCCCGCGGCGCGTCCCGAGGCCGCGGGCCTGATCGGCTGCGGCGTGATGGCCGGCTACGGCGCGGCCGTGAACACGGGCAACGTCCAGCGCGGCGACACCGTCGCCGTCATCGGCTGCGGCGGCGTCGGCAACGCGGCCATCGCGGGCGCCTGCCTCAACGGCGCGCGCCGCGTGATCGCCGTCGACATCGACGACAAGAAGCTCGACCAGGCCGAGCGGTTCGGCGCCACGCACACGGTCAACTCCCGTGGCACGGACCCGATCGAGGCGGTGCGCGCGCTCACCGGCGGGTTCGGCGTCGACATCGCCATCGACGCGGTGGGCCGCCCGGAGACGTACAAGCAGGCGTTCTACATGCGCGACCACGCGGGCGTGCTGGTCCAGGTCGGAGTGCCCGAGCCGGACATGGCGGTGGACATTCCGCTCATTGACCTGTTCTCGCGCGGCGGATCGCTCAAGTCCTCCTGGTACGGGGACTGCCTGCCGAGCCGTGACTTCCCGGTCCTCATCGACCAGTACCTCTACGGGTTGCTCGACCTGAACGCGTTCGTGTCCGAGACGATCGCCCTCGACCAGGTGGAGGCGGCGTTCGCGAAGATGCACCGCGGCGAGGTGCTGCGCTCGGTGGTGGTCCTGTGAGCCCCGCGGCCCGCACCGAACGCGTCGTCACCTCGGGCACGCTCAGCCTGGACGGACGTTCGACGTCGAGAACAACGTCTGACTGATCGGCGACGACGAGGAGGTCCTGACCGTCGACGCCGCACACGACGCGTCGGCGATCACGGCCGCCGCCGCGACCGGCGACCCGTCCTCCTGCACCCCGCGGCGCGCGCCGACATACCTGCCGCACAAGGCCATTCCATCCCCACCAGCATGAGGAGGGGCATGTCCAGCACACCCGAAAAGCCCGGAACATCCAGCCCTCGCGTCGTCGTCATCGGCGCCGGAATCGTCGGCTGCTCCCTCGCCGACGAGCTCACCGCCCGCGGCTGGACCGACGTCACCGTCCTCGAACAGGGCCCGCTGCCGGCCCCCGGCGGCTCCACCTCGCACGCGCCGGGCCTTGTCTTCCAGACTGGCCCGTCCAAGACCCTCACGGAGTTCGCCCGGTACACAGTGGAGAAGTTCAAGACCCTTGAGGTGGACGGACTTCCCTGCTTCAACCCGGTGGGCGGCCTGGAGCTGGCGACCACCCCCGAGCGCTGGGCCGACCTGCACCGCAAGGCCGGTTACGCCGCCTCCTGGGGCGTGCGCGGCGAACTCGTCAGTGCCGCGCGCTGCAAGGAACTGTGGCCCCTCATCGACGAGTCGGCCGTACTCGGCGGCTTCCACACCCCCGACGACGGCCTGGCCCGCGCCCTCCTTGCCTCCCGCGCCCAGATGCAACGCGCCCGCGAACGCGGCGCCACCTTCCTCGACCGGCACACAGTCACCGGCATCGAGCAGGAGGACGGCCGGGTCACGGCGGTGGTCACCGACCGCGGCACCTTCCCCGCCGACCACGTCGTCTCCGCCGCCGGATTCTGGGGCCCGGTGATCGGCCGTATGGCCGGCGTGGACGTCCCGCTCCTGCCCCTCGCGCACCAGTACGCGAAGACCGAGCCGATGGCGGAGCTCGACGGAGCCAACGGCCCCCGCACGGAGGCCTCGAAGCCGATCCTCCGCTTCCAGGACCGTGATCTGTACTTCCGTGAGCACACCGACCGCATCGGCATCGGCAGTTACGCCCACAAGCCCCTGCCCATCGATCCGTTCAAGGTGCTCGACTACGACACGGCGCGGGCCACCGAGCTGGACATGCCGTCGTCGCTGCCCTTCACCCAGGAGGACTGGGCGCCCAGCTGGGAGGACTGCCGGTGGCTGATCCCCGCGCTGCGTGAGACCGAGATCGAGGAGGGCTTCAACGGCGTCTTCTCCTTCACGCCCGACGGGATGCCGGTCCTCGGCGAGACCCGGGCGCTGCGCGGCTTCTGGCTGGCCGAGGCGGTCTGGGTCACGCACTCCGCGGGCGTCGCCAAGGCCGTCGCCGAGTGGATGGTCGACGGGCGGCCCTCCGTCGACGTGCACGAGTGCGACCTCACCCGGTTCGAGGACGCCCAGCGCTCCCCCTCCTATGTGCACGACCGCGGGGCGCAGCAGTTCACCGAGGTCTACGACGTCCTGCACCCGCTCCAGCCGGCCGAGCAGCCGCGCCCGCTGCGGGTCAGCCCCTTCCACGCCCGCCAGGAGCAGCTCGGCGCGTACTTCCTGGAGGGCGGCGGCTGGGAGCGTCCGCACTGGTACGAGGCGAACACGGACCTGCCCACCGGCGACCTGCCCGAACGCGACGCCTGGTCGGCCCGCTACTGGTCGCCCATCGCGGCCGCCGAGGCCAGGGCCACCCGCGAGAAGGTAGCCCTCTACGACATGACGCCCCTGCGCCGGCTGGAGGTCACGGGCCCGGGTGCCCTCGCCTTCCTCCAGCGCATGACGTCGAACAATCTCGCGAAGAAGCCGGGCGCGGTCACGTACACGCTCCTTCTCAACGAGGCGGGAGGCATCCGGTCCGACCTGACCGTCGCCCGTCTCGCGCCGGACCGCTTCCAGATCGGCGCGAACTCCCCCGCCGACCTGGACTGGCTCACGCGCCACGCGCCCGGTGGGGGCACCTCCCGCTCGAGCGAAGCCGAAAGTGGGGGAGTACAGATCCGGGACATCACCTCCGGGACCTGCTGCATCGGCGTCTGGGGCCCGCTGGCCCGCGACCTCGTCCAGCCGCTGACCCGCGACGACTTCTCGCACGAGGGCTTCGGCTACTTCCGCGCCAAGCAGACCTACCTCGGCCATGTGCCGGTCACCGCGATGCGCCTGTCGTACGTGGGTGAGCTGGGCTGGGAGCTGTACACCACCGCCGACCTGGGGCTGCGACTGTGGGACACGCTGTGGGAGGCGGGGCGGGAACACGGCGTGATCGCGGCCGGGCGCTCGGCCTTCAACAGCCTGCGCCTGGAGAAGGGTTACCGCTCCTGGGGCCACGACATGACCGAGGAGCACGACCCGTACGAGGCGGGCGTCGGATTCGCCGTCCGCATGGACCGCGGTGACTTCCTGGGCAGGGCGGCGCTGGAGCGCAAGGGCGAGCAGCCGGCCCGCAGGCTCACGCCGCTCCTCCTGGACGACCCGGCGGCCGTCGTGCTCGGCAAGGAGCCCGTCCACGTCGAAGGGGTCCCGTCCGGCTACGTCACCAGCGCCTCGTACGGCTACACGCTGGGCCGATGTGTCGCGTACGCGTGGCTGCCGCCGCTCCCCTCCGGCACGGGCGTCCACATCGAGTACTTCGGCGAGAAGGTCCCGGCGACGGTCGCCGACGAGCCCTTGTTCGACCCGAAGATGACCCGCATCCGCCGCTGATCGCGCGGAGGTCCGGACATGTCACGCACCTATGACGTGTTCGGCCTCCGCGAGCGGGCCACCGAGTCCGTGCCCGTCGTCGGTGAGATCGTCGCCGACCTCGCGCTCACCGGCGCCACCGCGTACCCCATCGACCTCTTCGACCCCAGCCGCCTCGCCGCCGCGCCCGCCTGAGGAGTCCGCACGTGACGACGACCCCGATTTCCCCCAGCCTGATGGCCACGCTGCCCGGGCACTACTACACCGATCCGGACATCTTCCGGCAGGAACAGGAACGCCTCTTCGAGTCGATGTGGTTCTGCGCCGTACGCGCCGCGGACCTCGACAAGCCGGGCACGTTCCGCACGGTCCAGGTCGGCCGCGAGAACGTCCTGATCACCCGCTCCCGCACCGGCGAACTGCGGGCCTTCCTCAATGTCTGCCGCCATCGCGGCGCCCGCCTGTGCACGGAGGAGTCCGGCCAGGTCCGCCGCAACCTCCAGTGCCCGTACCACGCGTGGACGTACGACCTCGACGGCAAGCTCATCGCTGCGCCGAACCTCGTGCAGATGCCGGACGTCGACCGTACCGAGTACGGCCTGGTCAAGGTCGCCCTGCGCGAGTGGCTCGGCTACGCCTGGGTCAGCCTGGCGGATGAGCCGCCCTCCTTCGAGGAGACGGTGATCGGCGATGCCGTCGAGCGGCTCGGCGACACGGCCTCGATCGAGCGGTACCACACCCAGAATCTGGCTCTCGGCAAGCGCATCACGTACGACGTGAAGGCCAACTGGAAGCTGATCGTCGAGAACTTCATGGAGTGCTACCACTGCGCGACGATCCACCCCGAACTGACCGATGTCCTGCCGGAGTTCGCGGACGGCTACGCCGCCCAGTACTACGTGGGCCACGGCGCCGAGTTCGGGGACGGCGTGAAGGGTTTCACCGTCGACGGCAGCGAGGGCTTCGGCCGGCTGCCCGAGGTCGCCGAGGACCAGGACCGCCGCTATTACGCGATCACCGTGCGGCCGACGGTCTTCATCAACCTCGTCCCCGACCATGTGATCCTGCACCGGATGTTCCCGCTGGCCGAGGACCGCACGGTCGTCGAGTGCGACTGGCTGTACGCGCCCGAGGTCGTCGAGTCGGGCGCCGATGTCTCCAAGTCCGTGGAGCTGTTCCACCGGGTCAACGCCCAGGACTTCGAGGCCTGTGAGCGGACCCAGCCGTCGATGGACTCCCGTGCCTACCGGCGCGGCGGCGTACTCGTCCCGACCGAGCACCACATCGGGATCTTCCATGAATGGCTGACCTCGAAGCTGGGCGGTGCCCATGCCTGACCTGTTCATCGGCGGCGGATGGACCACCGCCCGCGACGAGCGGACCCGTGAGATCCGCTGCCCCGCCGACGGCTCGCTCGTCGCCGTGGTCGACGAGGCGGGGGCCAAGGACACCGCCGACGCAATCGCCGCGGCCCGCCACGCCTTCGACGAAGGCCCGTGGCCCCGGATGTCGGCGGCCGAACACGGCGACCTCCTCCTGCGCGTCGCGGACCTGCTCGTGCGCGACAAGGACGCGCTGGCCCGCGCCGAGTCCCTGGACACCGGGAAGCGGCTGGTCGAGAGCGCGTACGACATCGACGACATCGCGAACTGCTTCCGCTACTTCGGGCGGCTCGCGACCGCCGACACCGGGCGCGTCGTGGAAACGGGGACGGCGGGCGCCGAGAGCCGGGTCCTGTACGAGCCCGTCGGGGTGTGCGCCCTGATCACCCCCTGGAACTACCCGCTCCTGCAGACCGCGTGGAAGGTCGCCCCGGCGCTCGCGGCCGGCAACACCTTCGTCCTGAAGCCCAGCGAGCTCACCCCGCACACGGCGATCCATCTGATGCGGCTGCTCGACGAGGCGGGGCTGCCCGCGGGCGTCGCCAATCTGGTCCTCGGCGCGGGCCCGGAGGCGGGCGCGCCGCTCGGCGACCATCCGGACGTGGACCTCGTGTCGTTCACGGGCGGTCTGCAGACCGGACGGCTGCTCATGGCCGCCGCGGCGGGCTCGGTCAAGAAGGTCGCCCTCGAACTCGGTGGCAAGAACCCGAACATCGTGTTCGCGGACGCCGACTTCGACGCGGCCGTCGACATGGCGCTCACCGCGGTGTTCCTGCACTCGGGGCAGGTGTGCTCGGCCGGCGCTCGGCTCCTGGTGGAGGACTCGCTGCACGACCGCTTCGTGGACGAGGTCGTGCAGCGCGCCGAACTCATCAGACTGGGCGGCCCGTTCGACGACGACGCGCAGACGGGGCCGTTGATCTCGGCCGCGCACCGCGCCAAGGTCGAGGCGTATGTCGCACGGGGCATCGAGGAGGGGGCGGTGCTGCGCTGCGGCGGCGCACGGCCCGAGCCGGCCGCGTACGAGCAGGGCTTCTACTACCTGCCGACCGTCCTCGACGAGTGCACGAGCGGCATGTCCGTCGTGCAGGACGAGTCCTTCGGCCCGGTCCTGACCGTCGAGCGGTTCACCGACGAGGCGGAGGCGGTGCGGCTCGCGAACGACTCGATCTACGGGCTCGCGGGCGCCGTCTGGACGAGCGACGAGGCGAAGGCGGCGCGCGTCGCGGGCGCCCTGCGCCTCGGAACGGTCTGGATCAACGACTACCACCCGTACGTCCCCCAGGCCGAGTGGGGCGGCTACAAGCAGTCCGGGACCGGCCGAGAACTCGGCCCTTCGGGGCTCGCCGAGTACCGCGAGACCAAGCACATCTGGCGCAATACGCAGCCCGTCGCACAGGGCTGGTTCGGCGCGCCGCCGGAGTGTCCCGAGGACGGTGACCCGTCATGAGCCAGGACGAGAGCACACAGGAGACGCGGAGCGGGGACGACGCCGAGCTCGCCGAGTTCGGCTACCGGCCCGAACTCAAGCGCACGCTGGGCAACTTCCACACCTTCGCCGCGGGCATCAGCTACATCTCCATCCTCACCGGCACCTTCCAGCTCTTCTACTTCGGATTCGCGAACGGCGGCCCGGCGTACTGGTGGTCCTGGCCGATGGTGTTCGGCGGCCAGTTCACGGTCGCCCTGTGCTTCGCCGAACTCGCCGCCCGCTATCCCGTCGCGGGCTCCGTCTACAACTGGGCGAAGAAGGTGGGCAATCCGCACATCGGCTGGCTCGCCGGCTGGATGATGCTGCTCGCCTCCGTCGTGTCGATCGCGGCCGTCGCGCTCGCCTACCAGCTGACGCTGCCGCAGATCTCGTCGGCCTTCCAGTTCATCGGGGACGGCACCGGCCCGTACGACGTCGCGACCAACGCCGTCGTCCTGGCCTCCGTACTGATCCTCTTCACCACGCTCGTCAACGCCTTCGGTGTGAAGCTGATGGCCACCATCAACACGGCCGGCGTCTTCCTCGAACTGATCGCGACCGTCGTCCTGATCGTGCTGTTCGCGGTGCACATCGTGCGCGGCCCGCAGGTCGTGACCCACACGGCCGGGGCGGGCCACGGCCAGCCCTTCGGCTATCTGAGCGCGTTCCTCGTCGCGTCGCTGGCCTCCGCGTACGTGATGTACGGCTTCGACACGGCGGCCTCGCTCGGCGAGGAGTCCCTCGACCCGACGCGGGGCGCGCCGCGCGCCATCATCCGCGCGATCGTCGCCTCGTTCGTCCTCGGCGGGCTGATCCTGCTGCTCGCCCTGATGAGCGTGTCGAGCCTGACCGGCGAGAAGCTGTCGACGGACGGCCTGCAGTACGTCGTCCTCGACGTGCTCGGCCCGACGGCCGGCAAGGCGATGCTGTGGTGCGTGCTGATCGCGGTCACGGTGTGCGCGCTCGCCGTGCACACCGCGGCCATCCGCCTCGCCTTCGCGATGTCGCGCGACAACAACCTGCCGGCGTCGTCGGTCCTCGGCCGGGTCAGCCCGCGGTTCAAGACGCCGGTCGTGCCGGCCGTGGTCATCGGCGTACTGGCGCTCGCGATCCTGGTCGTCAACATCCGCCAGCCGCAGATCTTCACCGTGGTCACCAGCATCGGCATCATCATGATCTACCTCGCCTATCTGCTGGTCACCGCCCCGATGCTGGTGGCGCGGCTGCGCGGCAAGTGGCAGCCGGCGGGCGACGGGAAGTTCTCCCTGGGCCGCTGGGGACTGCCCGTCAACATCATCGCCGTGCTGTGGGGCGGCGCCATGACGCTCAACCTGATCTGGCCGCGCGCGGCCGTCTACAACGCCGCCGCCCCCTACCACTGGTATCTGCGCTGGGGCGCCGTCCTGTTCATCGGAGTGATCGCGGGCGGCGGCTTCGCCTACTACTGGTTCGTCCAGCGACACCGCACCGGTGTCCTCACCGAACACGCGGCCGAGCCCGCCCGAACCGTTGCCCCAATGGAGGAGGTCACCACCCCATGAACTCTGACGTCTTCGACTACGTCGTGGTCGGCGGAGGCACCGCCGGAAACGTCGTCGCGGCGCGCCTGTCCGAGGACCCGTCCGTCAGCGTGTGCGTCCTGGAGGCGGGACCGAGCGACGTCGGCGACGACAACGTCCTCCAACTGGACCGCTGGATGGCCCTGTTGGACTCCGGATACGACTGGGACTACCCGGTCGAGCCCCAGACCAGCGGCAACAGTTTCATGCGCCACGCGCGCGCCAAGGTCCTCGGCGGCTGCTCGTCCCACAACTCGTGCATCGCCTTCTGGGCGCCGGCCGAGGACCTGGACGACTGGGCGGCTGCGGGGTGCGCCGGCTGGGGCGCCGCCGACGTGTTCCCGCTCTACAAGCGCCTGGAGAACAACGACGCCCCCGGGGACCACCACGGCCGCTCCGGCCCGGTGAAGCTGCGTTCCCTCAAGGGCGCGGACCCGTGCGGCAGCGCGCTGCTGGCGGCCTGCGCCGAGGCGGGCATCCCGACCACGCCGTTCAACACGGGCCGCACGGTGGTGCGCGGCGCCAACTGGTTCCAGATCAACTCCGACGAGAACAACATCCGCCAGTCGTCCTCGGTCGCCTATCTGCACCCGGTCATGGGCAGGCGGCCCAACCTCTCTGTGCGGACGGGGGTGCGGGCCAAGCGGCTCGTCTTCGAGGGCCGGCGCTGCGTGGGCGCCGAGTACCTCGACCCCGACCTCATCCACACCAGGACGGTGCGTGCCCGCCGCGAGGTGGTCCTCTCCTGCGGCTCCATCGACTCGCCCAAGCTCCTCATGCTGTCCGGGATAGGCCCGGCCGGTCATCTGCGCGAGAGGGGCGTGGACGTGCTCGTGGACTCCCCCGGGGTCGGCGAGAACCTCCAGGACCACCCCGAGGGCGTGATCATGTGGGAGGCGAAGCAGCCGATGACCACCACGTCCAGCCAGTGGTGGGAGGCCGGCATCTTCTACGACACCGAGCCCGGCCTCGACCGGCCCGACCTGATGTTCCACTACGGCTCCGTGCCCTTCGACATGAACACCGCGCGGTACGGCTATCCGACGTCGGAGAACGCCTTCTGCCTGACGCCCAACGTGACACGCGCGAAGTCACGCGGCACCGTGCGGCTGCGCACCCGCGACTACCGGGACAAGCCGCTCGTCGACCCGCGGTACTTCACGCACGAGCACGACGCGCGCGTGATGACGTACGGGCTGAAGCTGGCGCGGCGCATCGCGGAGCAGCCCGCGCTCGGCGGCTGGGCGGGCGCGGAGCTGGCCCCCGGGCCTGATGTCCGCACCGACGACGAGCTGCTCGACTACATCCACAAGACGCACAACACCGTCTACCACCCGGCCTGCACGGTGAAGATGGGCGCGGACGACGATGCCTCGGCCCCGCTCGACGCGCGGCTGCGCGTGAAGGGGACCGAGGGCCTGCGCGTCGCCGACGGCTCCGTGATGCCGGACCTCGTCACGGTCAATCCGTGCATCACGACGATGATGATCGGCGAGAAGTGCGCCGATCTGCTGCGCGCGGACGCCTGATGCGACCGGCTCTCTAACCGGGCTGGTTCGCGGGGCGCTTGTACATGCGCGTTGCCGTGATCTCTCCGTGCACGGTCTCCTCGGCCGGGTCCTGCTGCGGCAGGCCCGGCCGCAGGTGCTCCTCGACGCTGATGTACTTCAGCCCGGCCCTGAGGTCCGCGTCGTTGCGCAGCCTGATGACCAGCGGGAACTCGGCGAGTGCCGTCGTGTCGAACAGGCCGGTGGTGTACAGGAGCTGCACACCGAGCGCGTCCGACACGGCCCGCTGGAGTTCGAGCAGGTACGTGGCGTTGGCGCGGCCGATCGGGTTGTCGAGGAACAGCGTGCCCGCGTGCCGGTGCTTGTCGCGGCCCCGGTCGTTCGAGCGCAGGGCGGCCATCGTGCAGTACAGGGCGATGGCCGCGGTGAGGAGCTGGCCGCCGGAGAACACGTCGCCCATCTGTCCGACGGGGACCCGCTCGGCGCGCAGCACGGCGTCCGGCTTGAGGATCTCCACGGCGATGCCCTTGGGCTGGAGCGCCGCGCCGACACCGCGCAGGAGCAGGGACATGCCGTCGCGGCGCAGGTCGGAGTTTTTCTTGACGGCGGCGCGGGTCGCCTCGTCGACGACCTCGCCGAGCCGCTCCACGAGGGTCGCCTGGTCGGGCTCCTCGAAGCGGATGCGCACGAACTCCTGGCCCGACCACTCGCCGAGCCCTTCCGGGAGGCGGGACAGGCGCTGGGCGGACCGCAGTGTGGCGAGCGCCGACTCGACGAGCCCGCGCAGCCGGTCCACGATCGAGTCGCGGTTGCGCTCCAACTGCTCCAGCTCGTCGGTCAGTACGCGCAGCCGGGGCGCGAACGCGTCCGCCCACTTCTGCGCGTGCTCGGGCAGCGCCGAGGCGGGCAGCTCGCGGATCTGTTGCCGGGCCGGCGTGCGCACCTGCTCGTAGCGGGTGGCGTTCGCGTGCCGTACGAGGATGTCGCTCGCCTCGCGCACGGCGGCCTCGGCGGCGGACAGGTCGGCGGCGCAGCCGCGCAGGGAGCGTCGGGCCTCGGCCGCCGCGTGCCGGGCCTCTTCGAGGGTGCCGGGATAGGGCTCGGGCTCGTCCTGCTCGCTCTCGTGCCGGTCGGGATGCTCGCGCAGCAGGTCCTTGAGGAGCGCTGCGGTCTCCTCGAAGCCGCCGGTCGCGTCCTCGGCGGCGCGGTGGGCGTCGAGGAGTTCGCTGTGGGCGGCGCGGGCCACGGTCAACGCCTCGGTGCGCGCGGCGAGTTCGCCCGTGGCGGTGCGCAGGAGCGTCTGGGCGTGCTCGGCGCCGGTGGGGACGAGGTCGTCGGGCAGCTCGGTGTGGGCGTCGTCGCCGTCCTCGGGTGCGTGCCGCTCGGCCTCGCCGCGCAGGCGTCCGAGCTGCTCGCTCGCGGTGGAGACGCGGGCCTCCAGGAGCTGAACCAGCTCGTCGGCGCGGGCCGCGGCGGCCTGCCGTGACGGTCCGTCGGAGCCGTCCGGGGACTCCAGGAGCTGGGCCGCGCGGGTGCGGACCTTGTTACTGAGCCGGTCGAGCTCGGCGAGAGCGGCGCTCTCGTCGCTCTCCGCGCGGGCCTGCTCGGCGCGCAGGTCGGCGCCGACGCCGACTTTCTCGTAGACCTGGGAGGCCGCGCGGTACGCCTCGCGCAGCGCGGGCAGCGACGGCTTCGGCGTCTGAGGGGAGGGCTGCTCGGGGTCCGCCGGTACGTCGTCGGGGGCGCCGGCGATCTCCGCGCGTTCGGCGCGCAGGGCACGGGCGGTTCGGCGGGCGTCGTCGGCTGCGCGCTGTGCCGCCCTGCGGTCCTCGTCGGCGGAACGGGCGCGCTCCAGGCAGGTCTGGGCGCGTGCCTCCGACTCGACGGCCTCGTCGGCGAGTTCGCGCACCTTGACCTGCCAGCCGGCGCGCTCGCGCAGCCGGAACGCGAGTCCCGCGAGGGCGTCGGCGACGCGCCGCGCGCGCTGGGCCGCGTCCTGCCGCTCGTCGCGTACGCGGGTCGCCTCGACCGCGGTCTCTTCGGCCTCGGCGCGGACAGTGCGGGCCTCGGCGAGCTCGGCCTCGGTCTCGTCGGCGAAGGCGCGTGCCTCCTGTGCGGCGGCGGCCAGTTCGGCGAGGCGTCCGTCCGGGCAGCCGGTGCGCCAGGAGCCGATACGGGCGGCGAGCTCCCGGTCCTTGGAGAGCCGGGCGGCCAGGGCGCGGATCTCCTCGTCGCGCTCGGTCGCGCGCGTGCGCAGCGCCTGCCGCTCCTCGTCGGCGGCGTGCTCGTCGTGCATCGCCGGGTTCGGCGGCACGAGGAAGACGCCGCTGTCGCCGGTCTCCTCGTGGGGTGTCGGGGCGAGCAGGGCGGCCGCCGTGCCGACGGCGACGGCGGAGCGGGGCAGCAGGGCGGCGCCGGCGAGTGCCTCGCGGGCCCGGGCGTGCGTGTCGGGGTCGGTGATGACGACGCCGTCGACGAGCTCGGGGCGTGCGGCGAGCACGCGCGCGTGGTCCACGGGGTCGACGGCCTGCGCGAGATAGCGCCAGCCGGGCAGGGCGGGGATGCCGTGCTCGCCGAGGAACTCGACGGTGGCGAGGACGTCGGGTCCCGGCGGCAGGAGCCCGCCGTCACCGAGCGCGCCGAGGATGCGGGCGTCGTCGGCCGCGGCCGTGCGCAGGTCGAAGAGCTGGCGTTCGGCGGAGGCGACGCCGTCGTCGAGCAGCGCCTTGAGGTCGTCGGCCGCGCGGTCCAACTCCTCGGCCGTGAGCGGGGTTTCGCCGAGGTCGCGGGTGACGGTCGCCACGCGCGCGTGGCGGGTCGCGGCTCCGTCGGCCATCGCGCCCCGAGGCGCGGGCACCCCTGCGGCGGGGATCCCGGGGACCCCGGACAGTCCGAGCAGCTCCGCGACGCGCTCTTCGCGCGCGAGGGAACCGGCGGCGCGGTGCTCGGCCCCGTACGCGTTCTCGGCGGCCGTGGCGGCATCCGCGGCGCGGGCCGCGGTGAGTTCGGCCCGGGCCTCGGCGCCCGCCGTCTCCCGTGCGTGCTCGTTCGCGCGCCGTGCGGCGTCACGCGCCGTGTCCCAGGCGGCGACCGTGGTCTTCTCGGCGTCGCTCGCGGCGAGCGCCGCGCGCGCGGGGTCGGCGTCGGGCGCCGTGTCGTCGAGCCAGCCGGCCCGTACCGCCTCGGCGGTCTCCTGTTCGACCTCGGAGAGCCGCTGCCGCAGGTGCCCGACCTCGCTGCGGGCGCGCTGCGCCTCCGTGGCGGCGACAGTCGCGTCGCGGTGAGCGGTCTCGCCCGCCTCCTGGAGCGCGGCGGAGCGCTCCTCGCCCTCGTTGGCCAGCTCCTCGGCACTCTCGGCGGCTCCGTGCAGGGCGCGTACGAGGTCGGCGGCGGCCTTGGCGCGGGCGGCGAGGGCCGGGGCGGCGTCCCGCTCGGCCTCGCGGATGGCGACGGCCACGCGCGCGGAGCGGTCGGCGGCGGCGCGGTGGCGCAGGACGGCCTCGGCGGCCTGCCAGGCAGCGTGCAGGGTGCGCGCGTCGGCCAGCTCACGCTTCTGCGCTGCGGCGGCCTTCTCGGCTCCGGCGAGCGCCAACGAGGCATGCCGGTATGCCAGTTCGGAAGCGATCAGGGCGCTGCGGCCGCGGGCCTGCTCCGCCTCGCCGACGGTGTGCGCGGCGGCGGTGACCTGCTGGGCGAGGTCGGCGGCACGGCCGCGCTCCAGGGCGGCACGGGCGGCGAGCCTGCGGGCCAGGGTGCGGGTGCGGCGCTCGGCTCCGGCGTGCACGTCACGCGCGCGTGCCCGGGTGTCCGCGGCGTCCACGATGCGGCCGAGGAGGTCCACGGAGCCGGCGGTGAACTCGCGTTCGGCGATCAGCTCGGCGCGCCGCCCCAGCTTGTTGCCGAACCCGCTGACCAGGTCGGCCAGCCCGTCCGTGTCCCGGGTGTCGGTGACGGCGCGCAGGAGCAGGTCGGTGAAGTCGGAGTCCTTCTTGACGGCGAAGAGGCCGGCGGCCTCACCCTCGTCCGCGTTCATCTCCCGCTGGTAGCGGAAGAGTTCGGGGTCGAGGCCGAGTTCGCCCAGGTGCTCGTTCCACCGGTCGTGGATCTCTTCCCAGTGCACTTCGAGGTGCGGGTACGCCTTGCCCGCGTCGGTCAGTGCGTCCCGGAAGCCCTTCATGGTGCGCCGCCGTCCCTGCGCGCCCGAGACGCCCTCGGCCGAGGACCGTACGGCGGAGGACTCGGCGACGGGCAGCGAGTCCAGGCTCATGCCGGGCCCGGGCCGCAGCGAGTACCAGGCCTCGGCGAACTTGCGCGGGTCGTTCGAGACCTGCCGCCCCCGCCACTCGCTGACCTTGCCGACGACGACGCACTCGCCCGTGAGGGTGTGCTGCCACTCCAGGGCCACGTGCCCGCAGTCGTCGGCGAGCAGGAACTTGCGCAGCACGCCGGAGCTGGCGCCGCCGAGCGTGTTCCGGTGGCCCGGCAGCATCACGGAGAAGATCAGCTTGAGGAGGACCGACTTGCCGCCGCCGTTCTCCAGGAAGAGCACGCCCGCGGGCGCCGGCCGCCGCGGCGGCCCGACGGGCTCGTCCTCGAAGAACTCCGCCTGGGTGGGGGCGGGGTCGGGCACGGGCTCGCCGACGCCCCGCAGGTCCAGGACGGTGTCGGCGTAGCGCGCACCGGCGGGCCCGATGGAGTAGAGGCGAATCCGGGACAGCTCGTACATGGCGGCGGACTCTCGTCGTAGTAAGTCGGTGAGGCGGGACGTCGTGGGGCGGTGATGCGTGGCCGGTCAGGAGTGGAACGGGAGTCCCGCGTCGGCCACGAGCTCCCCGTCGTCCTCGTCCGCGGGCGGCAGGAGGCTCGCGGAGCCGTCCGTGACGGGCACGATGCCGAGGTCCGCCAGCTCGGAGAGGGCGGCGGTGCCGGCCAGGTCGCGGACCTGGAGCTGGTAGCGGGCCGTGGTGCGGTAGGTGCCGCCCGAGTCGTCGCCCGTTCTCTGCAGGAACCCGGAGTCGGTGAGGAACGCGACGGCCTTGGCGACGATGCCGGTGGTGGATCCGGCGAGGCGGCGCGCGTCCTTCGTCGCGCCGGTCGAGCTGCGCCTGGCCCAGATGCGCCACGCGGCCTCGAGGCCCGGGGCGTCGGAGACCGGGTCCGTGTTCTCGCCCCGCTCCTCGGCGCGCTCCTCCAGGCGGCGACAGGCCTGGCGGACGAAGGCGTCCACGCCGTTGACCGTGACGCGGCCGATGTAGCCGTCGTCGGCGAGGTCCTCGGGGCGCGGGAACGCCATCGCGGCGACGGCGAGGTGCGCGAGGCCGTGCAGGAAGCGGTCGCTGCCGTCGGCGGAGGTACGGCGCGCGTAGTCGCCCATCCGGACGGCGAATACGGAGTCCTCCGCGGCGGTCACGGCCATCCCCGCGCGCGTGGAGACCTCCAGGACGACGAGGCCGAGCCCGGCGGCGACGGCGTCGGCGAGCCGCGCGAACGGCGGGTCCTCGCGGTAGCGGCGCAGCAGCTCGGCGTACTCCTGGTCGCGGGCGGGCTGCAGCTTGGGCTGGAGGCCGAAGGCCACGAGGCGGGCCGCGTCGGCGGCGTCGGCCGGAGTGACGGGCGCGCCGGCCGCCGGAGCCTCCGAGGGCTCCGCCTCGCCCCACGCGGCGTGCTCTGCGGGGTGATCGGTCACGGCTGGTGCTCCTTGGTCGGGTCTACGGCGAGGCTCGGGTGGACGTCGGTATCAGCGACGCGCGGCGGTGAGGCACGGTGCGATGCGATCGGCACTACGCGGCCTCCGTCCGGTCGGCCGCCATGCCCGCGGCGTCCAGGAGGGCCGTGCCGACGATGAGGTCGGCGCCGCCGAACTCCGGGTCGTCGAGCTCGGTGCCGTCGTCCACGGCGAACAGCAGCTTCTCCTCGCCCTGCCGGTAGGCCGTGCCGACCGGCGGGCTGGCCGCGTGGACGGACAGCAGGGCGACCAGATAAGGCAGTTCGGGGTCGCGGCGGCGCGCCTCGGCGAGCAGTCCGGAGAGCCGGCGCGGCGCGTCGGAGGGAAGGTCGAGCAGCTCCATGGCGCTCGCCAGCTGCTCCTCGCTGAACCGGCTGTCGTCGGGCGTCGCGATCAGGTCGGGCTCGGGCATCTCGATGCCGAGGTGCTCCCGCTCCTGGGGCGGCGTCAGCAGTATGTCGATCAGGTCCCCGACCCGTACGGACACGGGCGTGCGCATGCCCGTCCCGCGCGCGAAGAACGCGTCGGTGACGCGGCTCGCCTGCTCGACCGGCAGCGGCAGCAGGGGCGCGACGAGCTGCCCGTACAGATCGAGGCCCGTGCGCGCGGACGGGGCGGCGAAGGCCTGCCGGTCCTGCTCGGCGCGGAACAGGGGACCCGCTTCGAGGAGGCGGGACTGGAGCTGTGTGTGCCGGCGGATGCAGTCCTTGACGATGTCGACGAGCTCGGCGGCGCGCCGCTTGTGCTCGGGGTCCTCGGACTCGTCTCGGGCCTTGCGGATGTTCGTGAGGATCGCGTTCTCGTGGCGGTACCGGTCGGCGACGTGGTCGAGCGCCTCGGCGATCATGTCCGGGACGGCGTTCAGCCAGTCCACCGCGCGGACGTTCCTCCGGGTCGCGTCCAGGGCCCTTCGGAGGGTCTCGGAGTACTGCACCGTCCGGTACCTGGCCTGCTCGGCGGCGAGCTGGGCGTCGGCGAGACGGCCGCGGTTGATCAGCACCTCCAGCTTCACCTCGGCGGCGATCTGGGCGCTGGTGACGTCGGTGTCGAGGGCGCCCACTAGGACGTTGACCGCTTCGTCGGTGGTGCGGAGGTAGACGCTGCCCCCGTAGCCGGCGACTTCCTCGATCAGCTTGAAGTCGTAGTCCCTGCGGACATAGGAGCCGTCGGGCGCGAACGTGCCGTACACGGCGCGGAAGCCGCGGTCGACGCTGCCGACGTTGATCAGGTTCTCCAGGACCCAGCGGGCCACGCGCTCGTGCTCGGCGGCGGGGCGCTGCGGGGCCTGTGCGCCGACTCGGGGGATGAGCCTGGCCACTATCTGCTCGTGGTCGGCGCCCGTGTCGAAGTCCATGTTGAGTGTGACGAGGTCGATGGCGGAGAGCGCCACCTCGGCCATGCCGTATCCGGAGTACTCGCCCGCGAGATTGGCCTTGCGCACGTCGAGGTCGTGCAGCGGCGCGGTGCAGGCGAGCGCGCGAAGGCGGCGCGCGAGCCCTTCGTCGGCGGCCGGGCCCGGTGCGGGCCGCGGCCCCGCGCTGAGCTGGGGCGGAACGGATTCCGTGGTGGCAGGCGAAGTCACGGAGCACAGACTAGGTCCTTGGTCTGACAACGGTCGAAACGGCGCAGAAGCGACCGCCCGCACTGCACGCCCCGCGACCCACCGCACCGCCGGGAACAGTGGCTGTCAGGCGTCCGGCCGTTCGCCCTCCGCGACCCGTCGGCCGTACACGTCGACCAGGCCCTCGCGGGAGTCGTCGAGGTACTGGGCGAGCAGCCGTTCGGCGTCGTCGGGGTGCCCCGCTTCCAGGGTCTCGAGGATCTCCTTGTTGCGGGCGAGATAGGGCTCGTGCAGGCGGCGGGGGTCGTCCACGACGTGGAACGCGAGGCGCAGTTCGGCGAAGACACTGCGCATCAGCTCGTCGGTCCGCGCGCTGCCCGCGAGCGCCACGAGCTCCCGGTGGAAGTGGATGTTGGCGGTGGAGACGCCCTTCCACTCCCGCGCCTTCGCGGCGCGGTGCCCGTCGGCGACCGCGTCGGCCACGGCGCCGAGGTCGTACGGAGGCCGGCCGAGGCCGCGTACGACGGCGCACTCGACGAGGCGGCGCGTGAGGTAGATGTCCTCGACGTCCTCGACGGTGAGCACGCGCACGAAGACGCCGCGGTTGAGCTGGTGCACGAGGAGCCGCTCGTGGGTGAGCAGCCGGAACGCCTCGCGCAGCGTGTTGCGCGAGACGCCGAGCGCGCCGCCGATGCTGTCCTCCGACAGGCGCGTCCCGGGCGGGAAGTACCCCTCCGCGATGCGGCTCCTGAGGATGTCCGCGACCCGCTCGGCGGTGCTGGTGCGCCCCAGGAGCGCGCGGTCGTCCGCCAGTCCGTTCAGTTCGGCCACGCCCGAATTCAAGCGCAGATACCAGAACGAAACAACATGGGTATTGAGGGATCGTTCAACGATCCTCTACCTTGGCGGACAGGCGCTGTTCCCCGCACAGACCGCGCCCCTCGGTTCAGCCCACTCAGGAAGCACCCAATCCCCTCCTGCGAGGTGCCCATGAGCACGACCCCACCGCCCGACGCGACCGTGACCGACTCCCCCGCACGCCCAGGTGAACTCCCGCCCTCCGAGGGCGCGTTCGGCTGGCTGCGTGACCTCGGCCCGCGCGGCCGACGCGCCTTCGGGGGCGCCTTCGGCGGCTATGCGCTCGACTCGTTCGACTACTTCACGCTGCCGCTGAGCATGGTCGCGCTGGCCGCGTACTTCGGGCTCGACAGCGGCCAGACCGGCCTGCTGACCACGGTCACGCTCGTCGTCTCCGCGATCGGCGGCGCCGTCGCCGGCGTCGTGGCGGACCGCATCGGCCGCGTGAAGGCCCTGCTGATCACGGTCATCACGTACGCGGTCTTCACCGTGGCCTGCGGCTTCGCCCCCAACTACGAGACGCTGCTGGTCTTCCGCGCCCTTCAGGGCCTCGGCTTCGGCGGCGAGTGGGCGGTCGGCGCGATCCTCGTCGCCGAGTACGCCACGGCCAGGAACCGCGGCCGGACCCTGGGAGCGGTGCAGAGCGCGTGGGCAGTCGGCTGGGCGCTCGCCGTGGTCGTCTACACGCTGGTGTTCCAGTTCCTCGGCGACGACCTCGCGTGGCGCGTGATGTTCTGGACCGGGGCGCTGCCCGCACTCCTCGTCCTGTGGGTACGGCGCCAGGTGCAGGACGCGCCCAAGGCGACCCAGCAGCTGGACACGAGCGCGCAGAAGGGCTCCTTCGCGGCCATCTTCGCTCCCGGCCTGCGGCGCGTCACCCTGTTCGCCGTCCTCCTGTCGACGGGTGTCCAGGGCGGCTACTACACGCTCGCCACCTGGGTACCCACGTACCTCAAGACGGAGCGCGGCCTGACAGTCGTCGGCACCGGCGGCTATCTCACGTTCCTGATCTCCGGCGCCTTCGCCGGCTATCTGGCCGGGGGCTATCTCACCGACCTTCTCGGCCGCAAGCGCAACATCGCGCTCTTCGCGCTGCTGTCCGCGGTGAGCATCGCCGTCTACACGAGCATCCCCGACGGGGCCAACAGCCTTCTCCTTGTTCTCGGTTTCCCGCTCGGTTTCTGCATGTCGGCCATTTTCAGCGGCTTCGGCTCGTTCCTCAGCGAGCTCTACCCGACGGCCGTGCGCGGCACGGGACAGGGCTTCACGTACAACACCGGGCGTGCCGTCGGAGCGGTCTTCCCCACGCTCGTCGGGTACCTCGCCGACAGCTGGGGTGTCGGCGGCGCCCTGATCTTCGGTGCGGTGGGGTACGCACTCGCCGTGATCGCCCTCTTCGGGCTGCCCGAGACCCGCGGAAGGGAGCTCCTGTGAACCGCACGCAGGACCGCGCCACGGAGTCCGTCACTCCCGACTCGCTCCCGACCCGCACGGAAGTCGTCGACAGCCACGCGCACGCGTGGAGCCCGGCCGAGGCCCGCGCCCGCATCCGTGCCGGCGCCTCGGGGCCGACCGCGGGCTGGTCGCGCGGCCACACGCAGGCCAACCTCATCTCGGTCCCCGCCGACTGGGCCTACGAGATGCTGCTGTTCTGCCAGCGCAACCCCAAGCCCTGTCCCGTACTGGACGTCACGGACGCGGGAGCCTGGACCACCCCGCTGGCTCCCGGCGCCGATCTGCGCACCGACCTGCCGCGCTACCGGGTGTGGGAGCACGGCGAACTGACCGACGAGCCGACGGACGTCGTCGGCCACTGGCGCGACGACCTCGTGTCGTTCCTCATCGGGTGCAGCTTCACTTTCGAGTGGGCTCTGTCCGAGGCGGGTGTGCCGATGCGCCACATCGAACAGGGCCTCAACGTCGCGATGTACACGACCAGCCGCCAGTGCCGGCCCGCCGGGCGGCTCCAGGGGCCGATGGTGGTGTCGATGCGCCCGGTCCCGCCGGAGCATCTCGCGGCGGCGATCCGGGAGAGCGCGCTGCTGCCCGCCGTCCATGGCAGCCCGGTGCACTGCGGTGAGCCGTCCGGGCTCGGCATCGAGGATCTCGGGCGGCCGGACTTCGGCGATCCCGTGGCCGCGCAGCAGGGCGACATCCCGGTGTTCTGGGCGTGCGGCGTCACTCCACAGGCCGCGGTGATGGCCTCCCGGCCGCCGTTCGCCATCACGCACGCGCCCGGCCGGATGTTCCTGACCGACGCACGCGACGAGAAGTACCGCGTCGCCTGATCCCGCAACACCCCACCGGAAGAAGAGGGTTCCATGACCTCACTGACCGCGCAGGCCCCACCCGCGGCCGTGACCATCGACCTGAACGCCGACCTCGGCGAGGGCTTCGGCCGCTGGCGCCTCACCGACGACGAGCAGCTCCTGTCCGTCGTCACGAGCGCCAACGTGGCCTGCGGCTTCCACGCCGGGGACGCGGCGACGATGCGCCGCGTTTGCGCCCTCGCGGCCGAGCGCGGTGTCCGGGTCGGCGCCCAGGTCTCGTACCGGGATCTGGCGGGGTTCGGGCGGCGCGCCATGGACGTGCCGCCCGACGAGCTGGCGGCCGAAGTGGCGTACCAGATCGGCGCCTTGGAGGTCTTCACGCGCGCGGCGGGCACGCGCGTGGCCTACGTCAAGCCGCACGGAGCGCTCTACAACCGTGTCGTCCACGACGAGGAACAGGCCCGCGCGGTCGTCGACGGCGTCCGACTCGCGGATGACACCCTGCCCGTCCTCGGGCTGCCCGGGTCACATCTCCTGAAGGTGGCCGACGAGTCCGGACTGCCCCTGGTGACCGAGGCGTTCGCGGACCGGGCCTACACCGCGCGGGGCACACTCGTGCCCCGCGGCAGCGAGGGCGCCGTGGTGACGGACCCCGAGTCCGTGGTCGAGCGGTCCGTCGGCCTGGCCCGCTTCGGAACGGTCACCTCGCACGACGGCGAGCGGATCTCCGTACGCGCGCGGTCCCTGTGCCTGCATGGGGACACCCCGGGCGCGGTGGACCTCGCCCGACGGGTGCGGGCGCAGCTGGAGTCGGCGGGAGTCCGGTTGGAGGCCTTCGCATGAGGGCCCTTCCGGTCGGCGACCGGGCGCTGCTCGTCGAGGTCTCCGGAGGCGAGGAGGCCGCGGCGCTCCACGCCGAGCTGCTGCGCCGCCGCGCCGCGGGCGAGCTGCGCGTACGCGAGATCGTACCCGCGGCCCGCACGGTCCTCCTCGACGGCCTCGACGAACCCGCGGGCCGGCTCGCGGCGCAGCTGCCCCACTGGAAGCTCCCTCCGCTGCCTCCGCGCGGGGACGACGCCGTGCACATCCCCGTCCGCTACGACGGTCCCGACCTGGCGGATGTGGCCGCGCTGTGGGGCGTTGACGTCGAGGAGGTGCCGCGCATCCACGCGGAGGCCGAATTCCGGGTGGCCTTCTGCGGGTTCGCGCCCGGCTTCGGCTATCTGACGGGTCTGCCGGCCCGCTACGACGTGCCGCGCCGGACGACGCCGCGCACGTCCGTGCCCGCGGGCTCCGTGGCGCTCGCGGGGCCTTACACGGGTGTGTACCCGCGCTCGTCGCCCGGCGGCTGGCAGCTGATCGGGACGACGGACACCGTGCTGTGGGACCACGCGCGCGTACCCGCCGCGCTGCTCACCCCGGGCACCCGGGTCCGTTTCGTGCCGGAGGTGGCCGCGTGACGGACCGCGCCATGGCCGTCGTCCGGGCCGGAGCGCTGACCACCGTGCAGGACGAGGGCCGACCCGGGCACGCGCATCTCGGGGTGCCGCACTCCGGTGCGCTCGACCTCCCGGCGGCCCGCCTCGCCAACCGGCTCGTCGGCAACCCGCACGGGGCCGCCGTCCTGGAGACCACCCTCAACGGATGTGCCGTACAGCCGCGTTGTGATGTGACGGTGGCCGTGGTGGGCGCGCCGTGCGCGGTGACGGTGGACGGGCGTCCGGTCGCCTGGGGCGCGCCGGTACGGGTCCCGGCCGGGGCGCTCCTCGACCTCGGACCCGCGCTCTGCGGAGTACGCAGTTACGCGGCGTTCGCCGGTGGGGTGGCCGTCGAGCCGGTCCTCGGCAGCCGGTCGACCGACCTGCTCTCCGGGCTCGGCCCCGCCCCCCTCGCGGACGGCACGGTGCTCCCCCTGGGCACGGTGTCGTCGACGCACGCGCGCGTGGACGTGGCCCCGCAGCCGGGGCCGCCCCGCGAACTGGTGCTGCGGATCTCGCTCGGGCCGCGCGCGGACTGGTTCACGGCGGCGTCCCTGCGCACGCTGACCACGCGCGCGTACCGCGTGTCGTCGGCGAGCAACCGCATCGGCCTGCGCACGGAGGGCCCGCCTCTGCTCAGGGCGTCGGAGGGTGAACTCCCCAGTGAGGGAATGGTCCTGGGGGCCGTACAGGTACCGCCGGACGGCAGGCCGGTCGTGTTCCTCGCCGACCACCCGACAACGGGCGGCTATCCCGTGGTCGCCGTCGTACGCCAGGCGGACCTGCCCGCCGCGGCACAGGCGACCCCTGGCACACCGGTCCGTTTTGTCCTGGCGGCGGGCCGCTGACGGGAGACCTCAAAGCGACCGCCGGCCACCGGGCCACCGTCGTACGGTGGCCGGGCGCGCCCTTCACCACGTCACCTCACCCGCCGTCCGCCCCTCACGCCGCGTCCGCCTGTTCCACGGCCGCCAGCGCCGCGAGTGCCGAGACCACCGAGCTGGACGCCCGCAGGTCGAGGCGGGCACTGGTGCCGCGGGCCCGGTGGCGCAGTTCGTCCGCGGCGAGGGTGAGGAGCTGGGGGAGCAGGTCGGTGCACCGCCGTGCGACCCAGCCCGTGCCCGCCGTGGCGAGCCACAACAGGCTCGCCGAGCGCGTGGGCGCGGGCCGTTCGGGCTGCTGCGACGGCGACGTGCCCTGGGCGAGCCCGTCGGCCTCGAGCAGGGCGTGGAACCGCGCGGCGAGCATCCGGTGCCCCCGTTCGCCGGGGTGCAGCCGGTCCGCGCTCCACATGGCGCGGTCGGCGACCCATGCCCCCTCGGCCGCGTGTAGATGCACGGCGCCGTAGCGCTCGGACAGAGCGTGGACGACCGAGTTCACCGCCTGCTGGCGCCTCGCGAGAGGGCGGCCGAGCAGACCGGGCAGCCCCAGCATGGTGCCGGGGTCGGGCAGACACGCCGTGAGCAGGACCGCGCCCTGCTCCGTGAACGCCGCGTACACATGGTCCAGGCGGGCGGCCACGGCGTGGATGTCGAACGTGCGGCGCAGGGTGTCGTTCACGCCGACCAGGACGGAGGCGATGTCGGGCCGCAGAGCGAGCGCCTCCGGCATCTGGCGGGCAAGGACGTCATGCGTCTGGGCGCCGCTCGCCGCGAAGTTGTGGAACTCCACGGGCATGCCGTCCGGGGCAAGCCCGGCGGAGAGCAGCACGGCCCAGCCGCGCCAGCCGTCGCCGACCGGGTCGCCGAGCCCTTCGGTGAGGGAGTCACCGAGGGCGACGAACCGCAGGACCGCGCTCATACGGCATCCCACCCGGTCACCCGTACAGGGACGTCGGCCGTCCCCAGGAGAGACACGTCGGCGGTCGCCTGGCGCGGCGCGTCGGCCGTCACCCGTACCGCGTCATGCGCCTGCAGGAAGGCGTCCACCGCGGCCCCCCACCCGAAGCACTCCGCACGCGCGCGTGCCGCCTCCCGGCGTTCGTCCCTGGGCCGCGCGACGAGCTCGTCGACCGCGACGGCGAAGGCCTCGCCGGTGTCCTGCGCGACTCCCCCGGCGGGGCCCACGACCTCGGGCAGCGCCGACGACGCGCTGGCGACGACGGGAGTGCCACAGGCCATGGCCTCGAGCGCGGCGAGCCCGAACGTCTCCGCGGGACCCGGCGCCAGACACACGTCGGCGGCGGCCTGCAACGCCGCGAGATGCCCGCGGTCGGCCACGTGCCCGAGGAACGTCACCGGCAACCTCCGTGCGCGCGCCTGCTGTTCGAGCCGGGCCCGCAACGGCCCGTCCCCGGCGACGACGAGCACCGCCTGCGTCCCGCGGCGACGGAGCGCGGCCAGTGCGTCGAGAGCGGTGCCGGGCCGCTTCTCCACGGAGAGACGCGAGCACATGACGAGCAGCACCTCGCCCACCCGCGCGTACCGCTCCCGCACGGCCGGGTCCCGCAGGCTCGGATGGCACCGCTCCAGATCGACGCCGAGCGGGGCGCGTACGACGTTGCGCGCCCCGATGCGGATGAACTCGCGTTCGGCGTACTCGGTCGTGCACACCACGCGCGCGTAGGCGTGCGCGGTGCGGGAGTTGAGCGCGTCGGCGGCGCGCAGGGCGACTTTCTCGGGAAGGCCCCAGGTCCGCAGGACCCCGTCGGCCGTCTCGTGGGACACCATCACGGCGGGCACCCGGGCGCGCCGCGCCCACTCCCCCGTCCACCTCAGCGTCGTGCGGTCGGACACCTCGATCCGGTCGGGGGCGAGGCGTTCGAGCAGTTCGGTCACGCGCCGCCGGTCGGTGAGGACGCGGTAGCCGCCAGTGCCGGGAAGCAGCGTCCCCGGCAGCCTGATGACGCGGCCCTGCGTGCTGTCGTGCTCGCCGGCCCGCTCCCCCGGAACGATCAGTACGGGCTCGTGCCCGGCGGCGCGGTAGCCGACCCCCAACTCCCGCAGGGCGGTGCGCAGTCCGCCCGAGGAGGGCGCGACGAAGTTGGCGAGGCGTACGATCCGCAGCCCGCTCATGCCGCCACCGCCGTCCGCGCGTCGAGGACCTCTTCGTAGTGGCCGACGAGTTGGTCCCCGACGGCCGCCCAGGTCCGCCCTTCGACCGCGCTGCGGCCGGCCGCCCCGTAGGCGAGGCGACGCAGCGGGTCAGCGGCGAGCGACCAGACGGCGTCGCGGACGGCGGCCGGGTCGCCGGGTGCGACGAGGAGCCCGGTCCGGCTGTGCGCGACGAGGTCCAGCGGCCCTCCGGCGGCGGGCGCGATCACCGGTACGCCGCTGGCCATGGCCTCCTGCACGGTCTGGCAGAACGTCTCGTAGGGGCCCGTGTGGGCGAAGATGTCCAACGAGGCGAAGATGCGGGCGAGTTCGGCGCCGGTGCGGCGGCCGAGGAAGACGGCGCCGGGGAGCGCCTCGCGCAGGCCGGGCTCGCTGGGGCCGTCGCCGACGACGACCACGCGCACGCCGTCGAGGGCGCACGCGCCGGCCAGCAGGTCGACCTGCTTCTCGGGGGCGAGCCGGCCCACGTAGCCGACGATCAGCTCGCCGTTGGGCGCGAGTTCGCGCCGCAGGGCTTCGTCACGCAGGTCGGGCCGGAAGCGGACGGTGTCCACCCCTCGCGGCCAGAGCCGCACGCGGGGCACCCCGTGCACCTCCAGGTCGTGCACGGCGGCGCTGGACGGGGCGAGTGTGCGGTCGGCGGCACCGTGGACGCTGCGGATCCGCCGCCACGCGGTGGCCTCTCCTGCCCCCATGTACGTACGCGCGTAACCGGCGAGGTCGGTCTGGTAGACGGCGACGGCGGGGATCCGCAGCCGTGAGGCGGCGGCCATACCGCGCACGCCGAGGATGAACGGGCTGGCCAGATGGACGAGTTCGGCGCCGTGCGCGGCCACGGCCGCCGCGACCCGGCGGCTCGGCAGCGCCACCCGGACCTGCGGGTAGCCCGGCAGCGGCAGAGAGGGCACCCGTACGACGGGGCAGGGGGCATCGGTGTCGGTGTCAGGGCCCGGCGCGGTGGCCGGGGCGATGACGAGGGGGTCGTGACCGCGCGCGGCGAGGTGCCGGGCGGTCTGCAGGGCGCAGTGAGCCACACCGTTGATGTCGGGGGGAAAGGACTCGGTGACGATGACGACACGCATACCGGTGTTGTCGTCGCGTCGAGCGTGGGCACGTCAACGTGGATCTTTCCTGGCGAGGAACGTCCCATGAGCGTTGGCCCTCGCTCGCCGACGGCCGGGAGGCAGCGTCCATCGAGCGTTGCCTCCCGGAAAGCCGTCGGTCACAAAGCCGTCGCGTCCGGGCCTATTCTGCTGCGCACCGCGGTCTGTACCTCGGCCTCCTCGGCCGGGTCGGCGGCGAGTCTTCTGAGCTGGTCCACGACGCGCGCGTCGCCTGTCTCCGCGTGGCGCGCGGCGACTTCGCGGGTGGATTCCTCGCAGTCCCACAGGCATTCGACGGCGAATCCTGCGGCGAAGGAGGGGTCGGTGGCGGCGAGGGCCCTGGCGGCGTGGCCGCGCAGGTGGGACGAGGCGGTCTCTCTGTAGACGTGGCGCAGAACGGGGGCGGCGCTGGCGATGCCGAGGCGTCCCGCCCCGTCGACCAGGGGCCACAAGGTCGGTGCGTCGGCGCCTTCGCCGCGCACCGCCTCGCGCAGTGCGGCCAGGACCGGTTCGGTGTCCTGGGCTCCGCCGCGGCAGGCGAGCATGCGTCCCGCGGCGGCACCGAGGGCGTCGGGCCTGGGTGCCCAGCGGCGGGCGCGCTCCAGGGAGGCGACCGTCCGCATGCGTTCGAAGGCGTCGAGGGCGGCGTCCACCACGGCGTGCGAGGGGCTCTCCACGGCGGCCTCGATCAGATCGAGTACGTCGGGATCATGGTTGTCGGCGAGATAGCGCAGGGCCGTGCTGCGGGCGCCGTCGTGCCCGGTGAGCGCGGCCTGGACGATCTCGGCCCTGTCGTCGGGTCCGGCGACGGCGGTCAGGCAGCGCGCGGCGGGCACGTACAGGACGGCTCCGCGTTCGAGGCCTTCCTGGGCCCAGTCGAAGACGGCCCGCACGCTCCAGCCGGGGCGTGGCCCGGCGGGGCGCATCTGGCGCTGCCACTGGTCGAAGGAGCCGCGTTCCTGGGCGGCGCGCACGCGGGCGCCGATGGCTTCCCTGGGGTCGTCGGCCCACAGCCGCCAGGGGCGCGGTTCATAGGCGTCGCGCACGGCGGCGGCGAGTTCGGCGTCGCCCTCGGGGTCCTCGGGGAATCTGTCGAGGATGGGGGCGGCGAGCACGCGCAGCCCCGCGTCGTCGTCGCGCAGGGCCAGCTCGTCGAGCGCCCAGGCCCAGCTGGCCCCGAAGGCGGCGTAGCGGCGCAGCAGCTCCAGGGCGTCGCGCCTGCCGTACGAGGCGAGGTGGCCGAGGACCGCGAGCGCGAGGCCCGTGCGTGACTCGTCCGTATTGAGGACGTCGTCGGGGTCGAAGAGGTGACGCTCGATCTCCCCCAGCTCTCCGTGGAGGTCGAGGTAGAGACGGGCGTAGTAGAGCGAGCGGTTCTCCACCTGCCAGTCGTGGCGGGGGTCGCTCAGCACACAGTGGTTCAGAGCCGCGAGCGCTTCGGCGCGCGGCGCCGTCAACGCGTGCAGGGTGCCGTCGCCGCGGCCCCTCTGCAGCAGGCCGAGCAGCGTACCGCTGGGCGCTATGACCGGATCGAACATGGGAAACAGCCTCACATCAAGCGTCGACGCAACCGGGGGAACTGCACTACCTGGCCACGCGACAACACTGCGGGGCGCCCGCCGTCTCTTGCTTGCTGTAGACCATCTTCCTCTGCCTCTCGTCTGTGGTCCGAATCGGACCGTTCACGGCCCACGCGGTGTGGCACCATCTGCCCCGCCGTCGCGTCCGTGAATCACGTCGTCATGATGACCCAGCGGTTCTTCTCGCCGCGACCACATTTCCTGCTCCCCCGTTCTGCCTGGTCAAAAGCGGTGTCTCAGGAAGTGCCGAAGAGCTCCAGAAGCTCCGCCTTGCCGAACATGCGGGCCGTGTCGACCGCCGACGGAGTTCCCGCCGCCGGGTCGGCCCCGCCGTCGAGCAGCGCCCGGATCACGTCGTCCGCACCCTTGAAGACGGCGCCCGCGAGCGGGGTCTGGCCCCGGTCGTTGGCTCGGTCGGCGTCGGCGCCGCGGGCGAGCAGCGCGCGGACCGCCTCGGCGTGCCCGTGATAGGCGGCGAGCATCACCAGGGAGTCGCCACGGTCGTTCGTGAGGTCCGGGGATACGCCGGCGTCGACATAGACAGCGAGCTGTTCGCTCTCACCCCGGCGCGCAAGATCAAAGATCTTGGTAGCCAGTTCCACGACCTCGGGGTCGGGGACTTCGCTCATCGAAACAGACCGCCTTTGCGTATACGGAGTGCTACGACCGTGCGGCCGTACGAGTGAATCGACAGAGTACTGCCCGGTTCAGCACATGAGCAGCGCCGACCGAGGCAAAGATCACGAAGAGCCCTGACGGCCGAACAGCACACGCCCAGGAGGCTCACGGGACGCCTGCCGAACGGGTGAAATCAAGAATATTCCACCCATTTGCACCTTTTATCGTATAGATACATGCTGTGAGCCTGGAAGGACTCATGGTGACTGTCCCCATCAACCAGGAGAACTCAAATGATCCTGTCCATCTCAGGCGTGGTGCTGCTCGGAATCATCGTCTTCCTCTTCTTCCGCAAAGACGGACTCAAGCCCTCGCACGGCCTGACCTGCGCCCTCTTCGGGTTCTACCTCGCGGGCACCGCCATCGCCCCGAGCATCAAGGCCGGGGGCGCGAGCCTTGCCAGCCTGCTCGGCGGGATCAAGTTCTGACCCCCTCCCCCTTCGCACGTAACTTCAGGAGACAGACGTGGCCCGGCGCCCCCTCCCCCGCATTCTGAGCAACGGCAGCGCCCCCATCGCCCGGAGCCGGGAACTGGCACGGACGGCAGCCGACGGGGCCATCGACGTACTTCATCCCCTGATCACGATCACCAAGGGCCTGGGCCGCCTGGCATCCGCCGGGCGGCACAAGTGGGCCGACACCCCCAAGGACCGGCGCGGACCGCTGCTGTTCCTGGTGGCGGCCTCGGTGCTGGTCGTGGTGCTGATTCCGTACGGGCCGCTGCTGGCGCTCATCACCCTGATGGCAGCGGCCGCATGGACGGGCCGGGACCAGACCCCGCCGGCGCCGACCGGTCCCGACGAGTCCCAGGTCAAGCGGCTCACCGCGCTCTACGAGGCGCTCGTCCCGTACTTCTCCGTCCCAGAGGACCCGAACCCGCTCTTCGCCCACGGCGGCGAGTGGGAGAAGGCCTTCGAGTCGTACGACTTCGACGACGACGGGCGCGTCTCACGGATCGTGCTGCACTACCCGGCGTACTTCACGGACGGTGAGGCCGACTCCCGCGCCCGTATCGAACAGCTCCTGCACGCCAAGTCGGGCCGGGGCCGCGAGTACCACTTCGAGTGGGACGAGGAGGGCAACCAGCTGACGGTCACCGTCATGCCCCCGCTGCCCACCGACATCGCCGCCCAGCGATTCGTCACGGCACCGGGCGAAATGGTCCTCGGCTTCACCGACGAGAGCGGCACCCAGCGGACCCTGCCCCTCGGTGACGGCGACGAGCGGCGCGACGTACCGCCCGTCGTCTGGCGTACGGGGATGCGCTCCACCGAGCCGCACCTCCTCGCCGTCGGCCACCCCGGCAGCGGGACCACCTCGCTCCTGCGCTCGATCGCTCTCCAGGCCCTCCAGCACGGTGACGTCCTCATCGTGGAGGGCAACGGAACGGGCGACTACGCGTGCCTCACCGGACGCAGTGGTGTCCTGGCCGTCGAGTGCGGGCTCGCCGGCGCGCTGGCCAGCCTGGAATGGGCGGCCCACGAGACGGAGCGGCGCCTGATCGCCGCGAACCGGGCGCGCCAGGCAGGCCACCCCGCGCCGGACGACACCCGGCGCCCCCTGTGGATCCTGCTCGACCGGCCCAGCGTCCTCGGTCATCTGGCCGCGGCCGACGGGCGCAAGGACCCGCAGACCCTGCTCCAGGTCCCCCTGCAGCACGGGCGCGCGGCCAACGTCACGGTCGTCGTGGCGGACCAGTTCGACAGCCTCGACTCCCTGACCGACACCGTCTGTCAGCACACACGCGCGCGCGTGGTGCTCGGCCCGGCCACGTACGACCAGATCGAGGACGTCCTCGGGGTCGCGCCCCACACGACGCCCACCCCGGACGTCCCCGCCGGACGGGGCTACGCGCGCCTCGGCGCGGGGCCCGTCCACCGCCTCCAGGTGCCGGCCACCCCCGACCCGTACGACGACGCGACGAGTGACGCGCACCGGCAGGCGGTGCTCGGGCTGCTCCCGCAGCGGACGACGCCTGCCGACGACAGCCCCGAGCCCGAGCCGGTCGAAGCGGCCGAGCCGGTCCACGTCGTGGAAGCGGTGGGTACGGTGCAGGCGGTCGCCGCCGAGGGGTGACGGCCGGGCCCCAGCGCCCCTATGCGATGAGCGTCCGCGGTGGCTCCGCCCCGGACGCTCCGCCCTCCCGCACCAGCCGCGCCGCCGCCGCGAGCCGCACCGCGGCCTCGTCGGCGACCGCCCCGGAGACCGTGAACGGCAGCCGCACGTAGCCCTCGAAGGCGCCGTCCACCCCGAAGCGAGGACCCGAGGGGACCCGTACGCCGACGCGTTCGCCGACCTCCGCGAGCCGCGACCCCGACAGGCCTCCGGCACGCACCCACAGCGTCAGACCGCCGACCGGCACGTCGAACTCCCAGTCGGGCAGCTCGCGGCGCAGCGCGGCGACCAGCGCCGTGCTGTTGTCCCGGGCCTGGCTGCGGCGCAGCTGAACGGCCTCCTCCCAACCGCCGGTACTGAGCAGCCAGTTCACGGCCAGCTGCTCCACGACCGGGGTGCCGAGGTCGGCGTAGGCGCGCGCGGCCACGAGGCTGCGGATCACATCGGGCGCCGCCCGGACCCAGCCGATGCGCATGCCCGCCCAGAACGCCTTGCTCGCCGAGCCGACCGTGATGACGGTGGAGCCCGCCGGGTCGAACGCGCAGACGCGGCGGGGCATGTCCAGGTCCTGGTCGAAGTGGAGCTCGGTCATGGTCTCGTCGACGACGAGCACCGTGCCGGCCGAGCGCGCCGCGTCGACGAGCTGCCTGCGCTGGTCCTCGTCGGCGAGCGCCCCGGTGGGGTTGTGGAAGTCGGCGACGACGTAGGCGAGGCGGGGCGCCGCGTCGCGCAGGACCTGCCGCCAGCGGTCGAGATCCCATCCCGCGAGGCCCTCGGCCATGGCGACCGGGACGAGCCGGGCGCCCTCCTCGCGCATGAGCTGGAGGATGTTGGCGTACGAGGGCGACTCGACGGCGATGCGCTCGCCACGGCCCGCGAACAGGTGGCAGATCGCGTCGATCGCGCCCATCGCGCCGGTGGTCACCATGATCTGCTCGGGCATGGTCGGGATACCGCGGGCGGTGTAGCGCTCGGCGAGCATCTCGCGCAGGGCGGGCAGGCCCGCCGGGTAGTCGCCGTGGGTGTGGGCGTAGGGCGGGAGTTCGCCGAGCGCGCCCTGGACGGCGCGGGTCAGCCAGGGTTCGGGGGCGGGCAGGGCCGCGGTGCCGAGGTCGATCATCGAGCCGAGCGCCTCGGGCGGCAGGGGCTCCAGGCCGCGCGCGGGCAGCGGGTTTCCGGCCGGTACGGCCGTCCAGCTGCCCGCTCCCCTGCGAGATTCGAGGAACCCCTCGCCGCGCAGCGCCTCGTAGGCGGCGGCGACGGTCGTGCGGCTGACGGCCAGGGAGACGGCGAGCTCGCGCTCGGCGGGCAGGCGTGCCGCGACGGGGACACGCCCTTCGAGGACCAGGAGGCGGATGCCGTCGGCGAGGGCGCGGTAGGCGGGCGGGCGGCGGCTGCCGGGGCCCGGGGGGCGCGTCTGCTGGGAGGTGAGCAGTCGGGCGAGCTGGGCCGCGCCGACCGCCGAAGTCCACTGAGCCATGGAGTCCAGTCCACCTTCCCCGAATTGGCCATGGTTGGCCTGTGTTCCCAAGCCACAGAGTGTCATGCGACAGGCCACTACCACCACAGGGGGCTCCACTTGTCCGCGTCGTCCACGCCACCCGGCCCCGGTCTCACCCGGCGCCTCTTCCAGCTCTACGTCGGCCTGGCGCTGTACGGCGTGAGTTCCGGTCTCCTCGTGGAGGCGGGGCTCGGCCTGGAGCCGTGGAACGTGCTCCACCAGGGCCTCGCCGAGCTCACAGGGCTCTCCATCGGCGTCGTGTCGATCATCGTGGGCGCCCTGGTGCTGCTCCTGTGGATCCCGATCAAGCAGCGCCCCGGCCTCGGCACCGTCTCGAACGTCTTCGTGGTCGGCATCGCGATGGACGGCGCGCTGGCCGTCGTCCCCGATGTGCACGCCCTCGGGATCCGGATCCCGCTGATGGTGGCGGCGATCGTCCTGAACGGCGCGGCGACGGGCCTCTACATCGCCGCCTCCTTCGGACCCGGTCCGCGCGACGGCCTGATGACGGGACTGCACCGGCGTACCGGGCGCTCGATCCGGCTGGCGCGCACGACCATCGAGATCGCGGTGGTGGCGACGGGCTTCGCCCTCGGCGGCACCATCGGCGTCGGCACCGTTCTGTACGCCGTGGCGATCGGCCCGCTGGCCCAGGTGTTCCTGAAGGTCTTCGCCGCCCCCGCGCCGCCCGAGGCACCCACCGCGGTTGCCGGCGCGTCACCCGAAGGGGCGATACTTCCGCGGTGACCACGCGCGTACGCCATCCGTATCTCGACCGTTCCGGACCGCTGGCCTTCGCCCATCGCGGCGGGACGGCCGACGGCTTGGAGAACACGATGGCGGCGTTCCGGCGCTCCGTGGACCTCGGCTACCGCTATATCGAGACCGATGTGCACGCCACGTCCGACGGCACGCTCGTGGCCTTCCACGACGCGACGCTCGACCGGGTCACGGACGCGGCGGGCCGCATAGCGGACCTCCCCTGGAGCGATGTGCGCCACGCGCGCGTGGCGGGCCGCGAACCGGTGCCGCTCTTCGAGGAACTCCTGGAGACCTTCCCCGACGTGCGCTGGAACGTGGACGTCAAGGCCGAGCCCGCGCTGCTCCCGCTGCTCGACCTGATCGGCCGCACGAACGCGTGGGACCGGGTCTGCGTCGGCTCGTTCTCGGAGGCCAGGGTCGCCAGGGCACAGTCCCTCGCGGGCCCCCGCCTCGCCACGTCGTACGGCACGCGTGGCGTGCTCGGCCTGCGGCTGCGGTCCCTCGGACTGCCCGCGGCGCTGCGCCCTTCGGCGGTGTGCGCCCAAGTGCCCGTGGCCCATTCGGGGATACGCGTCGTCGACCGCCGCTTCGTCCGCGCGGCCCACGCGCGCGGGCTCCAGGTCCACGTCTGGACGGTCAACGACCGCGCGCAGATGGGTGAACTCCTCGACCTCGGTGTGGATGGCATCATGACCGATCACATCGAGACGCTGCGTGACGTGCTCAGGGACCGGGGAGCCTGGACCTGACGGCCCGCAGGCCGCGTCCGGACACGGGGACAGCGAGGGGGCGCGCGTGGGCAGCGACACCGTGCGGGCGGAGACGGCGGGGGACGATGCGGAGCAACGGCGCCGGGAGCAGCGCGGCTGGTACTTCTACGACTGGGCTTGCTCGGTCTACTCGACGAGCGTCCTCACGGTGTTCCTCGGGCCGTATCTGACGGCGGTCGCCAAGTCGGCGGCGGACGCGGACGGCTTCGTGCACCCCCTGGGGATACCGGTCCGGGCCGGCGCGTTCTTCGCGTACACCGTCTCCGCCTCGGTGATCATCTCGATCCTGGTGATGCCGCTCGCGGGTGCGGCGGCGGACCGTACGGGCCGCAAGAAGCCGCTGCTCGCGATCTCGGCCTACCTGGGGGCCGCGGCGACCGCCGGGATGTTCTTCCTGGACGGGGACCGCTATCTGCTGGGCGGGTTCCTGCTCGTCGTCGCCAACGCCTCGCTCGCGGTGTCGATGGTGCTCTACAACTCCTATCTGCCCCAGATCGCGCCCCCCGAGGAACGTGACGCCGTCTCCTCGCGCGGCTGGGCCTTCGGCTACGCGTCCGGGGCGCTGGTCCTGGTGGCGAACCTCGTCCTGTACTCCGGCCACGACTCCTTCGGCGTCTCCGAGTCGACGGCGGTCCGGATCTGCCTGGCCTCGGCGGGTGTGTGGTGGGGCGCTTTCACGCTCGTACCGCTACGGCGCCTGCGGGACCGGCGCACGGCACCCGCCGGCGACGGGGCAGCCGCCGTGCCCGGCTGGCGCCAGCTGGCCTCGACCGTCCGTGACATGCGCCGCCGCCCGCTGACGCTCTCCTTCCTGCTCGCCTATCTGGTCTACAACGACGGCATCCAGACGGTGATCTCGCAGGCATCCGTGTACGGCTCGGAGGAGCTCGGCCTCGACCAGTCGACGCTGATCGTGGCGGTGCTGCTGGTCCAGGTCCTCGCCGTGGCGGGCGCGCTCGCGATGGGGCGCCTCGCCCGTACGTACGGCGCGAAGAACACGATTCTCGGTTCGCTGATCGCCTGGACGGTCACGATCGGGGCCGGTTACTTCCTGCCGTCGGGTGCTCCGGTGTGGTTCTTCGCGCTGGCGGCCGGGATCGGGCTCGTCCTCGGCGGCACGCAGGCGCTGTCGCGTTCCCTGTTCTCCCATCTGGTACCGGCCGGAAAGGAGGCCGAGTACTACTCCGCATACGAGATGAGCGACCGGGGAATGAGCTGGCTCGGACCGCTCGTTTTCGGCCTCGCGTACCAGCTGACCGGCAGTTATAGGGACGCCATCGTGTCCTTGGTGGCGTTCTTCATGATCGGCTTTGTGCTGCTTGCCCGGGTTCCGGTGAGGCAGGCGGTGCGGGCCGCAGGAAATCCCGTGCCCACCCGGATTTAGCACCTGGGGCCAAAGGCCGGTAGTGTACGCGTTTGGCCTGCCAGGCGTACCGTTACTGCACGTCAATATCGCAAAACGCTGGGTGACATCTGCTGGCAGATGTGACAAACCGGGCGCCGGTGGGTACAACAAGGGGCGGCTACGACGGCGACGCATGACCCGGAACCGGGAATCTTTACCGCCGACCGGACGTTGACCGGATGACGACGACAGCGACACCTGTCCTGTGGGCGACAAGCCCGGGAGGCACGATTCATGAGTGAGCGAGCTCTTCGCGGCACACGCCTCGTAGTGACCAGCTATGAGACGGACCGCGGCATCGACCTGGCCCCGCGCCAGGCCGTGGAGTACGCATGCGAGAAGGGACATCGCTTTGAGATGCCCTTCTCGGTGGAGGCCGAAATTCCGGCCGAGTGGGAGTGCAAGGTCTGCGGGGCCCAAGCACTTCTGGTCGACGGAGACGGCCCTGAGGAGAAGAAGGCCAAGCCCGCTCGTACACATTGGGACATGCTGATGGAGCGGCGCACTCGCGAGGAACTCGAAGAGGTCCTCGAGGAGCGGCTCGCCGTTCTCCGATCAGGTGCCATGAACATCGCGGTGCATCCGCGCGACAGCCGCAAGTCCGCCTGATCCCTCGGGAGCAGCGGGAACGCGACTGACAGAAGCCGTGGGCCGGACACACGTCATGTGTGCCCGGCCCACGGCTTTTCGCATGTCCGGCGCCGTGCGGGGCTCAGTGAGCTTCTGAGCCCCGCACGCGCTCAGGGAGTGATCGGGGGGCGCGGACCCGCGTCGGGGCGCTGTGCGGGCCGCTCATCGTCCTTGATCACCTCGCCCTGGATGACCGTGCCGTCCGGCCGGTGCATCCGCGCCTGCTGGAACGCGTCACCGAAGGTCCCGGGGGTGGCCGACTGCATCTTCCGCTCGATGGTCCGCTCCGTGTAGCGGCTCAGGGCCGTACGGACGGGCGGCACGAGCAGAACGAGACCCAGGGCGTCCGAGATCAGGCCGGGGATCATCAGGAGCAGGCCCGCCAGCATCAGCAGACCGTTGCCCCCGGGGCGCTGCTCGCCCGCCGGGACCGCGCCGCTCTGCTGCTGTTGCAGCGTCTCGCTCAGATTCTTGAAGGCCCGGCGCCCGGCGCGCTTGATGACGACGGCGCCGAGCACGATCCCGGCGAGCAGCAGCAGGAAGACGGTGAACCCGCCGGCCGCGCCCGCGACCACGGTCAGCAGCCAGATCTCCAGGACCAGCCACGCGGCGATACCGAGCGGCAGGAACGTGCGGACCCGGGAACGCCGGGGCGTGGCGGAGCGCGAAGGGGGCGGTGTGCCAGTGGTCATGCCCCCAGTGTGCCTGGGCCCCGGCCCGAGTGGCGTAAGCGGGAGATCAAGATCGACGGAGGCTGCGGCTCAGGCCTACTTGCGGCCGATCACACGCCCCATGCGCTCCCCCAAGCCCCACGCGGTGACCCGCCACAGCGCCTCGACGACGATGTCACGGCTCATCTTGGAGTCGCCGAGCTCGCGCTCGACGAACGTGATGGGCACCTCGACGACGTGATAGCCGGCCCTGACCGCCCGGCGCGCGAGGTCGACCTGGAAGCAGTAGCCCTGCGAGGAGACCTCGCCGAGCCCGAGGCCTTCGAGGGTCTCGCGGCGGAAGGCACGGAAGCCCCCGGTGACGTCCCGGATCGGCACGTCGAGCAGCAGCCGCGAGTAGGTGCTGCCGCCGCGGGAGAGGAACTCACGTGACTTGGGCCAGTTGACGACCCGTCCGCCGGGCACCCAGCGCGAGCCGAGCACGAGGTCGGAGCCCTTCAGCGCGGTCAGCAGCCGGGGCAGCTCCTCGGGCTGGTGAGAGCCGTCGGCGTCCATCTCCACCAGGACGCCGTAGCCGTTCTCGAGGCCCCAGCGGAAGCCCGCGAGATAGGCCGCGCCCAGACCTTCCTTGCCCTGCCGGTGCAGGACCCGCACCTGCTCGTCGCCCGAGGCGAGCTCGTCGGCGAGCTTTCCCGTGCCGTCGGGGCTGTTGTCGTCGGCGACGAGGACATGCGCCTCGGGCACGGACGCGCGCACCCGGCCGACGATCGACTTGATGTTCTCCGCCTCGTTGTAGGTCGGGATGATCACCAGCGCCGTACCGAGAGGGCCGAACTGCCGCCCACCGCCGTCGTTCACAGCTTCCCCTTAAGACTCCTGTACGAGGGGACCACCATAGCGAGAGTGCTTGTCGGCGCTGGTAAGGCGCCCTGCGCGGGACTGCGGGATCGGGGCCCGGTGCCCTTCGGGCCGGCCTGGGACCGCTGGCTGCGGGTCTACCGAGAGCCGTTGTCTACTGAGCGTCCGGGCCCCACCCGGGTCGCACCTTCCCCCGTGCTCCCGCGGAGCAGGGAGGGACCCCCATCCGGCCGGAACGTTCCAGCGCCCCATGGCGCGGGTGCTGGGCCTGGCTCCCAGTGGCGGTGCGCCGGTGCGGCACACCGCCCATGACCCAGCGGCGTTCATCGACTGCGCGGAGGTTCCCCGGTCGGACGTCCAGTGGTGGACCCGGCCGAACCTACCCGTCGACCGCGCCCAGCTGTCAACACCCGTTTGATCTGCGGTGATTGAGGAAACCACCTGGTCAGCGCCGAGGACTCGCAGGTCGCGCGAGCGTGCGGCGGACCGCTGTCGGCGGTACTGCGCGTGCCTACATCACTCGTCCGGCCCTACGTACACGGTCCGCCCGCCGACCACCGTGCGCAGGCAGAGCGGAAGTTGGGCCCCCGGCGTGAGATCGGGGAGACCGGGCGTCCCGGAGCGCGGATCGGTCGACCAGCGCGCGACGCGGTCGTCCGGCGCCTGGACGACGAGCTCCTCGGTGCGCCACACGGCGTAGTCCGCCGGGGCGCCCGGGACCAGGATTCCCGCGTCGTCCCGGCCGACGGCGCGCCAGCCGCCGCGGGTGTGCGCGGTGAACGCGGCCCGCACGGACACCCGGTGCTCGGGTGTGCGGTGGAAGGCCGCGGCGCGGACCGTGCCCCACGGGTCGAGCGGGGTGACGGGGCTGTCGGAGCCGAAGGCCAGCGGCACCCCGGCGCGCAGGAGCGCGGCGAACGGGTTGAGGGCGCGGGCCCGTTCAGCGCCGAGGCGGTCCGCGTACATGCCGTCCTCGCCGCCCCACAGGGCGTCGAACGCGGGCTGAACGGAAGCGGTGAGGCCGAACTCGGCGAAGGAGGCGATGGTTTCCGGCGACAGCATCTCGGCGTGCTCGACGCGGTGCCGCGCGGCCCTGACACGGGCGAGGCCGACCTTCTCGGCGGCGGCGCGCACGCCGTCCACCACGGCGGTCACCGCGGCGTCCCCGATGGCGTGGAAGCCCGCCTGGAGCCCCGCCTCGGTGCAGGCGACAACGTGGCCGGCAACGGCGTGGGCGTCCAGGTAGGAGGTGCCGGTGTGCCCGGCGGCCGCGTCTGCGTACGGCTCGTGCAGGCAGGCCGTGTGCGAGCCGAGGGCGCCGTCCACGAACAGGTCACCGGCGGCACCGACGGCGCCCAGCGCGCGGGCCCGGTCGATGTCCCGGTCGGCCCAGTAGCCGACGACCCGGGGGCCGGACTCCTCGGCGGCCAGCCGCAGCAGTCCGGTGAAGTCCTCCTCGGAGGAGATGTCGGGACCGCCGCACTCGTGCACGGACCCGATCCCCAGGGAGGCCGCGTGCCGCAGGGCCGCACGCTGGGCCTCCGTGCGCTGCTGCGGGGTGACGGCGGCGTGGGCGGCGGCGCGGACGGCGTGGTGGGCGTCGCGGGTGAGGGGTCCGTCGGGGGTGAATCCGGGGCGGTCCGCGATGCCGGGGACGAGGTCGAGCAGGGCCGTGGTGACGGCGGCCGAGTGGACGTCGATGCGCGAGAGGTAGAGCGGGCGGCCGCCGGTGGCCTCGTCGAGCTCGGCGCGGGTGAGGGGCGCGCCGTCGGGCCAGCGGGCGGCGTCCCAGCCGTGGCCGAGGAGGATCCGGTCCGTGGGGCGGGCGGCCGCGTGGGCGCGGACGAGGGCGAGCGCCTCGCCCCGGGTGCGGGCCGCGGAGAGGTCGAGGCCGGTCAGGGCGAGCCCCGTCGACGTGGTGTGGACGTGGGCGTCGGTGAACGCGGGAGTGACGAGGGCGCCTTCGAGGTCGACGACCTCGTCGACCCCCTCGGCGAATGCGTCTGCCGCGCCTTCGGAACCGACCCAGGCGACGTGCCCCCGCTCGACGACCATGGCCGTGGCGAAGGGGTCGGCGGGGCTGTGGACGTCGCCACCGCGCAGAAGGAAGGTGCGGGACTCAGCCGGTGCGGGCGGCGTGGGGGTCGTACTCATGGGGACAGTTTCCCGCGTTTGTGCCCCAGGGCCGCACCCGGGGGCCCCAGCGGTCGGACCCGCGTCGGTCAGACGCGGGGCGGCCGTGCCTCGTACGGCGTGGAGAGGACCACGGTCGTGCGGGTGGAGACGCCGGCGAGGGAGCGCACCCGGGCCAGCAGGTTCTCCAGGTCGTGCGGGGTTTCCACGCGGACCTTGAGGATGTAGTTCTCGTCGCCGGCGACGCTGTGGCACGCCTCGATCTCCGGGACGCCCGCGAGGCGTTCCGCGATGTCGTCGGGGGCGCTGGGGTCGAACGGTTTCACCGAGATGAAGGCGGTGAGCGACAGGCCGACCGCCTCGGGGTCGACGACCGCGGCATAGCCGCGGATGACCCCGCGCTGTTCGAGTCGGCGCACGCGCTGGTGCACCGCGGACGTGGACAGGCCTGTGGCCTTGCCCAGGTCGGTGTAACTCATCCGCCCGTCCTTGACGAGCAGCTGCACGATCTGTCGGTCGAGCTCCTCCATGGCGCAGAACCTACAGGGCCCTTGATCCCCGGGGATACCCGAGCGGGCCATGGGGGCGGACACGCCTACCTGCTGCCGGGCATCCGCAATCAGCATGTGACGAAGACCACACCTGTCGAACCGTGTCCAGGCGCGTGCCACGATTACCCCCACGACGGGACGGGAAGTGCTTGCTGTGGTCGAGGCCGCAGCGCCTTGTCGGCCCACCCGAGGGGGAGAGTCCCATGCAGAATGTGAAGCGTCCCGGTCGTCCTGCCCGCAGTCGGCAGCAGCCGGCGATCGAACCCGAGCCGGAGGGTGTCGAACCGGCGGACACCGGCATCGACGCGTTCGACGAGTACGACACCTTCGAGATGTACCGGGTGTTCTGCCCGGACTGCGCGCAGCCGATCGCGCTGCTCGCCGACGAGGACGTGCTGCCCGAGCACGCGCTGTGCGCCTCGCCGTGGAACCCGTTCGGTCTCACGGTCTGCGCCGGTACGGGCCGCCCGGCGGCCGACGCCCGGCCCGCCGACGACTCGACGGAGGCTCAGGAGCAGGACACCGCCCTCCTGTTGACGCTCCCTCAGGGCCTCGACTGGCGGATGCAGCCCTTCTCGCACGTGGGCGGCCCGGGTTCGCGCCCGCTGCGCGTCCCCGAGCAGGTGCGGCGCACGGCCGCCTGACGACGCCTCAACTCCAGTAACTGCCCTGCACCATGGCCCGCAGACTGGCATGGTGCAGGATCAGTGTGTCCGGATCGTCCGGCACGGCCACCTCTCCGAAGTACGCCTGCCGGTAGGCGACGCGCAGCATCACGACGGCGTGGCGCAGGGCGGCGTACAGGGTGTGGAAGTCCATGTCGCGCGGTACGTGGCCGGTGAGTTGGGCGTAGCGGCGCTCGATGTCCTCGCGGCGCAGGAAGCCGGGCAGGCCGGCCTGGCCGAAGCTCTCGGTCAGGTCCTGGAAGAAGCGGTGCAGGTACACGGTCCAGCCGAGGTCGACCTCGCGCGGGGCCAGGGCCGCCATCTCCCAGTCGAGCACGGCAGCCGGTTCGAAGCCGTCGTAGATGATGTTCCCGATGCGGGCATCGCCCCAGTTGAGGACGGGTTCGCCCTCGTCGGCGGGCCAGAGTTCGGCGAGCCGGTCGAAGGCGCTCTCGATGAGCGGTGACGGCGGCAGTCCGTCCACCACCCAGGCGTAGTAGGCGCGTTGGGCCTCGACGTGGCGGCGCAGTGCGCTGCCCTTTCCGGGTGCGGCGAGGAACTCGGCCTCGGACGCCGGGACTCCGTCGTGCAGCCGGGCGATGAGCCGCACGGTCGCGTCCTGGAGCCGCGCGCGCTCGGCGTCCGTCGCGGCGTGCAGCCAGTTGCCCTCGTACGTGTAGGGCATGACGTCCGGCGGTACGCGGCCCTCGACGCGCTCCATCACGAAGAACGGAGCGCCCAGCGGCCCGGGATCCTCCTCCAGCCACAGCACGCGCGGCACCGGCAGCCCGGTCCGATCTGCGGCGAGCCGCATCGTGCGGTACTGCCGCGGCATGTCGTAGTCCGGGAAGATCGAGTACGCGGACGGGTCGGCGGCGAGTCTCAACGCGCAGGCCCGGACCGGGGGTTCGGGGTGTTCGATGTCGAAGAGCAGGGTCTCGCTGGACATGCCGTTGGACTCGGGGACGGTCACGTTCACCGCTTCGGCGCCCGGCAGTCGGGCGGCCAGCCAGGACGTGAGCCTTCGGGACACCTCCTCCGGGTCGCGGGTGCTGGTGCGCGGTCTGGGTGCTGTCGCCATCGCAGGCTCCTTTCAGGGCGCCACGGAGTCGTAGCCGGTGAAGCCGCTCGGGTCGTGCCTGCCGAAGCTGCCGTGCTCGAAGATGCCGTGGCCGACCCGGCCGTCCAGGGTGAAGCGCGCCGCGTGGTCGATGACGCCGTAGGCGGCCAGCGGGTGGGCGGCGGGGTCGGAGAGGTCGTAGCTGCGGCGGTCCGTCCAGTCGCGGCCGCGCCAGGTGCCGTGCTGCCAGTCGTCCGCGGGCGGGTATCCGGCGCCGACGGCGAGCGGGGACGAGGCGAGGATCTCGACGCCGAGTTCCACGGGCTTGCGGGACAGCGGGTCGGTGAGATGCACGACGGCGCTCTCGGGGTGGCGGGTGCCGGTCCGGTAGGTGATGTCGGCCTGGGGCCAGCCGAGTTGGAGGTCCGGGTGGCCGTCGCGGACGAGGGTGGCGTCGTTGAGGGTGCGGTAGCCGTCCGCGTCCTCCTGGACGATAACCATCAGGAAGCGGTCGTCGAAGCGGACCGGTGACCAGATCCAGTGGAAGCCCTCGGTCCTGTTCTCCTCGGCGAGCCGGCCGCCCTCCTCGCCGGGGACCGGGCGCACGCCCCAACTTCGGTCGCGGGTGCCGGTCCAGCCGTCGAGGGACACCTCTCGCCCGCCGACGCGGAGCCGGCCGTCACAGCGCCCGGCCTGCACGAAGCGCCTGCCCTCAAGGGTGAGGCGGCCGCCGCGGCGCTGGGTGTGGTGGGGCTCCCAGAGGGCCGGGAAGGCCGCCGACCAGTTGATCTCGTACGAGAGTCCGTCGGGGTCGGCCGGGTCGGCCGCGCAGGTCAGGACGAAGTCCTTCAAGGGGCGTTCGACGTGGATCCGGAGCGGACCGACGGCCAGTTCCATGCGGGCGTCGTCGCGCAGGGCGTCGGAGGCACGGACCGCGTGGAGGGTGTCGCCGACGCGCAGGGTCGCGTACGCGTCGATGACACCGAGGTTCGGGTAGACACCGAGACCGAGGATGAGCAGGAACTCCCCGGTGGGGTCGACGAGATGGAAGATGCAGCGGTCGTACGCGTTACGGTCACCGGTCGCGACGTGCTTCATGGACAGCGGCACCTGGTGGACCGGGTATTCGTCGAGTGCGACGGGGCGGTCGTCTGCCACGCGTTCCCTCCCTGGGCGTACGGCGGTTGACGTCGCCCGGAGGGGTGCGGCCCCCGGCGGCGGAGTTGACGGTACGTCAGCTGAGCCGCCGGAGCCAGATGCGTGCGCCGACCCGGACCTGGCGATGGCCGGATCAGGCCGGGCGCGCGGGGCCGACCCTGATCCGATCCCATCCGATCCGAAACAGCCCGATCCAAACGCAAGGCCCTAGAACTCACGCCCCCATGCCCTGGACGGTGACCTGCCCGGCGCGGGCGCGTTGTCCCGGACATGCCCCCTACGCAGAGCGCCACCGGCCGGCGCCGCCGGCTCCTCACCCCCGCCACCGCAGAATCGGTTCCGCAGCCGCCGCCCCCGGAGCGCCCCGCACCCCCGGACCCGCCGATCTACCACGCCCTGGTCAGACACTGGGCCGACCGCGGCAAGACCCTGCCGGGACGCCACGACCCGGAGTGGGCCCGGCTGGTGGCGTCCCCGGTCAGCACCGGGCAGTTCAGCGGGTTTCAGGACCGGCGAGGTGCCGGGCGATGACCATCCGCTGGATCTGATTGGTGCCCTCCACGATCTGGAGCACCTTGGCCTCGCGCATATAGCGCTCGGCCGGGAAGTCTGCCGTGTAGCCGTACCCCCCGAGCACCTGGACGGCGTCCGTGGTGACCTTCATCGCCGTGTCCGTGCACATCAGCTTGGCCATGGCGGCCTGCTTGGAGAAGGGCCGGCCCGCGTCGCGCAGGCGGGCCGCCGTCAGATAGAGCGCGCGGCCGGCCTCGATCTGCGTGGCCATGTCGGCGAGCATGAAGCGCAGGCCCTGGAAGTCGGCGATGGGCCGCCCGAACTGCTCACGCCCCGTGGCGTACGCGAGGGCCTCGTCGAGGGCCGCCTGGGCCACGCCGATCGCGCAGGCCGCGATGCCGAGCCGCCCGGAATCGAGGGCAGAAAGCGCGATCGCGAAGCCCTGCCCCTCGTCGCCGATCCGGCGCGCGTCACTCACGCGCACCCCGTCGAAGTGAACCTGTGCCGTAGGCGAGCCCTTCATCCCCATCTTCTTCTCGGGCGCCGCCGCGCTCAGCCCCTCCGCGTCGCCAGGGACCAGGAACGCGGTGATGCCACGCGCCCCCTCGCCGCCGGAGCGCGCCAGGACGGTGTAGAAGTCGGCGATGCCGCCGTGCGTGATCCATGCCTTGGTGCCGGTGATCACCCAGTCGTCGCCTTCGCGGACGGCCTTGGTCCGCAGGGACGCGGCGTCCGATCCAGACGACGGCTCCGAGAGGCAGTACGCGCCGAGGCGGCCGCCGCCGAGCATGGCGGGCAGATGCTCCGCCCGCTGCTCCTTGGTGCCGAAATTGGCCAGTGCGTGACAGGCCAGCGAGTGGACACTGACGCCGAGGCCGACGGTGAGCCGGGCGGCGGCGAGCTCCTCGAGGACCTGGAGATAGACCTCGTACGGCTGGTCGCCGCCGCCGAAGTCGGAATCGTAGGGGAGGCCGAGCAGGCCCGACTCGGAGAGCAGTGAGAACGTCTCGCGCGGGAAGCGTCCGGCATCCTCCTCCTCGGCCGCGCTCGGGGCGATCTCACGCTGCACGAGCTCACGTACGAGCGAGAACAGATCCCGGGCCTCGTCCGTGGGCAGTTGACGGTCCACCGGCTGCGGGGCGCGGTCGGGCATATCGACGCTCTCCTCCCTGTCGGGCACTGCGGCGGTCGCGCGCGGGGTGTGCGGCGGCGCCGTGTTCGAGCCGCCGCCGAGGGCTCCCTTCCGGGTCTCGGACGGGCGCTGACCAGCGGCTGCGGCCCGTTGAGTATGCCCGTTCGACGGCGGCCAGTCACCAGTTAACGACCGCTTACTTCAAAGATACCGAAAGGACGGCGGCAAGGCGGCCGGGGGCGGCCCCGAGCCCTCACCGGCGACTCCCGGAGCCCACGCCGGGAGCCGAGCACATTGGTCCGCACCATTGACCCCACTGGTCTAGTCCTCCTAAGGTTCCCTGCAACGTCTTAACGCGTTCATGCCAAAGACTCGTGACACGGATCGCGTGACGACGCCCCCGAGGTCCACAGCAAATCCCCCCACGCTCCCCTCCCCCACGAGGAGACACGATGCTCAGACCGCACCGTCCCCGCGCCTCCTTCCGGGCGCTCCTGTCCGCCGCGTGTTGCGCCGTCCTCGGCGCCGGACTGCTCGCCTCCGCGGGCACCGCCGCAGCGCAGAACGACGCCGGCCCCCAGAGAGCCGCGGCCGGTTCGAAGGTCGTCGGCTACTTCACCGAATGGGGTGTCTACGACCGGAACTACCACGTCAAGAACATCGAGACGTCGGGCTCGGCCGACAAGCTCACGCACATCAACTACGCCTTCGGCAACGTCACCGGCGGCAAGTGCGCGATGGGCGACTCCTACGCCGCGACCGACAAGGCGTACACCGCCGACCAGGCGGTGGACGGCGTCGCCGACACCTGGGACCAGCCGCTGCGCGGCAACTTCAACCAGCTGCTCAAGCTGAAGAAGCTGCACCCGAACCTCAAGATCCTCTGGTCCTTCGGCGGTTGGACCTGGTCGGGCGGGTTCACCGACGCGGCCAAGGACCCGGCCGGGTTCGCCCAGTCCTGCTACGACCTGGTCGAGAACTCCAAGTGGGCCGATGTCTTCGACGGCATCGACATCGACTGGGAGTACCCGAACGCCTGTGGCCTCTCCTGCGACACGAGCGGGCGCGACGCCTACAAGAACCTGATGAGCGCGCTGCGTTCGAAGTTCGGCTCCAGCGCGCTCATCACGTCCGCGATCCCGGCCGACGCCTCCGACGGTGGCAAGATCGACGCCACCGACTACGCCGGCGCCGCCCAGTACGTCGACTGGTACAACCCGATGACGTACGACTACTTCGGGGCCTGGGACGCGCAGGGGCCGACCGCCCCGCACTCGCCCCTGACCTCGTACAGCGGTATCCCGAAGGCGGGCTACAACACCGACGCCACCATCACCAAGCTCAAGGGCCTCGGCGTCCCGGCGTCGAAGCTGCTGCTCGGCATCGGCTTCTACGGGCGCGGCTGGACCGGCGTCACGCAGGCGGCGCCCGGCGGCACGGCGACGGGCCCGGCGGCCGGCAAGTACGAGCAGGGCATCGACGACTACAAGGAGCTCAAGTCGAAGTGCCCGGCGACGGGCACGGTCGGCGGCACCGCCTACGCGTACTGCGGCAACAACTGGTGGAGCTACGACACCCCGGCCACCATCGCCGGGAAGATGGACTACAAGAACCAGCAGGGCCTCGGGGGAACATTCCTCTGGGAGCTCAGCGGTGACACGACGAACGGTGAGCTGATCAAATCGGTCGACTAGCCTTCTGAGTGTGGCACTTGGGGCGGGGGATGCGCGGCGTCCCCCGCCCCTTCGCACGTCGCGTCAGGGCCTCGCGGGCGCCGGGCAGTCCGGCTCGAACTGCTCGATGACCCGCAGCGTCTCGCCGAGCAGGCGCACCAGGAGTTCGCGCACCGTGTCCCTGGCGGGCGTGCGGTCGCCGATCCAGTCGAGCGTGACCCCCTCGACGCTGTGCAGCCAGCCGAGCAGCGCCATCCGCGCGACCCGTGGAATGTCGCTGCGGCCGTACGCGCCCTCGGCGATGGTGGCGATCATCGCCTCGCGCACACCGTCCCGTATGGCGTGCACCTCGGCGTCGAAGCCGACGCCGCCGCTGATGACGGTGCGGTACGCGGCCTGGTGGTGCTCGGCGTAACGGAGATAGCCGTCGATCGTGCGGTGCACGCGGTCCACGGGCGTGAGGTCGCCGACGCCACCCGCGCGCGCGACCAGGTCGGCGACGGACTCCTCCACAATCGCGAGGTAGTAGCCGCGCTTCGACTTGAAGTAGTAGTAGATCAGCCCCTTGGCGACGCCCGCGTGCCGGGCGATGTCGTCCATCGACAGCGCGTCGTAGGACGTGTCCGCGAACAACTTCCGCCCGATGGTGATGAGTTCGGCGCGGCGCGCCACGGACCGGTCGGTGCCGCGCGCCTGCGGGCGCCCGAGACCGGAGCCCGCTCCACGCTGTTGACTGTTACTCAATTTCAGCCCTGGTCTCCAACTGCCGGCGGGACATCCGCAGTTTGAACCTTCCCACGCACTCCCCCTTTCCCGCGCGCTCCCTGCGCATGCGGACGACGTACGCGAGGAACAGTGAGCGAAGCACAGCGGCACGGCAGAACCGACTGGAAGATGGCGCAGGGCGCGCTCGCCGCGTCGTTCGCCGTCTCCGGCAGCAGCTTCCTGGTCTCCTCGGACAACCTGAAGAGCCTGGGGCTCTCGTCGTACGTCCCGACGGACCGGGACGTCGACGCCAAGGGGCAGGGCGGGCGGGGCAAGTTCGGGCTCCAGGCGCGCGGCATCGAGGTCGCCGAGGTCAGGTCGCACGCCTGGTCCGCGACCGGCGGGAACTTCCGGCTCAGGGGCATGAAGGTCGCTGTGAGCACCGGCGGCAAGAAGCGCTTCCGAGGGGCGGAGGCCGGGTCGTGGAGAGGTGGGCGCTGCCCGGAGCGGACGAGGACCGCGGGGTACCCCGGGTGGTCGCGGTGGCGATCGCGGGGCCGGGGTGTACGGGCTGCCGTTCGCCGGGGCGCTGTCCGCGAGCGTTCTGGTGCGGCTGGCGGGGGCCTGGGCCGGGCTGCCGCTGTTCGCGGTGTCGCGGGGCTCGTCCCGCTGCGCTCTCCCGTGCGGTGGCTCTACGGGCTCGTGGGGCTCCCGGACCGGCACTGGCGCGTCGGGCCGGGCGGCCATGAGAGCCGGGTCACATCAGTCCGGCCTGCGTGACGAACATGGCGAGGACCACGACGAAGGTCCAGCCGAGGACGTGCTCCAGGATCTTGGGGCCGTTGTCCTTGGGGCCGCCGGTGCGGGTCCGGGCGGCGCGGTTCGTGGCGGTGGTCGCGGTCATGGCATCTCGCTGAGGTCGTCCGGCAGTGGCATCCCCCCACTGACCCGTCCACCATGCCACCGCCTCGGCCGGTTGTGGGCGAGAGCTTGGTCACGCACAACTACGCCGTGGCGTCGTCCGCTTCACATCGGTGACACCGGGGCAGTGCCCGGGCCGATGCCGGCCGCCCTGACGGGACCGGTCTCGCAGCCCGCCACTCCCAGGCACCCGGGCTGGGTCGCGCATCCGGTCACGGGCTGATCCGCTCGTAGAGCACCCCGAAGTCCTTCACCCACGCCTCTCCGTCCTCCGAGCGCTCCCACGCGCCGGCGAGGGCGTCGCCACTCCCGTCGAAGCGGGCGGAGAAGCGCTGGTGGAAGCCGGGAGCCGCGCGCCACATCCGCAGTTCGCCGTCGGTGAGGCTCAGCCCGTAGACGCGGGACACGCCGCGGCCGTCGGCATACAGCATCGTGAACTGCTCGTCCGTGTCGTCGTAGCCGGTGAGCGAGACGGTGGGGAAGGGCAGGTTCTCCCGCCAGAGATCGGGCATGTCGAGGGCGGCCCCGGGGTCGAGGTCGGCGCGCTGGACGAGGAATCCGCCGTCGTCCGTCCACTCGTGGACGGAGCGGACGGGCCCGAGCCGGCCGCCCGGCACATCGTCCACCAGCGCGTACATGTGCCAGTGCCCGACCAGCGGGTCGAGCCGGCGCAGGGCGGGGTGGTTGGTGTTCCGCTGCCGCATCGCGGTCTCCTCTCGGGAGCTGTCACCCAACTCTCCACGTCTACGGCAGACCGGGCGCGGCGGCAGAAGTCATCGCGGCACGCCACGGCCCCTCCCTGTCGCGCGGGGAGGGGCCGTGGCAGGTTCCTCAGCGGACGCCGACCGCCTCGAGCGCGCGGCGCTGCTTCGGGGTCGGGTGGGCCGGGAAGTACAGGTAGCAGACGCCGCCGGTGCCGGACACGACGCTGCCACTGGCGTTGTACCTCTTGGTACGCAGCCAGATTTTCTCCCACTCGGCCCGCTTGTAGACGCGGCGCACGGCCGTGTCGCTCGGCGACGCCGGGTCGTTGGCGATCACGTCACCGTCCGCGGTGAAGCCGATCACCGTCATGAGGTGTCCGGACGTCCCGTAACCCGCGCCTGTCAGCTCCTCCTTGAGGAACGACTGCGACGTTATGGCCGGGATCCCCGCCGCGATCAGGGTCTCCAGGTCACCGAGCGAACCGAGCCGCGTGACGACTCCCTGGAGGTCCTTGTACGTCGACGCGTAGGCCGCGTTGAAGGGCCAGTTGCCGCAGCCCTCGTACTGGTAGTCGTACGTGAAGCGGGCCGCGTGGCAGACCTGCGGGTCCGTGTAGTCCGGGTTGACCCAGGAGAGGTCGTCCGACGAGGGCTCGCGGCCCCAGTACTCGACGATCATCTGCGAGGAGGTGGGGCTGCACCAGGCCTCGCCGCCGTTGTCGTACTCGGGGTACTGGCCCGCGTGGATGCTCTGCGAGTAGCGCGGAACGGACAGCTCCTTGGCGAGCCCCGGCTTCGAGGCCGGGACCGAGAAGCGGTCGGGCACGTCGGAGCCCATGGCCCCGAGCCGCCACACGAGGGGCGATGCCTTGGAGCCCGGCGCGCGGTACAGGGTCAGCCGCAGGCGGTACGAGACGAGGCGCAGGCCCGAGGCCGCGTCGTCGATGGCGAAGGTGTCCGTCCAGATACTGGACTTGCCGTCCGACTGGTCGTCGACGGAGGTCCGCCGGATGTCCTGGTCACCCGCGGCCCAGCGGCCCATCACGTACCAGGGCGTCGCCGCGCCGTCGGAGTAAGTGCCCTGGAGCTCGATCTGGATCCAGGTACCGGCCGGTGTCCGCGCGTTCCAGGAGGCGATGACCTCCGTGGCGGGCACCGACAGGCGGTGCGCCGGGGAGGTCCACCGGCCGTACTCCCAGGTGGCGGTCTTGCCCGTGTGCGGATCCGTGTAGTCGGTGCGGCCCTCGGGGGTCGCGAGCGTGAGCCCGGGGCGGGACCCGGCGACCGCGCGGGTGCCGGCCGCCGTTCCGGAGCGCCAGTCCGAGTGCGAGGTCCAGGCGTGGTTGTCCACGAGGCGCGGGGCCGCGTGAGTGCGCGCCGGGGCGCCGGTGCCGGCGACGGCGGTGCCCGCCGTCGTGGCGAGCGCCGCTGCGCCCGCGGTGGCCGCGGCGGCGGTGAGCAGGGTTCTGCGGGACAGAGGTTCGGGTCGGGTCATGGGCGGGGCTCCCCCAGTCGACGAGATATCCGTAAAGGGGCGGGTGAGGTGCACGACAGTGCGCCAACTATGGCCGGTACCCGCTGACTTCCACCAGCGTTTCCGGGCCGGTCATCGCTACCAATATTGGCCTGTACCACTGGCATGACCTGCGGCGGCGCGCGGGAAACCGGCCGGGTACCTCCCGTACCCTTGCGGGCGATGACCTTCCAGCACCTCCCGCTCCCCCGGCTCGCCGCGACCCTGCGGGCCCTGCCGCCCTCCTGCGGCCCGGTCCGGCTGGTCGCCGTCGACGGCCACGCGGGCTCCGGCAAGTCGACGTTCGCCGCCCGGCTCGCCGGGGCGCTCGGGCAGGCGCCCGTCCTGCACCTCGACGATCTCGCCAGCCACGACGCCCTCTTCGACTGGACGGCGCGGCTGCGCGAGCAGGTCATCGATCCGCTCTCCCGCGGCGAGAGCGCCCGGTACGAGCCGTACGACTGGAACGCCCGGAGCTTCGGCGCCCCACGCGCTCTGGCGCCCGCGCCGGTGGTCCTGATGGAGGGCGTGGGCGCGGGCCGGCGGGCCGTACGGCCTTTCCTGGCGGGACTGTTGTGGATGGACACACCCGAGGAGGCGTCCTGGGAACGGGGGCGGCGACGGGACGGACCGGCGCAGAGGGAGTTCTGGGACGGCTGGATCCGTGCGGAGCGCGCGCACTTCGCCGACGACCCCTCGCGCCCCTTCGCTCAGACATTGGTACGAGAGTGTCCGGAGGGCTACGAGGCACGTCAGATGCCTCCCGGGACCGGACTTTCGACGCCTTCCGTCACTCACCGTGAGGGGCCGTCGGCAGCGCGCTGAACGCTCCCGAGACGCCTTCCGCCAGTTTCCGCGAGTGCCTCAACTCGGCTTGACCGAGGGGCCGTACAGGACTTACGTTCTGAATGTGCGGCCTTACGGGGTCGCCCGCAGACGCGAAGCCCCCGGTTGTTCCCCCGTGATCGGGGGCTTCGTTCTGCCCTGTTCACCCTTTCAGGGGTGCGGTGAGCCCCGCTTCGTTCACCCTCGGTCACCGTCCGGCCCCGCCTCCACCTGCGCCGTCCGCCTTGGATCCGGCCCTGCGGCGCCCTCGGCCGACGACTCCTGCGCAGGTACGATGCCTTTCGGTGCGGCCTACGGACGGCTCGCGGCCCGTACCGTGACAACTCCCGTCCACAGCACATCGGTTCGGCGCAGGAGCCGGCGGGCACCGGCCCGGCGGCGCACCACGGGGGCACGGTTTGTGGGGGACGTGATGGACTTCGGCACACAGGGCTCGCCCGGCCCGGCCGACCTCGCCTGGGTGCGTGGCGTGGACGCCTACACCATGGGCGCCTATCCGCAGGCCGAGGAGGAGTTCCGGGCCGCGGTCCGGATGGATCCCGGCATGGCCGACGGCTGGCTGGGGCTGCACGCGTTACGCATCGACACGACGACGGCGCTGCTGCGCATGTTCCGGCACCGCGACCGGTTCGGCGAGCAGCGCACCCGGCACCGGCGCACTCTCAACTCCTGGTACTGGCTGGGCTGGTGGGTGCAGCCCGTCCTGGAGCGGCCGCGCGATCTGCTCCTTGCACACGCGTCGCACTGGCTCGACGGGCGCCATGTCCCGGACCTGGACGGGGCGTTGGCGACGCTGCCGCGCGTGGACGCCGATCCGCAGGTGCGGTTCCTGCACGCCTGCCGCGCCTACCTCGTCAAGGACTGGGAGCAGCTGGTCCGGCATACCGATCCGCTGCTCGACGACGGGCTCCTCGGCATCGAGGCCGGGCTCTTCGGCGGAATGGCCCGGGTGCGCCTGGAGATGTACGGGCAGGCCGAGCCGCTGCTGTCCGCAGCGCTGATGCGCTGCCGGAGCGAGCAGCCCCAGCGCAAGGAGCTGCGCTACTGGCTGGCCCGCGCGCACGAGGGCACCGGCCGCTCCGCCGCCGCGCTCCCCCTGTACCGGGCCGTGCACCGCGTGGACCCCGCCTTCATGGACACCTCGGCCCGCCTCGCGGCCATCGCCGAGGGCGACGGCTACGGCGACTTCGGCGACGGCACCGACCTCAGTCCCCTCACCATGACCGGGCTCGGCCAGGATGTGCTGGACGGCTCCGAGTCGATGGACCCGCTGTACGAGGGCGACGGCCGGGACCTGAAGGTGAGCGAGCCCGATCTGCCGCCGCCCGGCGCGGTGCCGGCCGAGACCGACGCGGTCCGCGAGAAGGCCGTCGTACCGATCACGCCGCAGCTGCCCGCCGGGCCCGCCGACCCGGCGCTCCTCGAGGAGGCACTCGCCGAGCTGGAGCGGATGGTCGGCCTGGAACCCGTGAAGCGACAGGTCAAGGCACTGTCGGCGCAGCTCAACATGGCGCGCCTGCGGGCCGGGCAGGGCCTGCCCGTGCAGCCGCCGAAACGGCACTTCGTCTTCTCGGGCCCCTCCGGCACCGGCAAGACCACCGTGGCCCGCATCCTGGGCCGCGTCTTCTACGCGCTCGGGCTGCTCGGCGGCGACCATCTCGTGGAGGCCCAGCGTGCCGACCTGGTCGGCGAGTATCTGGGCCAGACGGCCGTGAAGGCGAACGAACTGATCGACTCGGCCATCGGCGGCGTCCTCTTCGTCGACGAGGCGTACGCCCTGTCGAACTCGGGCTATGGCAAGGGAGACGCGTACGGCGACGAGGCGCTCCAGGTGCTCCTGAAGCGCGCCGAGGACAACCGGGACCACCTGGTGGTGATCCTCGCGGGCTACCCGGAGGGCATGGACCGCCTCCTCGCGGCGAACCCCGGACTGTCCTCGCGCTTCACGACGCGGGTCGACTTCCCCTCGTACCGGCCCCTCGAACTCACCGCGATCGGCGAGGTGCTCGCCGCGGAGAACGGTGACGTGTGGGACGAGGAGGCCCTCGACGAGCTGCGCTCCATCAGCGGGCACGTCGTCGACCAGGGCTGGATCGACGAGCTCGGCAACGGCCGCTTCCTGCGGACGCTGTACGAGAAGTCGTGCGCCTACCGGGACCTGCGGCTGACGGGATACACGACGACGCCGACGCGGGACGACCTGTCGACACTGCGGCTGCCCGATCTGATGCAGGCGTACGGTGAGGTCCTCTCGGGGCGCGGGCCCCAGGATCCGTCCGCGATGTGACATGACGAAGGGGCGGGCCCGATCCGGGACCCGCCCCTTCGCCGTGTGCGCCTGTCAGCCGGCCAGCGCCTCCTCCGGCGCCTCGGCCCGCGGCTCCGCGACCCTTGCCCCGGGCGCCGGAGCGTCCCGGTGCGCGGGGTCACGGACCTCGCCGACGAGCATCTCCAGGACGTCCTCCAGGGCGACCAGGCCGAGGACCCGGCCCGAGGCGTCGGCGACCTGCGCGAGGTGCGTCGCGGCGCGGCGCATCACCGTCAGGGCGTCGTCGAGCGGGAGTTCGGCGCGCAGCGTCGTCATGGGACGCCAGATCTGCTGCGGCACCGCGCGGTCGTGGTCCGCGGAGTCGATCAGGTCGAGGACGTCCTTCACATGCAGATAGCCCATGAAGGCACCCCCCTCCGCGCAGACGGGGAAGCGGGAGTAGCCCGTACGGCCCGTCAGCTCGATGACCTGGCCCGGGGTGACCGAGGGGCCGACCGTGACGAGGGACGACCGGTCGAGCAGGACGTCGGTGACCGGGCGCGAGCCCAGCTCCAGGGCGTCCTCCAGGCGTTCCTGCGCCTCTGGTTCGAGGAGCCCCGCCTGTCCGGAGTCCTCGACGAGACGGCCGAGCTGCACGCTGGTGAAGACCGCCTCGACCTCGTCCCGCGGCTCGACCCCGAACAGCTTGAGCACGAGCCGGGCACAGGCGCCGAGGGCGACGGTGACCGGCCGGCACAGCCGGGCGAAGGCGACGAGGCCGGGGCTGAACCACAGCGCGGCCTTCTCCGGCGCCGCCATCGCGAGATTCTTCGGGACCATCTCGCCGATGACGAGGTGGAGGCTGACGACGGCGGCGAGCGCGATCACGTAGCCGAGGGGGTGGATCATTCCCTCGGGCAGGTGCATCGCCTCGAAGAGCGGCTCCAGCAGATGGGCGACCGTCGGCTCGGCGACCGCGCCGAGCGTCAAGGAGCAGACGGTGATGCCGAACTGGGCCGCCGCCATCATCTGCGGCAGGTGCTCCAGGCCGTACAGGACCTGGCGGGCCCGGTTGTTGTCGATGGGCTCGATCTGGCTGCGGCGCACGGAGACGAGGGCGAACTCGGCCCCCACGAAGAAACCGTTGGCCAGCACGAGGAGCAGGGCGAAGAAGAGCTGGAGGGCGCTCATCGGGCGGCCTCCGCCGGCTGGGTGGCGTCCGCGGTCCGGACGATCCGGACGCGCTCCGCGCGGTAGTGGTCGACCTGACGCACCGCGAGCCGCCAGCCGGGCAGCTCGGCCCGGTCGCCGGGCGCGGGGATCCGGCCGAGCAGATCGGCGACGAGACCGGCGACGGTCTCGTACGGGCCTTCCGGCACGTCGAGTCCTATGCGGCGCAGGATGTCGACCCGGCAGCTGCCGTCGGCGTCCCACGCGGGGCGGCCGTCCTCGGACGGGGCGACTGCGAGTTCGGGCAGGTCGAGGCGGTCGTGCTCGTCGCGGACCTCGCCGACGAGCTCCTCGACGATGTCCTCCAGGGTGACGACCCCGGCCGTGCCGCCGTACTCGTCGACGACGACGGCTATGGGCTGCTCACTGCGCAGGCGCTCCAGGAGGGGCTGCACGGGCAGCGTCTCCGGGACGAGCAGCGGGGCCTGGGCGATGCGGCTCACGGGGGTGCGCAGCCGGTCGTGCGCGGGCACCGCGAGGGCGTCCTTGAGGTGCACCATGCCGACGATCTCGTCGATCCGCTCGCGGTAGACCGGGAAGCGGGAGAGGCCGGTGGCGCGTGTGAGGTTGACGACGTCCTCGGCGGTCGCCGAGGACTGGAGCGCGCTGACCTTCACGCGCGGCGTCATGACGTGCTGGGCGGTGAGCTCTCCGAGGGACAGGGTGCGGACGAACAGGTCCGCCGTGTCCTGCTCCAGGGTGCCCGCCTGTGCGGAGTGCCGGGCCAGGGAGACGAGCTCGCCGGGGGTGCGGGCCGAGGCCAGCTCGTCGGCGGGCTCGACGCCCAGGGCGCGTACGGCGCGGTTGGCCACGGCGTTGAGCAGGGCGATCACGGGCCGGAAGAGGCGCGAGAACGCGTGCTGGGGGCCCGCGACGAACCGTGCGACCTGGAGCGGCTTGGACACCGCCCAGTTCTTCGGCACCAGCTCACCGATCACCATCTGCACGGCGGAGGCCAGCAGCATGCCGATGACGACGGAGACGCCTCCGACGGCGCCTTCCGGGATGCCGACGGCGGTGAAGGGCCCCGCGAGCAGCGTCGCGAGCGCCGGTTCGGCGAGCATGCCGACGACCAGCGAGGTGATGGTGATGCCGAGCTGGGTGCCGGAGAGCTGGAAGGACAGCTCCTTGAGGGCGTTCACGACGGTACGGGCCCGTCGGTCGCCGTCGGCCGCTGCCTTCTCGGCGTCGGCGCGCTCCACCGTGACGAGGCCGAACTCGGCCGCCACGAAGAAGCCGTTGGCCAGGATCAGCAGGAATGCCGCTCCGAGGAGCAACAAGGGGATGGTCATGCCGCCGCCTCCGCGCACACAACGCGCAATTCGGTCGCGCTATGTCGGGAGGGGGCGGCGCATGTACTGCAGGACGAACCGTCCATCGCCGGAGGGAGTCACTCCTCGGGTAGCAGGAAACCCCCGGGGCCCTGGCGGACCCGTCGTCGGGGGCGGGGCGGCGATGTGCGCGCGCCCCGCCACCAGGTTAATCAAGACAGGGGTGGAAGCGTCAGGGCGTGCGGCCCTGAGTCAGCCCTGAAGTTCCCCGGAGGCCGTGGAACGGGCCTCGGTGAGGGCGCGCAGGGCACGCGCGTCGGTGAGGGCACGCTCCTTGGCCATGGCGGGCTGGATGCCCATGGCGGCCAGGCTCGTGCCGTCGCTGAGGTTGAGGAACACCCAGGGGTCGCCGGGCCGCAGCGTGACCTGGACGATCTCCGCCCAGGCCAGGCGGCGGCTGCGGGCGATGTTCACGACGGTGACGCCCTCGTCGTCCGCCACGATCTTGGGCCGGGCGAGCAGGACGAGCCCGCCGAGGAGGAGCGCCCCGGTGAAGATGAAGGTGAGGCGGTCGCCCGGGTTGAGGCCGCCCAGCATGAGGGCGATGGCCGTGAGAGTGACGAACATCGCTCCGCCGAGGCCGAGCAGGACGGCCCGGGTGCGGGCCGGCCGGAAGGTGACGGGCAGCGTGGGGACTTCGGGCATGACTGCGGTCCTCAAAGGCGGCAGGCGTGGATGGCCGTGGTCAGGATGGCCCGCGCGCCGAGTTCGTACAGGTCGTCCATGATGCGCTGGGCGTCCTTGGCGGGGACCATCGCACGGACGGCGACCCAGCCCTCGTTGTGCAGCGGCGAGACCGTGGGCGACTCGAGGCCCGGGGTGAGGGCCACGGCCTGCTCCAGGTGCTCGGCGCGGCAGTCGTAGTCCATCATCACGTACGTCCTGGCGACCAGGACGCCCTGGAGGCGGCGCAGGAACTGCTGGACCTTGGGCTCCTCCGCGGCCGCGCCGCAGCGGCGGATCACGACGGCCTCGGACTTCATGATCGGCTCGCCGAAGACCTCGAGGCCCGCGTTGCGCAGGGAGGTGCCGGTCTCGACGACGTCCGCGATGACCTGGGCGACACCCAGCTCGATGGCCGTCTCGACGGCGCCGTCGAGGTGGACGACGGACGCGTCGACGCCGGACTCGGCGAGGTGCTTGCCGACGATGCCCTCGTAGGAGGTGGCGATCGTCTTGCCCGCGAGGTCCCCGAGACCGGAGACGGTGCCCGGCTTGGCGGCGAAGCGGAACGTGGAGCGGGCGAAGCCGAGCGGCAGGATGACCTCGGCGTTGACGCCGGAGTCGATCAGCAGGTCCTCGCCGGTGATGCCGATGTCGAGCTTGCCCGACGACACGTAGATCGCGATGTCCTTGGGCCGGAGGTAGAAGAACTCCACCTCGTTGACCGGGTCGACGAGGACGAGCTCCTTGGACTCCTTGCGCTGCTGGTATCCGGCCTCATGGAGCATCGCCGACGCAGGTCCTGACAGTGAACCCTTGTTGGGGACGGCGATGCGCAGCATGAGGTCGGATTCCTTTGCGTGAGAGACGTGAAAGAGGGGCGTGTCGCGTGCGGCGGTGAACCGGGCGCCGGCTCTAGAGGTGGGCGTAGACGTCGTCGAGGGAGATTCCCCGGGCCACCATCATCACCTGGACGTGGTACAGCAGCTGCGAGATTTCCTCGGCAGCGGCCTCCTTGCCCTCGTGCTCGGCGGCCATCCAGACTTCGGCGGCCTCCTCGACGACCTTCTTGCCGATGGCATGGACGCCCTTGTCCACCAGTTCGGCGGTGCGGGACGTCGCGGGGTCGCCGTTCTTGGCCTTGAGCTGAAGCTCGGCGAAGAGCTCTTCGAAGGTTTTGTTCGCCATGATGGCCCTAAGACTACGGGGTACGCCCGGCCACTCAGCGCCAGGGTTCGCTGACCGAGCGCAGTGTGGCCGCCGTGGCGACCGCCGCGGTGACGGCCTCGTGGCCCTTGTCCTCGTTCGAGCCCTCGATCCCGGCGCGGTCGAGGGCCTGCTCCTCTGTGTCACAGGTCAGCACGCCGAAGCCGACGGGAACGCCGGTGTCGATGCTGACCTGGGTGAGCCCCATGGTGACGCCCTGGCACACGTACTCGAAGTGCGGTGTGCCGCCGCGGATGACGACTCCGAGGGCGACGATCGCGTCGTAGCCGCGGCCCGCAAGGACCTTGGCGACGACGGGGAGCTCGAAGCTGCCCGGGACCCGCAGGAGGGTCGGCTCGTCGATGCCCAGCTCGTGCAGGGCGCGCAGGGCGCCGTCCACGAGGCCGTCCATCACCTTCTCGTGCCACTGCGCCGCGATGACGGCGACGCGCAGGTCACCGCAGTTGCGTACGGACAGTTCGGGTGCGCCCTTGCCACTCACGTTGCTCCTCAGTGCTTGTGTGGTGCTGTGTTCGGTGTTCGGTATGCCGTCTGAAAGGGGTACGGGCTACTGGTTCGCGCAGGTCGTGGACGTGGGGGCGTCCAGCCAGGGCAGGTCGTGGCCCATCCGGTCCCGCTTGGTGCGCAGGTAACGGAGGTTGTGCTCGCCCGCCTGGACCGGCATGGACTCGCGGGCGACGACCTTGAGGCCGTGCCGCAGGAGCGCGTCGGTCTTGTCGGGGTTGTTGGTCAGCAGGCGCAGGCCGCGCACGCCGAGGTCCTCGAGGATCTGGGCGCCCGCCGCGTAGTCCCGCGAGTCGGCCGGCAGGCCGAGCTCCAGATTGGCGTCCAGCGTGTCGCGGCCGCGCTCCTGAAGCTCGTAGGCGCGCAGCTTGGAGAGCAGGCCGATGCCGCGCCCCTCGTGACCGCGCAGGTAGACGACGATGCCGCGCCCCTCCTCGGTGATGCGCCGCATGGACTCCTCCAGCTGGGGGCCGCAGTCGCAGCGCAGCGAGTGGAAGACGTCGCCGGTGAGGCATTCGGAGTGGACCCGCACCAGGACGTCCTGGCCGTCTCCGATCTCGCCGTGAACGAGGGCCACATGCTCGACACCGTCGACCGTGGAGCGGTAGCCGTACGCGGTGAAGTCACCGAAGGCGGTGGGCAGATTGACCTCGGCCTCGCGCCGGACCGTCGGCTCGGAGGAGCGGCGGTAGGCGATCAGGTCCTCGATGGAGATGATCGTCAGGCCGTGCTTGCGGGCGAACGGGATCAGCTCGGGCAGGCGGAGCATCGTGCCGTCCTCGCCCGCGATCTCGACGATCGCTCCGGCGGGGCGCAGGCCCGCGAGCCGGGCGAGGTCGACCGCTGCCTCGGTGTGGCCGTTCCTGACCAGGACGCCGCCGGCCTTGGCGCGCAGCGGGAAGATGTGGCCCGGCCGTACGAAGTCGCCGGCCTCGGCGGTGCCGCCGGCCAGGAGCTGGAGCGTGGTGGCGCGGTCGGCGGCGGAGATGCCGGTGGTCACGCCGTGCGCGGGGCCCGCGTCGACGGAGACCGTGAAGGCCGTGCGCATCGACTCGGTGTTGTTCTCGACCATCTGCGGCAGCTGGAGGCGCTCCAGCTCGTCGTTCTCCATGGGAGCGCAGATCAGGCCGCGGCACTCGCTCATCATGAACGCGACGATCTCGGGGGTGGCCTTCTCGGCCGCGATGACGAGGTCTCCCTCGTTCTCGCGGTCCTCGTCGTCGACGACCACGACGGGCCGGCCGTTCGCGATGTCGCGGATCGCCTGCTCGACGGGGTCGAGCGACAGGTCCGAGTTGTCCTCGTCGTGCGAGGTGCTGTACCAGACGGGTGCCGTGGTCATGCCGGTGCTCCTTCCAGGGCGGGCTGCGAGGCCGAGCGGGACCGCAGCCACCAGTCGCGCATGCCCCACAGGACGAGCGCGCCGTAGATCACGTAGACGAAACCGGAGAAGGCGAATCCGTTGGCGAAGTTCAGCGGTACGCCCACCAGGTCGACGAGCAGCCAGGCGAACCAGAACTCGACCATGCCGCGCGCCTGGGCGTACATGGCGACGATCGTGCCGACGAAGATGTACGCGTCCGGCCAGGGGTCCCACGACAGCGTGGGGAATGCGGTGAACAGGCCGCCGACCGCCAGGGTGCCGAGTGCGGCGGCGCCCAGCAGGTAGCCGCGCTCGCGCCAGGTGGCGAACCGGACGGCGAGGGAGCCGTCCTGGGCCTGCCCCTTGCCGCGGTTCCACTGCCACCAGCCCCACGCGGCGACGACGATGACCACGAGCTGCTTGCCCGCGCTGCCCGAGAGGTGGGCGGTGGCGAAGGCCGTGAGGAGGATGAGGCCGGAGACGAGCTGCGCGGGCCAGGTCCAGATCGAGCGGCGCCAGCCGAGCGCCAGGGCGACCAGACCGACGGTGTTGCCGATCATGTCGGACCACATGATGTGCTGGCCGAAGAGCGTGAACGCCTCGGAGTTCAGCCAGTTCAGGCTCACTTGGTCGCCTCCTGGGCACGGTCGCCGAGCAGCCGCTCGACGTACTTGGCGATGACGTCGACCTCGAGGTTGACCGGGTCGCCGGCCTGCTTCAGGCCGAGCGTGGTCAGGGCGAGGGTGGTGGGGATGAGGCTGATGGTGAAGTAGTCGGGGCCCGCGTCGACGACCGTGAGGCTCACTCCGTCGACGGTGATGGAGCCCTTCTCGACGACGTAGCGCGCGAGGTGCGCAGGGAGCGAGACCTTGACGATCTCCCAGTTCTCCGACGGCTTGCGCTCGACGATGCTGCCCGTGCCGTCGACGTGGCCCTGCACGATGTGTCCGCCCAGGCGGGCGCCGACAGCCGTGGGGCGCTCCAGGTTGACCCGGGAGCCGACAGCGAGGGCGCCGAGGCTGGACCGGTCGAGGGTCTCCGCCATGACGTCGGCGGTGAACTCGTCGCCCTCGTGCTCCACGACCGTCAGACAGACGCCGTTGACGGCGATGGAGTCGCCGTGCCGCGCCCCTTCGGTGACGACGGGGCCGCGCAGCCTGAAGCGGGAGGCGTCGCCGAGTTCCTCGACGGCAGTGATCTCGCCCAGCTCTTCGACGATTCCGGTGAACACTTCAGTGCTCCTTCGCTGCAGGGGCCGCGGGGCCGACAAGGGTGGCGGTGAGGCGCAACGCCTCAGGGCCGGCGGGGATTCCTGAAGGAGCGAAGGACGCGTGCGGGCGCACGGCTGCTCGCCGGGCGGGCACTGCGGAAGTGGGGGCCACCGGGTCCTCCTGCCTCTTCGGGCACGGACTCCGGGGCACTGTCGCGATACGGCGACAGAACGTACGGGCGAGGACACCGAGGCCGACGCCGAATGAGACCTGTCCCTGAGGACACGTCGAAACAGACGGCGACGCGCACGAATGCCCGCCCGCCGCGCACTGCCTCCCATCCGGACTTTAACCGTCGGTCCAGGAATTTCACCTGGTCAACCGGCCGCTGGAAGCGACCGGGTCGCGGACTGTAACCGCCGGTTCGGACTTTCACCGACCCCGGAGTGCGCTGCTTCTGGTACAGGGCCAGTGTGCCACGTCCCCGCGTGGGCCAAACGGGTGATCGGCTGTGGGCTGGCTCACAGGCCGTGTGCGTGGACTCGCGCAGCGTTCCGGGCGGTCCCCTCTGCCAGGGCAAGAGCGTGACGATCGCAACCGCCGAGGTGGGCGGCGTGCCGGCGGAATCCCGAGGCGCCTCGCGGACGATGTCACATTTTCGCGCCGTCACCAGTCTCACCTGGCGAGGGACGTTCCACCGTGGAGCGTCCGGTGCGCGAAGGAGCTGAACTGCGATGACCACGATCCTGGTGACCGGCGGCACGGGAACCCTCGGCAGGCTCGTCGCCGAGCGGCTGCGCGCGGGCGGGCACGAGGTGCGCGTGCTCAGCCGGCACGCGCGGCCGTACGCGGTGGACCTGCGCGAGGGCGGACCAGGCCTGGACGAGGCCGTCGCGGGTGTGGACGCGATCGTGCACTGCGCGAGCACGCCGCGCGGCGGTGACGAGAAGGCGGCCGGGCATCTGATCGAGGCCGCGCGGCGGGCCGGGGTGTCGCATCTGCTGTACATCTCGATCGTGGGCGTGGACCGGGTGCCGCTCGGCTACTACAAGTCCAAGCACGCGGTCGAGAAGCTGGTCGAGGAGTCGGGTCTCGGCTGGACGGTGCTGCGCACGACGCAGTTCCACGACCTGGTGTTCCAGGGGCTTCAGACACTGGCCAGGCTGCCGGTGATGCTCCTTCCCGCGGGGGTCGCCGACCAGCCGGTCGATGTCGCCGAAGTGGCCGACCGCCTGGTGGAGTTGGCGACGGGCGCACCTGCGGGGCGCGTGGCGGACATGGGTGGTCCCGAGGTGCGTACGGCCCCGGATCTGGCGCGCGCCTACCTGCGCGCGAGCCGTCGGCGCCGGACGGTCGTCGAGGTGCGCCTGGCCGGGAAGGCGTACAAGGGCATGCGGGACGGTGGGCATCTGACGCCCGAACGGGCAGTGGGCAAGGGCACGTTCGAGGAGTTCCTCGCGCGGCGGTTCCCCGCGAGCTGACCCGGGTGCGTGCGCGGGGTCAGCGGTCCGTCGGCGCGAAGAGGTCGTCCTGCGCCCCGTCACGCGCCATGAGCAGCGCTCCGCGCAGCACCGCGCCGCCCCCGAGGGCGCCGGCCCGCACCTCGGTGGGCAGGGGGGACATGGCGGCGAGGCGGCTGGCGACCAGGGTCGCGAGGCGGTCGCCTCCGGCGCGGCCGACCTCGCCGCCCAGGACGAGGCAGCCGGGGTCGAGGACGGCGACGACCGAGGCGGCGCCGAGGACGAGCCGGTCGGCGAGTGCGTCGAGGAAGCGGGCGGCGGGCGTCCCGGGTTCCGCCCGCACCGCTTCACGCACGAGCGCCGCGGCGGCCGGCTCCCCCGGTGCGGCAGCCGTCGGGCCCACCAGGCCGTGCGCACGGGCGAGTTCGGCGATGGCGGCGGATCCGGCCAGCGAGTGGAAGCCTCCGTCGCACCCGGTCGCGGACGGGAGTCCGGACGTCCCTGGCACGGGCAGGAAGCCGATCTCGCCGGTGCCGCCGGAGGCCCCCCGGCGCAGGACGCCGTCGAGGACGACCGCGGCGCCGATGCCGTGGCCGAGCCAGAGCAGGGCGAACGTGTCGCGGTCGCGGGCCGCGCCGTCGCGCTGTTCGGCGAGGGCGGCGAGGTTGGTCTCGTTCTCGACCAGGACGCGGGCGGGCAGGCGTTCGTGGAGGGCGGCGACGAGGCGGCGGTGCCACTCGGGCAGGCCCGACGAGTCGCGCAGTTCGCCGGTGACGGGGTCGATGAGACCGGGCGCGCCGATTCCCACGGTGTGCAGGCGTTCGGCGCCCGCCTCCTTCGCCGTGCGCTCGACCAGTGCGACGGCCCGTTCGACGGCGGGGCCGGTGCCTTCCTCGTCGTCGATGGGCGCGGACGCCTCGGCGAGGACCGTGCCCACCAGGTCGGCGACGGTGAGGGTGACGCCCTCGGTCCGGACGTCGAGCGCGGCGAGATGGGCGAGCCCGGAAACGATCCCGTGGAGCTTGGCGTTGGGGCCGCGGCGCTGGGCGCCGGCTTCCCCGACGACCTCGATCAGGCCCTGGGCCGTGAGCCGCTCGACGAGGTCGGCGACGGAGGGCCGGGACAGGCCGGTGAGCTCCTTCAACTGCCCGGCCGTCAGGGGCCCTTCGCTCTGCAGGAGGCGCAGGGCGAGCCGGTCGTTGATGGCCCTGGCGGTACTCGGTGATGCGGGCATGGCGCGGATCCTTCCAGATCGCCTTCGCTGCCGGGACCGGGGCCGTACGGGGAGACCGGTGGGAAACCGGCTATTTATCAGGCAGGGTTCCTGATAGTTTACGCCAGTAGCCTGGGACGGTATCGGGAAGGGCACGCTGGATGAGTGAAGTCGGTTACGGGGCAAGGGAGTTGAAGCGTGCCCGCTATGCGGTCGCGGCCGTCTTCTGCGTCCATGGAGCGGTCACCGGGTCGTTCGCGACCCGGGTGCCCTGGATCCAGGAGCACGCGGGGGTCAGCGCGGGCCAGCTGGGACTCGCGCTCGCCTTCCCCGCGCTCGGCGCCTCGGTGGCGATGCCGATCGCGGGCTGGGTGAGCCATCGGTTCGGCGCGCGCACGGCGCTGCGCGGGCTGCTGGCCCTGTGGACGCTCGCGCTGATCCTGCCCTCGCTCGCGCCGAATCTGCTGGTGCTGTGCGTGGCTCTCTTCGCGTACGGCGCGTCGGCGGGCATGTCGGACGTGGCGATGAACGCGCTGGGCGTCGAGGTGGAGAACCGCCTCGACCGGTCGATCATGTCCAGCCTGCACGGCATGTGGAGCGTGGGCGCCCTCATCGGTTCGGCGGCCGGCACGCTGGCCGCGCACCTCGGCTCCGACGCCCGGCTGCACCACCTGCTCGCCGCGGCGACGCTGACGGTCGTGGGCTTCATCGCGTGCGGAGGCGTGCTGGACCTGCGCCCCACGGAGGACGAGGAGCCGCCACCGCGCTTCGCGCTGCCGCCCAGGTCGGCGCTGCTGATCGGCGCTGTCGGCTTCTGCGCCGTCTTCGCCGAGGGGGCGAGCCTGGACTGGTCGGCGGTCTATCTGCGGGACGTCCTGGACACGTCCGCCGGACTCGCGGCAGCGTGCACCACCGCGTTCACGCTCACGATGGCCGTGGCGCGGCTCGTCGGCGACAGGATCGTGGACCGGTTCGGCGCGGTGCGCACCGTGCGGGTCGGCGGGGTGGGCGCCGCGCTCGGCGGACTGCTCGTCGTGGTGGCGCCGAACCCGGCGGTCGCGATGGCCGGATTCGGCCTGATGGGCCTCGGGATCGCGGTCGTCGTGCCGCTCGCCTTCGCGGCGGCGGGTCGCAGCGGGCCGAATCCGAGCCAGGCCATCGCCGGTGTCGCCACCATCACGTACACCTCGGGCCTCGTCGCCCCTTCCGCGATCGGGACGGTCGCCGACGCGACGAGCCTGGTGGTGTCCTTCGGCCTGGTGACGTTCCTGGCGTGCGGGCTCGCGGTGTTCGCGGGGGTGCTGCGCACGGGGGACCGTAAGCCGACGAAGCAGGCCGAGGTCAGTCCTGCGTCCGCAGGAGCTCACGGCCAAGGGTCCTGAACATCTCGCTCCAGGGGGCGGGGCGCAGGGTGGCCGGGTCGAGGCGGACGAGCACACGGGTGCCTCGGGCGTAGGTCGTCCCACCGTCCGCCGAGCAGAAGCGGAAGCCGTACGTCAGGCCGGTGGTGCCGAGCCGGTCGAGCCAGAGGTGCACGGCGTACGCGCCGGGGCGGTTGACCGGCGCGTCGTAGGTGATGCGCAGTTCCTTGACGGCGTTGCAGAAGTCGCCGGCCGCCACCCAGTCGCCCTCGAAGACGAGGCCGCGCTCCGCCCACAGCGCGGTCCAGGCCCGCTCGACCATCACCGGGTAGCGGGCGTTGTGGAGCAGACCGAGCGCGTCGAGGTCGTCGAAGTGCACGGTGACGGGGACGAGCTGTCCGTAAGACTGGGCGGGGCGGGCGAGGGCTTCGGCGGTCACGGGTGGGGCTCCTGATGCGGTACGTACAAGAGCCCCATCGTACGACCTTTGACTAAGCAAACGCTCAGCAGGCCAGGTCGGGGCGGGACGCGACCCGCTCAGCCCGCGATCGAGTCCAGCTGTTCGGCCGCCGGGCGCAGCGCCCACAGGTCCCCGCCGGGCGGCGCCTCCAGGTGCGGGACCGCTCGCTTCGCTGCCGCGCTCCCGGCGTCGGCGGCCGCGTGCACGATGTCGCTCGCCGCGAACCGGTGGAACTCCAGCTCGGGGTGCGGCCACGCCGTCGCCCCGGTGGCCGCGGGCAGCAGATAGTCGACGGCCTTGAACAGACTCTGACCGTCCGGGCCCCGGTACGACCACAGGTCCACGCTCACATGCCGCCCGATCGCGGCGAGCCGGGTGTAGGCGACCAGGTCGAAGGTCGAGTAGTGCCAGCTGCGGGTCCTGGCGAGCTCCTGCGGCTGGCTGCCGTCGCCCGCGATCTGCGGGGCGATGCGCTTGGTGCGGGCGTCGAGGACGGTGCGGCGGGCGAGGGCGGTGTCGCCGGTCGCGTAGGCGAGGGCCGCGACCTGGAGGTCGTAGAACGTGCCGTGGTTGTTCTCGGCGGCACCCTCCTGCTTGCCGAAGTCGCTGTCCACGAGCCAGCCGAGGAAGTCCTTGTTCCACTCCCCCATCGCGGAGCGGTCGCCCTTCGACCAGCCGGGGGCGCCCGTGCCGAGCAGGGCGACGGCGTCGGTGACGCTCGTGTACGACTGCGAGAAGTCGATGATGCCGATGGCCCGGCCGTCGTACTTGCAGGGGATGAACTGCGCGTGGTCCAGGTTCGGGTTCATGCGCGTAGCCGGATCGAGGAACCAGGTGCGCAGGACGGTGGCGGCCTTCTCCGCGTACTCCTTGCGGCCCGTGTAGTACCAGGCCAGGGCGAGGTCGTACGTCGAGTCGAAGACCTTCTCCACGTCCTGGCGGTCGGTCCCGGTGTCGACCTCGGGGTTGCGCTGCCCGTCTCGCTGGACGTAGGGGCAGCCCCAGGGGTTGTCGGCGGTGGGCGTCTGTGAGGGCCACCAGTAGGGGGCCTGGCTCAGGTAGTCGTGGACGTCGCCGCCCGGCGCGGGCTTCGGCTTGTCGACGACGGTCCAGGGGCCCTGGTCCAGCCAGGTGTCGGCTCGGGCCGTCAAGTCCCCAACCGCGCGCTTGAGTTGCGGGTCGCCGTGGTCGAGGCGCTGTTTGGTCCGCAGCAGGCGCTCACCGTCGAGGACGGCGGTGCGCGGGGCGCTCACGCGGGCCGTCGCGGACTGGGCCGACACCGGGACGGCGACGACGGCGACGAGGGCCGCCGCCGCGGTGAGCAGGGCACCGAGACGCACACGGGATCTGGCACGCATCACAACTCCCATCACATATCTGAACGACGTTCATGGATTGAGCCGTGCGAGCGTAGAGCTCCGAGGTGGGCGTGACAATGCCCCTGACAGGGATTCATGGATGGGATCGAGGCCGTCGGCCGTGGCGCGAAAAGGGCCTTACGGCGCATTAACATGGCGGCGATCATTTCGAGCCACAAAAGCACCACAGAAAGCAGAACTCACATGGACCTCGGTGTGCGCTGGAAACTTCACGGCGACGGGCGCACCCCGGCTCCAGGCGCCGTCGTGCGCCCGGACGAGCGGCTGTCCTGGCCGCGCACGTTCGGGCTCGGCGCTCAGCACGTGGTCGCGATGTTCGGCGCCTCCTTCGTGGCGCCCGTCCTGATGGGTCTCGACCCGAACCTCGCGATCATGATGTCCGGCGTCTCGACCGTGATCTTCCTGCTCGCCACCCGCGGCCGGGTGCCCAGCTATCTCGGCTGCTCGCTCTCCTTCGTCGGCGTCGCCGCCGTGATCCGGGCGCAGGGCGGGTCCAGCGCCACGGTGACCGGAGCGGTGTTCGTGGTCGGCGCCGCGCTGTTCCTGGTGGGGCTCGCCGTGCAGAAGTTCGGCGCGCGGATCATCCACGCCACGATGCCTCCGATCGTCACCGGCGCGGTCGTCATGCTGATCGGCTTCAACCTCGCGCCGGTGACGGCATCGACGTACTGGCCGCAGGACCAGTGGACCGCGCTTCTGGTGATGCTGTTCACCGGTTTGGCCGTGGTCTGCCTGCGCGGTTTCTGGTCGCGCATCGCGATCTTCCTCGGGCTGCTCTTCGGCTACGGCATCTCCTGGGTCTTCGATCGCGTCTTCGGCAAGATCCACTCGGTCACCGGCGGCACCGAGGCCGTCGACCACTGGCGCCTCGACGTGTCCGCCGTCGGCAAGGCCGACTGGATCGGCCTGCCCTCCTTCCACGCCCCCTCGTTCCAGTGGTCGGCGATCCTCGTAGCGCTGCCCGTCGTGATCGCGCTGATCGCCGAGAACGCCGGACACGTCAAGGCCGTCGGCGAGATGACCGGCCACAACCTCGACGACAAGCTCGGCACGGCGATCTCCGCCGACGGCGTCGGCTCCATGCTCTCCACCGCGGTCGGCGGCCCGCCCAACACGACGTACTCCGAGAACATCGGCGTGATGGCCGCGACCCGCGTCTACTCGACCGCCGCGTACTGGGCCGCCGCCTGTTTCGCCCTGCTCTTCGGCGTGTGCCCGAAGTTCGGCGCGATCGTGGCCGCCATCCCGGGCGGCGTGCTCGGCGGCATCACCGTCATCCTCTACGGCATGATCGGCCTGCTCGGCGCCCAGATCTGGATCAACGCCAAGGTCGACCTGCGCAATCCGCTGAACCTCGTCCCGGCCGCCGCGGGCATCATCATCGGCATCGGCAACGTGTCCCTGAAGTTCACCGACAACTTCTCGCTGAGCGGCATCGCCCTCGGCACGATCGTCGTCATCACCGGCTACCACGCACTGCGGGCCATGGCCCCCGCGCACCTCAAGACGCAGGAGCCGCTGCTCGACGAGGGGACCTCGACGTACGACGAGCCGTCCTCGGACGACGGCGGTCAGTCCGCCAAGTCGTAGGCGTAGTCAGGGGCGAACGATCCCGGCTCGCCCTTGCAGCCGTCCGACTCCCCCGGCAGCTTCACCCACAAGTAGGCGTCGATCCCGCGCTCCCCGGTGCGCAGGGTCGGCGCCTGCCCCAGTTTGCGGCCCGAGGGGTCACACCACGCGCCGTTCGCCGGGGCGCCGTTGCCGTTGCGGCTGGTGTCGATCACGGCGCCCAGGGACGGCGGGCCGCCCATCGCCACCAGGACCCGGCGGGCGTAGGCCACTTCGGCGGACGTGCGGTTGAAATTGGAGACGTTCGTGAAAACGCCGTCCGACGAGTCGGGCGACGCGGCGCCCGCCGCACGCAGCCGGGCCGCCTGAGTACCGGCGGGGTTCCAGTCGGAGTGCCCGGCGTCGTAGTACACCCGGGCCCTGGGGTTCGCGGACTTGAAGGCGCGGCCCGCGCGGGCCAGCGCCGCGTAACGGTCGGCGAGCTGCCCGACGGAGAGGCACTCGGTCTGGGAGAGCGCGTCGGGTTCGAGGATCAGGACGACCTCGCCGGAGCCGAGGCCCGCCGCGAACTTCCGGGCCCAGCTGTCGTACGCGGCGATGTCCGGCGCCCCGCCCTCCGACGCGCCTCCGCAGTCGCGCTCGGGTATCGCGTACGGCACGAGCACCGGGACCCGGCCCTCGCGCGCCGCCGTGGACGTCACCGCGCGCACCCGGGACGTGACGGTGCCGGGCCGGAAGTCGGCGAACCAGACCGCGGCTGGCCGGTCGGCGATCCGGGACTCGATGAGGGCGCGCCGCGGGTCCGAGCGATGGGTCCTCACCCAGTCGAGCACTTGGGAGTCGGTGTGCCGGTACAGGCGTGTGGAGGCGGGCGCCGCGGACCGGCCGTCGGACGCCTTGGGAGTGGGCGTCGGCTTCTTCCTCGCGGTCCGCGAAGGGCCGGCCGACGGGCTGGGCGAGGCCGAGGCAGATGTCGCGCTCGGCACGGCCGGCAGCGGCAGCAGGTCGGGCGACCGCGTCGCGCGGGGCCGGGCCACGTCGCCGCCCTCGGACCCGTCGAGCGCCGACACCATCCCGGCGACCACCCCGACCGCGGCGACCACCGACGCGGCCGCCGCCATGGCGCCCCTGCGGGCGGCGCCCCTGCGCTCGGCGCGACGCTCGGCCAGTCGCTGCGCACGTAAGCCTGACACGCTGTTCTCCCCTTCCCCCCACGCACAGACCCCGGCCCGTTCCCCCGTTCTGGGGAAGCCCCCGGCCAGGCTGCGCGCGCGCCAGCCTAGGCTTGAGAACCTGCCCCCATGGCGCAGTTGGAACGGTTCGCGAAGTGCACGCCCGCCGCGCGCGGGGTCGACTCCGTGGTGGCCCGGATGCGTGAGCTGGCCGCGTCCTGGCCCGCCTGCGACGGTGTGGCCGTCTTCAACCGGGTCTATCTGTCCGTCACGGAAGAGGTCGACCGGCACATCGACGGCGGCCGGTTCGCCGACACCGAAGCCGCGGCCACGCTGGACGTTCGCTTCGCCGGGCGCTATCTGGCCGCCGTCGAAACCCGCTCCACGGACCACCGTCCGCCCGCCTGCTGGCGTCCGCTGCTCCAGTACCGGCGCCATCCCGGGGTACGCCCCCTGCAGTTCGCGCTCGCGGGCATCAATGCGCACATCGGCCACGATCTTGCGCTCGCCGTCGTGGACACCTGCCGTACGCTCGGCTGCGAACCGGCGGACGTGGAGGATGAGTTCGACCGCGTGGGCGATCTCCTCGTCTCGCTGGAGGAGCGCATCCGCGAAGATCTGATGCCGGGCCCCGATCTGCTCCAGATCGCCGATCCCCTCACCCATCTGCTCGGCTCCTGGACCCTGGAGCGCGCCAGGGACGGCGCCTGGGCCGCGGCCCGCGCCCTGTGGGTGCTGCGTGAATTCCCGGACGTCACCGAGGAGTTCGTCCGGCGCCTCGACACCTCGGTGGGCCTGGTGGGCCGCATGATGCTCACCCCCCTGCCGGACTGATTCGGCCACGCGCCCGCCTTCGCCACGGAACTCCCACGTGATCGCTGTACGTTGACGAGGAGTTACGCAAGCGATCCCTGATGCGAACGCGAAGGAGCACCGGCATGGCGACCCGACTCGGCCTCAGCCTCCCCCAGATGAAGCAGTACGACATCGGGCGCGACATCCCGGCGGTGGCACGCGCCGCCGAGGAGATCGGCTACGAGAGCCTGTGGGTCTTCGAGCGGATCCTCTTCCCCGAGCCCGCCCGCCAGGGCCTGTACGGGGTTCCGGGCCTCCCCTGGCCGGACCAGTACCGCTCGGTCGCCGACCCGCTGGTCTCGCTCACCCTGGCCGCCGCCGTCACCGAGCGGGCCAGGCTCGGCACGAGCGTGCTTGTCGGCCCTCTGCACGTGCCGTTCCAACTGGCGCGCGCCCTGGCCTCGTTGGACGCGGCGAGCGGTGGCCGCGTCGTCGCGGGCATCGGCACGGGGTGGTCCCACGACGAGTACGCGGCCGCTTCCGTGGCCCCGTTCGAGAAGCGAGGCCAGGTCCTGGACGAGCTGCTCGACGTGTTCGAGGCCGTGTGGGGCCCCGACCCGGTGAGTTACGAGGGTGAGCTCACGACGATCGCGCCGTCCGTGGTGGGGCCGAAGCCCGCCGGGCCGATCCCGGTGCTCCTGCCGGCGAACAGCCCGAAGGCCGCACGCCGGCTCGTGGACCGCGCGGACGGCTGGATGCCGGGGGCCGCGGGCGCCGAGCAGCTCGCCGAGCAGTGGCGGAATCTGCAGGAACTGGCCGAGGAGCGCGGCCGCAAGGAGCCCATCCAGAGCGTGCTGCGGGTGAACACGGTCTACACGCGGGACGAGTACAAGGGCGACGACCGCCGCCCGTTCCAGGGCAGCGTCGCGCAGATCGTCGAGGACCTGGCCGCGCACAACGCGGTGGGCCTCGAGGAGATCCTGATCGACCTCCAGGGCCTCGTCCGCGACGCCGACGAGCTGACGGATGTCGCGGCCGAGGTGTTCACGGCGGCACGCGCGGCCGGGGTCTGAGCGGTGCGGGCCCCGGCTCCTGCCGGGGCCCGCACGCCCGTCAGTCCTCCGGCAGCTCGACCGGAGCGATCTCGTCGTACACGTCGCCGGGGCCGGGGTTCGTGCCGTCCGTCGCGCCGCCGAGCTGGTGCATCACGCCCCAGACGGCGTTGAGCGCGGTCTGCACGGCGCCCTCGGCCCAGCCCGCCGTCCAGGAGATGTCGTCGCCCGCGAGGAAGATGCCCCGCTTGTCCTCGGGGAGGCGGTCCTGCATGAAGTGCGTGAACAGGCGGCGCTGGTAGCGGTAGTGACCCGGCAGGTTCGCCTTGAACGCGCCCATGAAGTAGGGCTCGTTCTCCCAGGACACGGTCACCGGGTTGCCGATGATGTGCTTCCTGATGTCGACCTTCGGATAGATCTCGCCGAGCGACTTGAGCATGACCTCCATGCGCTCGTTCGCCGACAGAGGCAGCCACTTCAGGCTGTCGTCGCACCACGTGTACGACAGGCAGATGGTGGCCGGCTTGTCCGGACCGTCGTCCAGCAGGTAGGTGCCGCGCGTCATGCGGTCGGTGAGCGTCATGGACATCGTGTCCCGCCCGGTCTCCTCGTCCTTGTCCAGCCAGAACGGCCGGTCGACCGGGACGAAGAGCTTCGAGCTCTCCATGTAGTGGGTGCGCTCGATCGCCGTCCAGTGGTCGATCGGGAAGAGCGAGTCGTCGCACGCGACCTTGGACAGCAGCATCCAGGACTGTGCGGTGAAGATCGCCGCCTGGTAGGTGCGGATGTCACCCGACGCGTCGGTGACCGTGATGCGGTTGCCCGCAGTGCGGTGCAGGCGGGTCACGGCCGGGCGCGGCTTCCGACTGTCGTGCAGCTCGGCGAGCGAGGTGCCGTACGCCCAGTGGACGATCTTCTCCGGCTCGCGCTCCCACAGGCGCAGCGGGAGCTGCTGGGAACCGCCGACGATGCCGCGGTGGTGGTCGTCGGCCTCGGTGTAGACGACGCGCAGGATCTCCAGGATGGAGTTCGGGAAGTCGGTGTCCCAACCACCGGTGCCGAAGCCGACCTGCCCGAAGATCTCCCGGTGCCGGAAGGACTTGAAGGACTCGGAGTCGCAGAGGAACCCGTAGAACGTCTGGTTGTCGAGCTTGTCGACGAGCTTCGACCAGATCTCGCGGATGCGCGGCACGTCGCGCTCCCGCATGGCCTGGTTCATGTCGGAGAAGTCGGCGCCCTCTTCGAGGCAGGCGTTCCACGCGTTCATGACGTCGCGGTAGACCTGCGGCAGGTCGTCGACGGTGTTCGCGTAGTGGGACTCGCCCTTGAGGTCGACGACGGTCGACGGGGTCTCGGGGGCGAGCGGGTTGGGGAAGGGCCGCGTCTCGAGGCCCACCAGGTCGATGTAGTGCTGGAGCGCGGTCGACGACGGCGGGAACCGCATCGCGCCCATCTCCGCGGTCAGCCCGGCGGCCTCGGAGGGGGTGCCCTCGAAGCCGACGGTGCGCAGCCGGCCGCCGATCTCGTCCGCCTCGTACACGACGGGCTTGAGACCCATCTTCATCAGCTCGTACGCCGCGACGATGCCGGAGAGGCCGCCGCCGATGACCGCGACCTCGGTGCCGTGCTCGGTCGCCGGTATCTGGCCGAGGCCCGCGGGGTGCGCGAGGAAGTCGTCGTACGCGTACGGGAAGTCCGGCCCGAACATCGTGATGGGGGGCTGCGCGTCGGTGTGCTGGACGGCGTTGGGCACCGTGGACGTCATGGGGTACGGACTCCTTGCGGGAACTGAGGTACTGAAGGTTCGGGGCGGCGGCTCGGGGCTCAGATCAGCGGCGTGTACAGGCCCGGGCGGCGGTCGCTGAGGTACGGGTTGGCGTCGCGGGACGCGGCCAGGAAGGCGGGGTCCACGTCGGCACAGATCAGCTCGTCGCCGCGGCCTGCGCGCGCCCGGGCGACACCGTCGGGGCCGGCGAGCGTGGAGAGCCCGACGAACTCGAACTCCCCCTCCTGGCCGACCCGGTTGACGTACGCGACGTACATCTGGTTCTCGAAGGCCCGCACGGGGACGACGGACTCGGCGACGAACTGGTACGGGTGCATCTGGGCCGTCGGTACGAGGAGCAGGTCGGTGCCGGCGAGGGCGTGCGCGCGCACGTTCTCCGGGAACTCGACGTCGTAACAGATCATGAGGCCGATGCGGACACCGTCGAGGTCGGCCTGGACGACGGCCTGGTCGCCGGGCGTGAACGAGTCGCGCTCGAAGCAGCCGAAGAGGTGGGTCTTGCGGTAGTTCGCGAGGCGGGTGCCGTCGGGGGCGATCAGCTGGGCCGAGTTGAACACCAGCTCCCCGTCGCGCTCCGGGTAGCCGTACGCCACGGCGACGCCGTGCCGGGCCGCGATCCCGGCGATGGCCTGCGCGGAGGGCCCGTCGGTGGGCTCGGCGAGGCGGGCCACGTCGTCGCCGATCGCGTACCCGGTCAGGAACATCTCGGGGGCCGCCAGGAGCCGGGCTCCGGTCGCGGCGGCGCGGCCGGCGGCGTCATCGAGCACCTTGAGGTTCTCGTCGACGGACCCGGGGCGGCCGGAGCTCTGGAGCAGGGCGGTGCGCAGCGGCGGCATGGGCGTCCTAGGGAGCGTGCGAAAAAAAGGGGGAGGGGGATCGGATAAGACGGTACGTTTCCGCGGACCGACGGGACAAGACGGGACTGTTGCGTCTTCTCGTACGATCCGTTGCGCCTCAGGGGCCGTCGACGGCGATTTGTTGCGCGTCCGGGTGAGCCTTTGGTCGCAGTCCGCACGGGGTGGTCTCCGCCGCGCGGCGGAGGCGGGAAGCCGACCGTGGCCCGACGTGCCGGGTGCCGCCTTCGCGGGATCGTGATCCCGCCCGGACGGACCGGGTGAGCACGGTGAACTCAGGGGGATCCCATGGCGCGCATTCACGTCCTGACGGCGACAGCGGCACTTCTGGTGGCGGCAGCGGCGGGCCCGGCGGCGGCGACCGCGGACGACGGGGTCGCACACCGGCCGCACGCGGAGCGGGAGGCCGCCGCGCTGACCGGCTCGGCCAAGCTGTACCGGCCGCTCGGCGACGACATCACCTTCACCTTCGACGCGCACCTGGCGGCGAAGGACAACATGGAGCCGGAGAAGGCGTACGGCACCTTCGCCTTCAGCCACTACCTGCACGGCAAGGGCGGCTGGGCCAAAGGCCGGGTCGACTGCCTGCTGACGGGCGGCAAGGTGGCCGTGATGACAGGCGTCGTCACCGACTCCGACACCCCCTTCAAGGGGAAGCGGGTCGGCATCACCGTCCAGGACGACGGCCGGCACGACCGGGTCGGATACAGCTGGGTGAGCCCCGACACGGAGAAGAACAAGGTGCCGCAGTGCCTGGGCTCGGCGCCCTTCGAGACGGTCAAGAAGGGCACCGGCGACTTCAAGGTGCTGCCGTGGCGCCCGGTGTATCCCACACAGTGAGGTGTTACGCGGGCGAGCCCGACGTGTAGCGCCGCATCAGCGGCGACAGGACGAGCACCGACTTGGTCCGTTCCACGAACGGCTCCCCCGCGATGCGTTCCAGTACCCGCTCGAAGTGCCGCATGTCCGAGGCGAAGACCTGGACGATCGCGTCCGCGTCACCGGTGACGGTGGACGCGGACGCGACCTCGGGGTACCGCTCGAGGCCGCGCTTGATGGCCTCGGGCGAGGTGTTGCGGCGGCAGTACATCTCGATGAACCCCTCGGTCTCCCAGCCGAGCGCGGCCGGGTCGACCCTCACCGTGAAACCCGTGATGGCTCCGGTGGCCCGCAACCGGTCCACGCGCCGCTTGACGGCGGGCGCGGACAGGCCGACGAGCTGGCCGATGTCGGCGTAGGAGCGGCGGGCGTCCTCGGCGAGGGCGTGCACGATGCGTTCGTCGAGATCGTTCAGCAAGGCAGGTGGTTCACTTCTCTTGGGCAGGCGCGGAGGCGAGTCGGGAGCGACGGGCCCCGTAAAGGAAGTAGAACACGAGGCCGACGGCCATCCACACGCCGAAGACCACCCAGGTGACGGTGGACAGACTGCCCATCATCCAGACGCAGAACCCGAAGCCGAGCGCCGGCAGGATCGGCGAGAGCGGCACGCGGAAGGTGCGCTTCATTTCGGGGCGTGTGCGGCGCAGGACCACGACCGCGATGTTGACCAGGGCGAACGCGAAGAGCGTGCCGATGCTGGTCGCGTCGGCGAGCTGGCCGAGCGGGATCGCGGCGGCGAGGACACCGCAGAAGAGCGAGACGATCACCGTGTTGGCGCGCGGTGCGCCGGTCTTCGGGTGGACCTTCGAGAACACCTTGGGCACGAGGCCGTCGCGGGACATCGCGAACAGGATGCGGGTCTGGCCGTAGAGCACGGTCAGCACGACGGACGCGATGGCGATGACGGCGCCGGCGGCGAGCAGCGTCGCCCAGAACGACTGCCCGGTGACGTCCTTCATGATCCCGGCCAGGGCGGCCTCGGAGTCGTTGAACTGCTTCCAGGGGCGCGCGCCGACGGCGACGGCGGCCACGAGGACGTACAGCGCGGTGACGATCACGAGGGAGAGCATGATGGCGCGCGGCAGATCGCGCTGCGGGTTCTTGGCCTCCTCGCCGGCCGTGGAGGCGGCGTCGAAGCCGATGTACGAGAAGAAGAGCGTCGCACCGGCCGCGCTCACTCCGGCCATGCCGAGCGGCATGAAGTGCTCGTAGTTGCCGGACTGGAAGCCCTTGATGCCGATGGCGCAGAACAGCAGCAGCGCCACGATCTTGACGGCGACCATGATCGTGTTGGCGCGGGCGGACTCACGGGCGCCGCCGAGCAGGAACGCCATCGCGAGGAGCACGACGATCAGCGCCGGCAGGTTGAAGATGCCGCCGTCGCCAGGGGGCGCGGACAGGGCGTCGGGGATCGTGACGCCGATCGTGCCGTCCAGGAGCTCGTTCAGGTACTCGCCCCAGCCGACGGCGACGGCCGCGACCGACACGCCGTACTCGAGGACCAGACACCAGCCGCAGATCCAGGCGATCAGCTCGCCCATCGTTGCGTACGCATACGAGTAGGAGGAGCCCGCGACCGGTATGGTCCCAGCCAGTTCGGCGTACGAGAGCGCCGAGAAGAGGGCCGTGAGACCGGCGATCACGAACGACAGGGTGACCGCTGGGCCCGCCTTCGGGACGGCCTCGCCGAGCACCACGAAGATGCCGGTGCCGAGCGTGGCGCCGATGCTGATCATGGTCAGCTGCCACATGCCGAGCGAGCGGCGCAGACTGCCGCCTTCACCCTGGCCACCCTCCGCGACCAGGGCTTCTACCGGCTTGCGCCGCATCAGCCTGGCGCCGAGGCCCGGGGTGGGGGTCTCGGTTGTTCGGGTGCGCGGTGGTGCGCCGTGGTCGAGCACGGGCTGGCTCCTTCATCGCTGCCGGTCAGGTGGGCGCGCACCGGGAACAACAAGCAACGGCAGCCCACACAGACCGGGGAACCGCCGAGCAGGCCGTCCCCGCCACGCCACGTACAGCGCTTGACTCTAAAGGGTTTCTCTTCCCAGCTGTAATGCAGCAACCTTGCGTATGCGCGCATGAACGTTGCGTGGTGCGCGCGGGTGTGGACGAACGTTGCGCAGTCCGTTTCGTCCGTTGCGTTCTTCTCCGGAAAAAGCGAAACCCCGCGCCCTCGAAATCGGGGGCGCGGGGCCGGGTCCTGCGGTGGAGCGACTAGCTCCAGCTGGCGTGCAGCGGCTTGCCCTCCGCGTAACCGGCGGCGGACTGGATGCCGACGACGGCCTTCTCCTCGAACTCCGCGAGGGAGTTGGCACCCGCGTAGGTGCAGGAGGAGCGCACGCCCGCGATGACCGAGTCGATCAGGTCCTCGACGCCCGGACGCTGCGGGTCGAGGAACATGCGCGAGGTGGAGATGCCCTCCTCGAACAGCGCCTTGCGGGCACGGTCGTACGCGGACTCGTCGGAGGTCCGGTTCCTGACGGCGCGAGCCGAGGCCATGCCGAAGGACTCCTTGTACGCGCGCCCCTGGGCGTCGTGCTGGAGGTCGCCCGGGGACTCGTACGTGCCCGCGAACCAGGAGCCGATCATGACGTTCGACGCGCCGGCGGCGAGCGCCATGGCGACGTCGCGCGGGTGACGGACGCCGCCGTCGGCCCACACGTGCTTGCCGTACTTCTTCGCCTCGGCGGCGCACTCCAGGACGGCGGAGAACTGCGGCCGGCCGACGCCGGTCATCATGCGCGTGGTGCACATGGCGCCGGGGCCCACGCCGACCTTGATGATGTCGGCGCCGGCCTCGATGAGGTCCTTGACGCCCTCGGCGGCGACGATGTTGCCCGCGACGATGGGCACCTGCGGGTCGAGGCCGCGGACGGCCTTGATCGCGGCGATCATCGACTCCTGGTGGCCGTGCGCGGTGTCGACCACGATGGTGTCCGCGCCGGCGTCGAGGAGCAGCTTGGCCTTGCCCGCGACGTCGCCGTTGATGCCGACGGCGGCGGCGATGCGGAGCTTGCCGTTCGCGTCGGTGGCCGGGGTGTAGAGCGTCGCGCGCAGGGCGCCCGTGCGGGTCAGGATGCCCGCGAGACGGCCGTCCGCGCCCACGGCGGGGGCGTAGCGGCGGTTGGCGTGGTCCAGCTTGTTGAACGCGTCGCGCGGGTCGATGTCCGCGTCGAGCAGGAGCAGGTCCTTGGACATGACCTCGGACAGCTGGGTGAACCGGTCGACGCCGGTCAGGTCGGCGTCCGTGACGACGCCGACGGGCCGCTGCTCCTCGTCCACGACGACACCGGCGTTGTGTGCGCGCTTGGGCAGCAGCGCGAGCGCGTCGGCGACGGTCTGGTGCGGGGCGAGGACGATGGGGGTGTCGAGGACCAGGTGGCGGGTCTTCACCCAGGAGATGACCTCGGTGACTACCTCGATCGGGATGTCCTGCGGGATGACGACAAGGCCCCCGCGGCGGGCGACGGTCTCGGCCATGCGGCGCCCGGCGATCGCGGTCATGTTGGCGACGACCAGCGGAATCGTGGTGCCGGTGCCGTCGGGGGACGCGAGGTCGACCGCCTGACGGGAACCCACGGCGCTGCGGCTCGGCACCATGAAGACGTCGTCGTAGGTCAGGTCGTACGCAGGCTGGATGTCGTTGAGGAAACGCACGTGCTGCTCATCCCAGTCGATCAGAGGTGGCCCCCGGACAGGTCAGCCCGTGGGGGAAAAGCACGTACTTCAGTGTCCCATGCCGCCGCTACCACATGCCCACGGACGATTACACAGGCGGTCGGGAGGGGGCGTGGTCGGATCCTCCAAGGGTCAGGGCGATCACGAGCCTCGGATTCCGGCCACGCCTGCGGTCGACCGCGTCCGTGAACACATCGAGCGCGGTCTCCCAGTCCTCGGGCCTGGCACTGGCGTAGGCCCGCCAGCCCACGACGGACAGGAGCAGCGCCTGGTCGCTGCCGTCGGGCCAGAAGGAGACATCGGTCAGGACGTCGAACAGCGCGTCCCAGTTGCGGCCGAACCAGTCCGGCAGCTCCAGGTCGCGCACGCACCTGTCCATGAACCCGGCCTTGTCCTTGACGCCCTCGAGGTCGAGGACACGGATCCTGTCGGGAGGACCTCCGGTCATCTCAGCACCGCCTTGAACGACTCGTAGTGGTCATCGGTGTAGTACGTCTCGTGGCTCTGCCCCGTGACGAAGCGCCGGGCGCCGCGGTCCCGCTCGCCGGGTGTGGGGACGGTGTACTCGTGGTAGTAGCCGCGGCTCTGCCGGGGCAGCTCCCGCTCGAAGTTCCCGAAGACGGCGCCATCCTTGGTGTACGGGAACGGCCCGCCCTTGTCGATGAGGCCGAGGGTCGTACGGGCCTCTGCGGGGAGCCGGGATTCGGGGACCGTGGCCATGCCGTGGGCCCAGGCGGGCGTGGAGCGGCCGGGGGCGGCCCGGGTGTCCTGTGCGGAGCACCCGGTGGCCGGCAGGGCGAGGGCGGCGAGCAGCGCCCCCAGGAGGAGAGCGGGGAGGCGGTCAGGGAGGCGGGTGAGAAGCCGCGGCAGCATGCCGCCGATGCTGCCACAGCCGCCTCCGGTGAGCGCGGTACACGACGTGAGCAGCGCGCGACGGGACTGGGGCCCTGCGGTCTTTCGTTCGGATCAGGCTGAATCTGAGAGCTTGAGGGCGTGCGTGCCAGACCCCGCGAGCCCAGCATCATCCAAACGGGAGGCCCTAGACGCCGTCCGGGTCGGCCCGGTTCAGCGCCGGCTTGGGCGTGGGACCCGCCGTGAGGAGGAAGTCCGCGGCGGCCGTGTCCGTGACCAGGCTGGTGACGAGCCCCGACCTCAGCACCGCGTCGATCGCGGCAGCCTTGCGCTGGCCGCCCGCGATGGCGACGACCTCCGGTATGCGCCGCAGACGGTCCGCCTCGACCGTGATGCACCGCTCGCCCAGGTCACGGCCGACGCGGCGGCCCTCGGCGTCGAAGAGGTGCGCGGACATCTCGGCGGCGACGCCGAGCGAGGCGTAGTGGGCCCGCTCCTCGTCGCTGAGCATGTCGTGGACGGTGGAGATGCCCGGCTCCCAGGAGCCGATGGAGACGCAGGCGACCGTGACCTTGTCGAAGTACTCGAAGGCGCGGGCGATGCCCGTCTGGCTGCGCAGCGCGGCCGCGGTGGCCGGGTCGGGCAGCAGCATCGGGGCGTAGATCGGGTGGGCCTCGCCGCCGGAGACCTGGGCGGCGCGCCGCACGGCCTCGACGGAGCCACGCTCGGCGGTCCCGGCGTCGTACACGCCCGTGAGCTGCACGACCGTGCAGGGCGGCAGCCGGTCGAGCGCGGCCGCCATGTGGATGGTCGACCGGCCCCACGCAAGGCCGAGCACGTCGCCCTCGGAGACCAGCTCGCCCAGGAGGTCGGCCGCCACCTCGCCGAGGTTCTCGGGGTCGGGCGACTCCTCGGCCTCGGCCGGGGACTCGACCACCACGGCGTGCCGCAGGCCGTAGCGGGCGCGCAGCGCGTCGGAGCGCTCCGCGTCGAGCTCGGCCGGTACGCGGATCTCGATGCGTACGAGATCACGTTCGAGCGCGGTCTCCAGGACCCTGGCCACCTTGAAGCGGCTCACGCCGAACTCCTCGGCGATCTGGATCTTGGATTTGCCCTCGAGATAGAAGCGGCGGGCCATGGCCGCCGCCTGCACCAGCTCCGCGGGTCCCATCCGCATCGCTGAGCGACCCGGCGACAGTGCCGACACGGCGATCTCCTCACTGCTGTTCACAACCTGGACTCGCCGTTCATCCTTGCAGATGTGGCGGGCTTGATCTGCCCTGATGGGCGGCGTTCACGTTCCCGTGGCTCAGTGGCCGCATGCCCAGGCCGCGGCGGCCGACACCGTCTCGGCCTGCGTGCGCAATGCACGTACCGCCTGGGCGGGGTCGGCGGCGCCGTAGACGGCGGAGCCGGCGACGAAGACGTCGGCTCCCGCCTCCGCACAGCGCTCGATGGTGGAGGCCGAGACGCCGCCGTCGACCTGAAGCCAGAGTTCGAGGCCGTGCTTGCTGATCAGCTCCCGGGTGCGGCGGATCTTCGGCAGCATGAGGTCCAGGAAGGCCTGCCCCCCGAAGCCCGGCTCGACGGTCATGATCAGCAGCATGTCCAGCTCGGGGAGCAGGTCCTCGTACGGCTCGATGGGGGTCGCCGGCTTGAGCGCCATGGAGGCGCGCGCGCCCTTGGCGCGGATCTCGCGGGCCAGCCGGATGGGGGCGGCCGCGGCCTCCGCGTGGAAGGTGACGGAGCCGGCGCCGGCCTCGACGTACTGCGGGGCCCAGCGGTCGGCGTCCCCGATCATCAGATGGCAGTCCAGCGGGATGTCCGTGGCCCGCGCCAGGGACTCCACGACCGGCACCCCGAGGGTCAGGTTCGGGACGAAGTGGTTGTCCATGACGTCGACATGGAGCCAGTCGGCGCCCTCGACGGCCTTTGCCTCCTCGGCAAGGCGGGCGAAGTCCGCGGACAGGATGCTGGGGTTGATCTGCACGGCCATGACCCAAGACTGCCATGCCCGGCGCCGGTTGCTCCCCCCGGTCCAGACCTGTCTCGCTTCCCGGATGCCGTGCCAGGGCCCCCGTGCCACGGTGAGCGACCCGGATCGGCGAGACCGAAAAGGCCGCCGGCCCCGGCACCTGGAGGCGCGCGGGACCGGCGGTCAGCCGTGTGTCCGTGTCAGGCGGCGGGGTCCGGATCAGGCGGTGCGCCGGATCAGGGCCAGATACATCGCGTCCGTGCCGTGCAGATGCGGCCAGAGCTGGATGTCGGGGCCGTCCCCGAGCGCCGGTACGCCGGGCAGCAGCGGGCGCGCGTCGATGAGTTCGGCGCCGGGGTGGTGCTTCATGACGTCGTCCACGACCGCGCGGGTCTCGGCGAGGTGCGGCGAGCAGGTCGCGTAGCCGACGACGCCGCCCACCCGTACGGAGTCGAGGGCGGTGGTCAGGAGCGAGCGCTGGAGCGGCGCGAAACCCTCCAGGTCCTCGGGCCGCCGCCGCCAGCGCGCCTCGGGCCGGCGGCGCAGCGCGCCGAGACCGGTGCACGGCACATCCATGAGGACGCGGTCGAAGGTACCGGGCCCCCACGGCGGACGGGTCCCGTCGGCCGCGATGACCTGGTACGGGCCGGGGTTGCCCGCGAGCGCGTTCGCCACGAGGCGGGCGCGGTGGGGCTGCTTCTCGGCGGCGAGCAGGGCGGCGCCGCGCTCGGAGGCGAGGCCAGCGAGCATGGCCGCCTTGCCGCCGGGTCCTGCGCAGCCGTCGAGCCACTTCTCGTCGCGGCCCTCCAGGGGCGCGTTCGCGAGGGCGATCGCCACGAGCTGGCTGCCCTCGTCCTGGACACCGGCTCGGCCGGTCCGCACGGGGTCGAGCGAGCCGGGCTCACCGCCTTCGGTGAGCCGCACGGCGTACGGCGACCAGCGCCCCGGCAGCGCCGACTCCTCGCCGACCTCGTCCAGGACGACGTCCGCGGTCGTCCGGCCCGGCCGCGCCACGAGCGTGACCTCGGGCCGCTCGTTGTCGGCCTCCAGCAGGTCCTCGATGCCCGCGCGGCCCCCGCCGAGGGAGTCCCACAGCGCCGACACGATCCATCGCGGATGCGAATGCACCACGGCGAGGTGGTCCTCGGCGTCCTCGTCGTACGGGGGCGCGACCTTCTCCACCCAGCCGTCGAGGTCGTCCTGCGCGACCTTGCGGAGCACGGCGTTCACGAACTTGGCGCGCCCGTCACCGAGCACGACCCGCGCCAGCTCCACGGAGGCCGACACGGCGGCGTGTGTGGGGATCCGGGTGCCGAGCAGCTGGTGGACGCCCATGTTCAGCACGTCGAGAACGGGCGGGTCCACCTCCCGCAGCGGCCGGTCGATACAGGCGGCGACGATCGCGTCGTACGTGCCCTGCCGGCGCAGCGTCCCGTAGACCAGCTCCGTGGCGAGCGCGGCGTCACGGGCGTCGAACTTTTCGGGCCCCTCCTTCTCTCGGGCCTTGCGCAGCAGCGGCGGGAGCACGAGGTTCGCATACGCATCGCGCTCGTCCACGGCCCGCAGCGCCTCGAAGGCGAGGTAGCGGACCGGGTCCTTCTGAGGGCGGCGGTACGGCTTTCCCTGCTTCCCGGAGGTGCCGGGCTTACCCGACTTCTGGGGTCGCCGGCCGGGCTGGTCGTTCAAAGGTGCTCCGCTGCTGGTATCGGCTCGAACCCATTCAGCCTACGTCGGTCCCGCCCAGCCGCTCGCCCGGGGCGATCCGCACCCCGCGCGCCCAGTCGGCCGCGGCCATCGGCTTCTTGCCCTGGGCCTGCACCCACAGCAGCTCCACCGCGTAAGACCCGGTCCCCACGTACAGGTTCTTCTTGCCGACGGCGAGCTCGCCGGGCGCGAGATCGGTGCGGGCCGGGACGGGGACGGCCTGGATGAGCTTGAGGCGCTCGTCGCGGAACACGGTCCAGGCGCCGGGCGCGGGCGTGCAGCCGCGGACGACGCGGTCGACCCGCAGGGCGGGCGCCGCCCAGTCCACGTGCGCGTTCTCGACGGTGATCTTCGGGGCGACCGTGATGCCGTCGACTGGCTGCGCCACAGCCTTCAGGGAACCGTCCTCGATGCCGTCCATGGTCGCGGAGAGCAGTCCGGCGCCGGCGAAGGCCAGCCGGGTGAGCAGGTCGCCGCTCGTGTCGGTGGGCCGCACCATCTCCGTCACCGTCCCGTAGACGGGCCCGGAGTCGAGCCCCTCCTCGATCAGGAACGTGGACGCTCCGGTGATCTCGTCACCGGCCATGATCGCGTGCTGTACGGGGGCGGCGCCGCGCCAGGCGGGCAGCAGCGAGAAGTGCAGGTTGACCCAGCCGCGGGCGGGAACGTCGAGGGCGACCTTCGGCAGCAGCGCGCCGTAGGCGACGACCGGGCAGCAGTCGGGCGCGATCTCGCGCAGCCGGGCCAGGAATGCCTCGTCGCGCGGCTTCGCCGGCTTCAGGACCTCGATCCCCGCCTCCTCCGCACGCTCGGCGACCGGACTGGCGACGAGCCTGCGGCCGCGGCCCGCGGGAGCGTCCGGCCGGGTGACGACCGCGGCGACCTCGTGCCGGTCGGAGGCGATCAGGGCGTCCAGAGCGGGAACGGCGACCTCGGGGGTGCCTGCGAAGACGAGCTTCATAGGTGTCTTTCGGCCTCTCGGGGCAGGGACTTGACGGGCAGCACACCAGTCTATGGCCGTTCCACGGGCCCGTTCCTCCGGTATTCGGGGCCGCCTCCCCCTGGGGGCGTACGCAGGGACGCGCGCCCTGCGCATATGCGCATACGCCCCTCCAGCGTGACCCCTCACCAACTGGCGCGTTGGTCAAGGAAGAGTTGACCAACCAAGGGCCACAGATGCGGCCCGATCCGTTTCAACGCCGGTTCGAGAGGCTTGTTCATGGCCGACCACGCAACCCACGACGCCCAGGCACGGGCCAGCCTGCACCTCCTGGTACGGGACATCGAGCGGGTCCGCCGGCAGGTGGACGCGCTGCGCACCCTCAGCGCCCAGCTCGGCAACGTCTACCGTCCGCGCCGCTCCGGCCCCTCCGCGGGCTTCGTCGTCTACGGGCGCGCTCCCGCCCCGACCGTCCGCCTGGCCCAGGAACTGCGCGACAGCGTCGAGACCCTGGTGACCGCCGCCGTCGACTTCGACCGCTCGCTGGGCTTCTCGTGGGACGCCGTGGGCTCCGCGCTCGGGGTGACGAAGCAGGCGGTGCACCGCCGGTACGGGGCCCGCAGGGCCGCGGCGCAGGCGGCGGCCGAGGCCGAGCGCGCCACGGAGACGGCGGGGACACGGCCCCCCGTCCCCATCGGCACGGCGACGATCCCGTCCGTGCCCGCCGCCCGCTCCATGCCCACGCAGCCGACCGCGGGCAGCCCGGTGCTCCGCGAGGACCCCCGCCCAACGGCCTTCCCCGGCCCGCGCAACGGCTGACCTCACCTGCTGTCTGCCTCCCTTCACATCGTCAAGTACGGGGAGGCAGAGGTGCGTTGGGGCGTACTGAATTGTTCGGGGCAGCACCCGGAGAGGCCGATTGCCACCGGCGGCCCCGGGTGCGCCACCCGCGCCACGTCCACCACCTCAGCCGATGTCCGGCGGATCCACCCGCACCCGTACCGGCTCCGTGCCGCCCCTGGCCATCCGGGCCGCCTGAGCATGCTTCAGCGCCGAGGCGAGTGCCGCGCCGCTGCCGGGCGGGACCCTGACCAGGACGCGCTCCCAATGCTCCCCCGGCGGCGGCGCACCGGGACGGCGTGACGGTCCCGGCGCCGCGTCCGGCACCGGGACAGGGCCCAACACCTCGGCGTCACCCGGCAGTTCCACCGCCGCCAGGAACCCGGCGAGCGCCTCGGGCGCACCCGACACCGCCGCCATCCGCGACACCGGAGGAAAGCCGAGCTCGGCCCGCTCGGAGAGCTCCCGCACGGCGTGCCCCACCGGGTCCCACCGCACCAGCGCCTGCACGGGACGCAGCGTCGGCTCGGCCACGATCACCACCGTGCCGCCCGTCCCCTGCGGTCTGACCAGCGAGGCCGCCGCGATCCAGCGCCGCAGCGCGTCCTCCCCCGCCCGCAGGTCGGGGCGGCCCAGCATCGCCCAGCCGTCGAGCAACAGCGCGGCCGCGTACCCGCCTTCGGCCACCGGCTCCGCGCCCGGCGTACTCACCACGAGGGCCGGCGCCCCCGGCACCGTATCGAGAACCTGCTCCCGCCCGGACGTGCGCACCGGCACCGCCGGAAACGCCCGCCCCAGCTCCTCCGCCGTCCTGCGCGCCCCCACGACCTGCGCCCGCAGCCGGAACCCCCCGCACTCCTGACACTGCCAGGCGCTCTCCTCCTGCCCGCACCAGCCGCACTTGAGGGCGGCGGTCCCCTCGCTCGCCTCCAGGGGCCCGGCGCAGTGGCGGCAGCGCGCGGGCTCGCGGCACCGCTCGCACGCGAGCCGCGGCACGTATCCGCGCCGCGGCACCTGCACCAGCACCGGCCCGCTCTTCAGCCCTTCCCGCACCACCTGCCACGCGAGCGTCGGCAGTCGCGCGGCCCGCGCCGCCTCGTCGCGCGCGAGGTCCCCGTCCCCCACGGTCCGTACGAGGGGTGCGGCGCCCCGTACTTGCTCACGACCAGCGATGAGGGGCGCGGCCCAACCGCTCTCGACGAGCTGCGCGGCCTCGACCGTGCAGCTCCAACTCCCGAGCAGGAAGGCACACTTGTCGTGCGCCGCTCGCAAGAGCAGCACATCGCGCGCGTGCGGCTGCGGGGCATGCGGCTCCGCATGGCTGGAGTCCCCGTCGTCCCAAATGACCACGAGCCCCAGGTCCCGCACGGGGGCGAACATCGCGGCCCGCGTCCCCACGACCGCCTGCACCGCCCCGCGCCGCACCCCGAGCCACTCGCGATACCGCTTCTCGGGACCCGCGTCGGCGGTCAGCACGGCATGCCGTCCCTCGCCAAGTACGGTGCTCAGCGCGGCGTCGACCCGCGCGACGGCCCGCCCGTCGGGCACCACGACCAGGGCCCCGCGCCCGGAGGAGAGGGTCGCGGCGACGGCGCGCGCCACTTCGTCGGCCCACTCGGGTCCTGGCAGCGCGTTCCACACGGCCCGGGGCGCGCCACCGGACGCGAGAGCGTCCAGGAAGCCCGGCCCGCGCTCGTACCGCCGCCAGCTCCCCGCGTCCGGCGCCGACGGGGGCGGGAGCGGCTCGGGCGACGGCTTCTTCTCGGCGCGCGCGTTCCGCGGCGGGACGGCCAGCTGGAGCACGTCGGCGAGGCTTCCCGCGTACCGGTCGGCGACGGCGCGGGCGAGGCCGAGCAGCTCCTCCCCGAGCACGGGCTCGGGCGACACGACCTGCGCGAGTGCGGCCAGCGGCCCCTGGTACTCGGACTCGGCGACCCGCGCGACGACGAACCCGTCGATCAGCCCGCCCCCCTCGCGGCGCCCGTCCCGCACGGAGTGCTTCCCGGCGCCGAACCGCACCCGCACCCGCACGCCCGGCTGCGCGTCGGCGTCGAGCTCCTCGGGCACCGCGTAGTCGAAGTACCGGTCGAGATGCAGCACGCCCTTGTCGACGAGCACCCGGGCCACGGGCAGCTCCTTGGCGAGCGCGGCCCCCCGCCACGTACGCGGCTTGGCCCGCGGCACCTTGGCCTGCCGCACACTCTCCCGAATCAGCGCAAGCTGCTCGGGCGGCGCACCCTCACCACCGCCGTCGCCCTGCCCGTTCTCGCTGCTCACAGCCAAATTCCTACCAGACCGCACTGACACCGGCCGCCGCGACGGGGGCGAGGACGCGCGACGGCCCCGGACCGAACCGGTCCGGGGCCGTTCACGTACAGGCGTCGTCCGCCGCGGGGTCCCGCTTAGAGGCCCGCGGCCTTGCGCAGCGCGTCCACGCGGTCCGTGCGCTCCCACGTGAAGTCGGGAAGCTCGCGGCCGAAGTGGCCGTACGCGGCGGTCTGCGCGTAGATCGGGCGCAGCAGGTCGAGGTCGCGGATGATCGCGGCGGGGCGGAGGTCGAAGACCTCGGTGATCGCCTGCTCGATCCTGTCCGTGTCCACCGTCGCCGTGCCGAAGGTCTCGACGAACAGGCCGACGGGCTCGGCCTTGCCGATCGCGTACGCGACCTGGACCTCGCAGCGCGAGGCGAGTCCGGCCGCGACGACGTTCTTGGCGACCCAGCGCATCGCGTACGCGGCGGAGCGGTCGACCTTCGACGGGTCCTTGCCGGAGAAGGCGCCGCCGCCGTGGCGGGCCATTCCGCCGTACGTGTCAATGATGATCTTGCGGCCGGTGAGGCCGGCGTCGCCCATCGGGCCGCCGATCTCGAAGCGGCCGGTCGGGTTCACCAGAAGGCGGTAGCCCTCGGTGTCCAGCTTGATGCCGTCCTCGATGAGCTGGCTCAGGACGTGCTCCACGACGAACTCGCGGATGTCGGGGGCGAGCAGCGACTCGAGGTCGATGTCCGACGCGTGCTGGGAGGAGACCACGACCGTGTCGAGGCGGACCGCCTTGTCGCCGTCGTACTCGATGGTGACCTGGGTCTTGCCGTCGGGGCGCAGGTACGGGATCGTCCCGTTCTTGCGAACCTCGGACAGGCGCCGCGAGAGGCGGTGCGCGAGGTGGATCGGGAGCGGCATCAGCTCGGGCGTCTCGTCGCACGCGTAGCCGAACATCAGGCCCTGGTCGCCCGCGCCCTGCTTGTCGAGCTCGTCCTCGTCACCCTCGACACGCGACTCGTACGCCGTGTCGACGCCCTGGGCGATGTCGGGGGACTGCGAGCCGATGGACACCGACACGCCGCAGGAGGCGCCGTCGAAGCCCTTCTTCGAGGAGTCGTAGCCGATCTCGAGGATCTTGTCGCGCACGAGCTGCGCGATCGGCGCGTACGCCTTGGTCGTGACCTCACCGGCGACGTGCACGAGGCCCGTGGTGATGAGCGTCTCCACGGCGACCCGGGAGGTCGGGTCCTCCCGCAGAAGCGCGTCAAGAATGGTGTCGCTGATCTGGTCAGCGATCTTGTCGGGGTGACCCTCGGTCACGGACTCCGAGGTGAACAGGCGACGGGACACAACGCTCCCTGTGGTTGCAGCGGCTGCTGGCTGATCATTTGCGGACGGCCGGGGGCTGCGCCCGGCGTCGTCCGTGACCAGTTTATCGGTCACTCTCGGCCGTCGGACCACGCGTCTCGCCACTTGGGAGCGCTGTGACCAGCGGCACTGCATTCTGCGGTACGACGATCGCTCTTAGGAAGAGGCGAACGTGTCCGAATTGTAAGCGCTTCGTGCGGTTCGGGACCTCCGCTGGAGCGAAAGCGGCATTCACTCGCCGTCGTAGATCCGCTCCACGGCCCGCTCGTCGCCGATGGGCAGCAGCCGGGCGACCGCGTCCCAGATCGTGTCGGAGAGCACTTCCTTCGGACCGTGCGGGACCGGGGTCTCGCTGCCGTCCGCGCCGAGCAGAACGGCCTCGTTCTCCTCGGAGCCGAAGGTCTTGCGCTCCCCCACCTCGTTGACCACGAGCAGGTCACAGCCCTTGCGGGCCAGTTTCTTGCGGCCGTTGGCGAGGACGTCGTCCGTCTCCGCGGCGAAGCCGACGACGATCTGCCCGGGGCGCGGCCGGTCCGCCGAGAGCTCGGCGAGGATGTCCGGGTTACGGACCAGGACGATGGGCTCCGGCTCCTGCCCGTCCTTCTTCTTGATCTTCCCTGTGGCGTACGTCTCGGGGCGGAAGTCGGCCACGGCTGCCGCCATGACCACCACGTCCGCCTCCGGCGCCGCCTCGAGGACGGCCTCGCGCAGCTCTACTGCCGTCCCTATGTGGACGACGTCGACGCCGGCCGGGTCGGGCAGCGTCGCGTTCGCCGCGAGGAGGGTGACGCGGGCGCCGCGGGCGACCGCCGTGCGGGCGAGGGCGTAGCCCTGCTTGCCCGAGGAGCGGTTGCCGAGGAAGCGGACCGGGTCGAGGGGCTCGCGGGTGCCGCCTGCACTGATGACGACGTGCCGTCCGGCGAGGTCCTGGGTGGTCGCCAGATCGCCGCGCGCGAGGACCCGACGGGCGAATTCGAAGATCTCCACCGGGTCGGGGAAGCGGCCCTTGCCGGTGTCGACGCCGGTGAGGCGGCCGACAGCGGGCTCGATGACGAGGGCGCCGCGGCGGCGGAGCGTGGCCACGTTCTCCCGCGTCGCCGGATGCTCCCACATCTCCGTATGCATGGCGGGGGCGAAGACGACCGGACAGCGGGCGGTCAGGAGTGTGTTCGTGAGGAGGTCGTCGGCGAGGCCGTGCGCGGCCTTGGCGAGCATGTCGGCGGTCGCGGGCGCGACGATCACCAGGTCGGCGTGCTGGCCGATGCGCACGTGCGGGACCTCGTGGACGGACTCCCAGACCTCGGTCGAGACGGGGTTGCCGGACAGCGCCGACCAGGTCGCCTCCCCCACGAAGTGCAGGGCGGACTCCGTCGGCACGACGCGTACGTCGTGCCCGGACTCGGTCAGCCGGCGCAGGAGCTCGCACGCCTTGTAGGCGGCGATTCCGCCGCTGACCCCCAGAACGACCTTGGGCTTGTCCACCGTCCGTGCCTCCCCGCACTCGGATTCCCGTACTCGGGAACGTACGACTCCCTCGGACCCGTACGACTCCATGACACACCACAGGCCCGACAGTCGCGCTGCCGGGCCTGTGGCCAAGAAAAACTGATTGCTTACTGAGCCGGACCCTCGATGGCCTCGGACGTCAGCAGCCCCGCGTTGATCTCGCGGAGCGCGATCGAGAGCGGCTTCTCGTGGACGTGGGTGTCCACCAGCGGGCCGACGTACTCGAGCAGGCCCTCACCGAGCTGCGAGTAGTACGCGTTGATCTGACGCGCGCGCTTGGCGGCGTAGATCACGAGGCTGTACTTCGAGTCGGTCGCCTCGAGCAGCTCATCAATCGGCGGGTTGATGATGCCCTCGGGCGCGGTAATGGAAGAGGACACTCTCTGCCTTCCGATGGGATTGAAGATCACATGTGATCAAGGAAACGCGGGATTGCTCCGGCGGAATTCGAGATCACAAATAGATCGAAGATCAAACAACTCTCATCAAGGCTAGCAGCTCACGGGCCACGTCTTCGACGGAGGTGTTGACCAGGGTCGTATCGAACTCCGCTTCGGCTGCGAGTTCGACCTTGGCTGCCGCGAGTCTGCGCTCGATCACCTCGGGGGCCTCGGTCCCCCGGCCGGTGAGCCGGCGGACCAGCTCCTCCCAGCTCGGCGGGGCGAGGAAGACCAGCTGCGCCTCGGGCATCGACTCGCGGACGAGTCTGGCGCCCTGGAGATCGATCTCGAGGAGGACGGGTTCGCCCGACTCGAGACGGTCCAGGACGGCCCGGCGCGGGGTGCCGTACCGGTTGCCCGCGAACTCGGCCCACTCCAGCAGCTCGCCGTTGGCGATCAGCTTGTCCATTTCCTCGTCGGTGACGAAGAAGTAGTGGACACCGTGCTTCTCGCCGGGGCGCGGCTTGCGGGTGGTGGCCGAAACCGACAGCCAGACCTCGGGGTGTTCCTTGCGCATATGAGCGACGACCGTGCTCTTGCCGACCCCGGAGGGGCCGGAGAGCACGGTCAGCCGCGGACGTTCACTCATGCAGCGATTATTCCAGCTATCCCCGCATGCCCGGACCAGTCGGTCCGGGCACGGAGGACTAGGCGCCGGTGCTGCCGAACTCGCGCTCCAGGGACGCGATCTGGTTGGAACCGAGTCCACGCACGCGGCGGCTCTCGGAAATTCCGAGCCGCTCCATGATCTGCTTGGCACGGACCTTGCCCACGCCGGGGAGAGACTCGAGAAGGGCGGAGACCTTCATCTTGCCGATGACGTCGTTCTCCTGACCCTGCTTGATGACCTCGTGCAAGGAGGCGCCGGAGTGCTTGAGTCGATTCTTGACCTCGGCCCGCTCCCGGCGAGCCGCGGCGGCCTTTTCGAGCGCGGCTGCGCGCTGTTCAGGGGTAAGGGGCGGAAGAGCCACGCCTACGTCACCTCGGATGTCGAACTGTCGGATACGGACCGGTGAGGAACCTAGTCGCCCCTCACCTGGGGAGCAACGAGCAATACGCTCGCCCGTTTCTCCCCCACTGCCTTGAGAGCGTGGGAGGTGCCCCCACTCGACGGAGACTAGCGGCCAGGACCGCCTGAGTCAGCGAGAACAGACGAAAAGTCCTGGTCAGCCTCCGTCGAGCCCGACATTACAGACATATAGCCCCGGATTTCTGCCCGGATCCGTGTGCGAGCCCCTCCCCGAGGCCCCGTTGAAACATCACGGAATGGTCAAGGAGGCTCCCGCGGACCCCCGCGAGGACTCTTTTCGCACCTCGGCGGCGCCTCTCAGCGCCTCGAACAGCCGCGATTCCGTTACCCGATCGGGTCAGCCGGCGGCGACCGCCGCGCGGACCTCGTCGGCGAAGCGGACCGACGCATCACGCAGGGCGGCGACCGAGGGGCCCGCCTTCAGGACGGCGCGGCTGACGTTCGGGACGACGTTGCGCGCGGCCGCGCCGAAGACGGCCGGCAGATCCGCCGGGGTCGCGCCCTGGGCGCCGATGCCCGGGGCGAGGAGCGGACCGTTGATGTCCAGGTCGTACGAGGACAGGTCCCCGAGCGTCGCGCCGACGACCGCGCCGAAGGAGCCCATGGGCGTCTCGCCCGCGTTCTCCTCGGAGAGGTGGGCGAGCATCGTCGCGCCCACATTGCGCCCGTCGGCGCGTACGGCGTGCTGGACCTCGCCGCCCTCCGGGTTGGAGGTCAGGGCGAGGACGAAGAGCCCGGCGCCCGACTCACGGGCCAGGTCGACGGCCGGCTTCAGGGACCCGTAGCCGAGGTACGGCGAGACGGTGAGGGCGTCCGAGAAGAGCGGGGAGTCCTTGTGCAGGAAGGTCTCCGCGTACGCGGCCATGGTGGAGCCGATGTCGCCGCGCTTGGCGTCCATGACGACCAGCGTGCCGGCGGCGCGCAGGTCCGCGACGGCGCGCTCCAGGACGGCGACGCCGCGCGAGCCGAAGCGCTCGAAGAACGCCGACTGCGGCTTGACGACGGCGACGGTGTCGGCGAGCGCCTCGACCGAGGTCCGCGTGAAGCGCTCCAGGCCGTCGATGTCGTCGTTCAGGCCCCAGGCCGACAGGAGCGCCGCGTGCGGGTCGATGCCCACGCACAGGGGGCCGCGCTCGTCCATGGCGCGGCGCAGGCGGGCGCCGAAGGGTTCGAGAACCGTCATGCGTGGGCCTTCTTCACGTCGGCGCCGACGGCGTCGGCGAGGGTGGCGTACGGCGAGGCGTTCAGGCGGGCGGCGAGGCCCTTGTGGAGGTCCCGAGCGTAAAACGGGCCCTCGTAGATGAAGGCGCTGTAGCCCTGGACGAGGGTGGCGCCGGCGAGGATGCGCTGCCAGGCGTCCTCGGCGTTCTCGATGCCGCCGACGCCCACCAGGGTGATCCGGTCCCCCACGCGCGCGTAGAGGCGCCTGAGGACCTCCAGGGAGCGCGCCTTGAGGGGTGCGCCGGACAGGCCGCCGGTCTCCTTCACGAGGGACGGGTCGGAGGCCAGGCCGAGACTGTCGCGCGCGATGGTGGTGTTCGTGGCGATGATCCCGTCGAGACCGAGCTCCACCGCCAGGTCGGCGACGGCGTCCACGTCCTCGTCGGCGAGGTCGGGGGCGATCTTCACCAGGAGGGGGACGCGGCGCGAGGTGACGGTGCGGTCGGCGGCCTCGCGCACGGCGGTCAGGAGCGGGCGCAGCGCCTCGGTGGCCTGGAGGTTGCGCAGGCCGGGCGTGTTCGGCGAGGAGACGTTCACGACGAGGTAGTCGGCGTGGGCGGCGAGCCGCTCGGTCGACTTCACGTAGTCGCCGGCCGCCTCCTCCTCGGACACGACCTTGGTCTTGCCGATGTTCACGCCGACCGTGGCCCTGAAGGCGGGCCTGCGGGCCGCCAGGCGTTCCGCCACGGCCGCGGAACCCTCGTTGTTGAACCCCATGCGGTTGATCAGCGCGCGGTCCGGCACGAGGCGGAACAGGCGCTTCTTGGGGTTGCCGGGCTGCGGCTCGCCCGTGACGGTGCCGATCTCGATGTGGTCGAAGCCGAGCATCGTCATGCCGTCGATCGCGACGGCGTTCTTGTCGAAGCCCGCGGCGAGCCCGAAGGGGCCGTGCATCCGCAGGCCGAGGGCCTCCGTGCGCAGCTCTTCGTGGCGGGGCGCGAGGACGGCGGCGACGAACGTGCGGAGCACGGGGACGCGGGCCGCGAGGCGGATCCAGCGGAAGGCCAGGTAGTGGGCCTGCTCCGGGTCCATGCGCTTGAAGACGAGGTTGAAGAAGAGTTTGTACATCGTGGGTGTCCTCACACGGAGGGGGACACCGTTTCCGATGTCCCCCTCAGTGGGCTGCTAGTCGCGGGCCGCGGTCAGGTGTTCCGCGTGTTCCTGGAGTGAACGGACGCCCACGTCACCGTGGTTGAGGGCGTCGATGCCCTGCACGGCGGCCGCGAGGGCCTGCACCGTGGTCAGGCACGGGACGCTGCGCGCCACCGCCGCCGTACGGATCTCGTAGCCGTCGAGGCGGCCGCCCGTGCCGTACGGGGTGTTGACGATGAGGTCGACCTGGCCGTCGTGGATGAGCTGGACGATCGTCTTCTCGCCGTTCGGGCCCTCGCCCTCGCTGAGCTTGCGCACGACCGTGGCGTTGATGCCGTTGCGGCGCAGCACCTCGGCAGTGCCGGACGTGGCGAGCAGCTCGAAGCCGTGCGCGACGAGCTCGCGCGCCGGGAAGATCATCGTGCGCTTGTCCCGGTTGGCGACCGAGATGAACGCGCGGCCCTTCGTCGGCAACGGGCCGTACGCGCCGGCCTGCGACTTGGCGTACGCCGTGCCGAAGACCGAGTCGATGCCCATGACCTCGCCGGTGGAGCGCATCTCCGGGCCGAGGACGGTGTCGACGCCGCGGCCCTGGATGTCGCGGAAGCGGCTCCACGGCATCACGGCCTCCTTGACGGAGATCGGCGCGTCCAGCGGCAGGGTGCCGCCGTCGCCGGTCTTCGGGAGCAGGCCCTCCGCGCGCAGCTCGGCCACGGTCGCGCCGAGCGAGATGCGCGCGGCGGCCTTGGCGAGCGGCACCGCGGTCGCCTTCGAGGTGAAGGGGACGGTGCGCGAGGCGCGCGGGTTGGCCTCGAGGACGTAGAGGATGTCGCCGGCCATGGCGAACTGGATGTTGATCAGTCCGCGGACGCCGACGCCCTTGGCAATGGCCTCGGTCGAGGCGCGCAGGCGCTTGATGTCGAAGCCGCCCAGCGTGATCGGGGGCAGGGCGCACGCCGAGTCGCCGGAGTGGATGCCGGCCTCCTCGATGTGCTCCATGACGCCGCCGAGGTAGAGCTCGTGACCGTCGTAGAGCGCGTCCACGTCGATCTCGATCGCGTCGTCGAGGAAGCGGTCGACGAGCACGGGGCGGGACGGGGAGATCTCCGTGGACTCCTCGATGTACGAGGCGAGGCGGGCCTCGTCGTACACGATCTCCATGCCGCGGCCGCCGAGGACGTACGACGGGCGGACGAGGACCGGGTAGCCGATCTCGTCGGCGATGGCCTTGGCCCCGGAGAAGGTGGTCGCCGTGCCGTGCTTGGGCGCGGGCAGTCCGGCCTCGGCGAGGACGCGGCCGAAGGCGCCGCGGTCCTCGGCGGCGTGGATGGCCTCGGGCGGGGTGCCCACGACCGGTACGCCGTTGTCCTTGAGTGCCTGCGCCAGACCCAGCGGGGTCTGGCCGCCGAGCTGGACGACGACGCCGGCGATCGGGCCCGCGAGGGACTCCGCGTGGACGATCTCCAGGACGTCCTCGAGCGTCAGCGGCTCGAAGTACAGGCGGTCGGAGGTGTCGTAGTCCGTCGACACGGTCTCCGGGTTGCAGTTGACCATCACGGTCTCGTAGCCGGCGTCGCTCAGAGCGAAGGAGGCGTGGACGCAGGAGTAGTCGAACTCGATGCCCTGGCCGATGCGGTTGGGGCCCGAGCCCAGGATGATCACGGCGGGCTTGGTGCGCGGCGCGACCTCGCTCTCCTCGTCGTACGACGAGTAGAAGTACGGGGTCTTCGCGGCGAACTCGGCGGCGCAGGTGTCGACCGTCTTGTAGACCGGGCGGACACCGAGCGCGTGGCGCACCTCGCGGACGACGTCCTCGCGCAGGCCGCGGATCTCGGCGATCTGGGCGTCGGAGAAGCCGTGCCGCTTGGCCTCGGCGATCAGATCGACGTCGAGGCGCTCGGCGGCGGCCAGCTCGTCCGCGAGCTCCTTGATGAGGAAGAGCTGGTCGACGAACCAGGGGTCGATCTTCGTGTACTCGAAGACCTCTTCCTGGGTGGCGCCGGCGCGGATGGCCCGCATGACGGTGTTGATGCGGCCGTCGGTCGGGCGGACGGCCTCTTCGAGGAGCGCGGTCTTGTCACCGGGCTCGCCGACGAAGGTGAACTGGCTGCCCTTCTTCTCCAGGGAGCGCAGTGCCTTCTGGAGCGCCTCGGTGAAGTTGCGGCCGATCGCCATGGCCTCGCCCACCGACTTCATGGTGGTGGTGAGGGTGGAGTCGGCGGACGGGAACTTCTCGAAGGCGAACCGCGGGGCCTTCACGACCACGTAGTCGAGCGTCGGCTCGAAGGAGGCCGGCGTCTTCTCGGTGATGTCGTTCGGGATCTCGTCGAGCGTGTAGCCGACGGCCAGCTTGGCGGCGATCTTCGCGATCGGGAAGCCGGTGGCCTTCGACGCGAGCGCCGAGGAGCGGGAGACGCGCGGGTTCATCTCGATGACGATGATCCGGCCGTCGGCCGGGTCGATCGCGAACTGGATGTTGCAGCCGCCGGTGTCGACGCCGACCTCGCGGATGATCGCGATGCCGATGTCACGCAGACGCTGGTACTCGCGGTCGGTGAGCGTCATCGCCGGGGCGACGGTGATCGAGTCACCCGTGTGGACGCCCATCGGGTCGAAGTTCTCGATGGAGCAGACGACCACGACGTTGTCGTTCTTGTCGCGCATCAGCTCGAGCTCGTACTCCTTCCAGCCGAGGATGGACTCCTCCAGGAGCACCTCGGTGGTGGGAGACAGGGTCAGGCCCTGGCCGGCGATGCGGCGCAGCTCCTCCTCGTCGTGCGCGAAGCCGGAGCCCGCGCCGCCCATCGTGAAGGAGGGGCGGACGACGACGGGGTAGCCGCCGAGCGTGTCGACGCCCTTGATGACGTCGTCCATGGTGTGGCAGATGACCGAGCGGGCGGACTCGCCGTGGCCGATCTTGGCGTTGACGGCCTCGACGACGCCCTTGAAGAGGTCGCGGTCCTCGCCCTTGTTGATGGCCTCGACGTTGGCGCCGATGAGCTCGACGCCGTACTTCTCGAGGACGCCGTTCTCGTGCATGGAGATCGCGGTGTTGAGCGCGGTCTGGCCGCCGAGGGTGGGCAGGAGCGCGTCGGGGCGCTCCTTCGCGATGATCTTCTCGACGAACTCGGGGGTGATCGGCTCGACGTACGTGGCGTCGGCGATCTCCGGGTCGGTCATGATCGTCGCCGGGTTGGAGTTCACGAGGATGACCCGCAGGCCCTCGGCGCGCAGGATGCGGCAGGCCTGGGTGCCCGAGTAGTCGAACTCGGCGGCCTGGCCGATGACGATCGGTCCGGAACCGATGACCAGGACGGACTGGATATCGGTGCGCTTAGGCACGCTGGCCCTCCATGAGCTCTACGAAGCGGTCGAACAGGTAGGCCGCGTCGTGCGGGCCCGCCGCTGCCTCGGGGTGGTACTGGACGCTGAACGCCGGCTGGTCGAGGAGGTGGAGCCCCTCGACGACCTGGTCGTTCAGGCAGACGTGGGAGACCTCGGCGCGGCCGAAGGGGGTGTCGGAGACCTTGTCGAGCGGGGCGTCGACGGCGAATCCGTGATTGTGCGCGGTGACCTCGACCTTGCCGGTCGTGCGGTCCTGCACCGGCTGGTTGATGCCGCGGTGGCCGTACTTCAGCTTGTAGGTGCCGAAGCCGAGGGCGCGGCCGAGGATCTGGTTTCCGAAGCAGATGCCGAACAGCGGGGTCTTACGGGAGAGGACCTCCCGCATGACCGCGACGGGGCCGTCGGCGGTGGCCGGGTCGCCCGGGCCGTTGGAGAAGAACACGCCGTCGGGCCGGACCGCGTAGATGTCCTCGGCCGTGGCCGTCGCGGGCAGCACGTGCACCTCGATGCCGCGCTCGGCCATGCGGTGCGGTGTCATGCCCTTGATGCCGAGGTCGACGGCGGCGACGGTGAACTTCTTCGCACCGATCGCGGGGACGACGTACGCCTCCTTGGTGGCGACCTCGGCGGCGAGGTTCGCGCCCTTCATCTCGGGCGCCTGGCGCACCTCGGCGAGCATCGTGCCGTCGTCGGGCAGCGCGTTGCCGGAGAAGATGCCGACGCGCATGGCGCCGCGCTCGCGCAGGTGGCGGGTGAGGGCGCGGGTGTCGATGCCGCTGATGCCGACGACGCCCTGCTTGCGCAGCTCCTCGTCGAGCGAGCGCTGGGAGCGCCAGTTGGAGGGCACGCGCGCGGGGTCCCGCACGACGTAGCCCGCGACCCAGATCTGCTTCGACTCGGGGTCCTCGTCGTTCACGCCGGTGTTGCCGACGTGCGGGGCGGTCATCACGACGACCTGCCGGTGGTACGACGGGTCGGTCAGCGTCTCCTGGTAACCGGTCATGCCGGTGTTGAACACCGCCTCACCGAAGGTCTCCCCCACGGCCCCGTAGGCGCGGCCGCGGAAGATGCGGCCGTCCTCCAGGACGAGTACGGCGGGAGCGTTGGCGGCTCCCCGGGTGGAGGTCGTCATCGTGCGGTGCCTTCCGTCGTGATGGTCGTGCTGTTCGTGCTGCTTGAGCTGCTCGTACTGCTTGAGCTGCTCGTGTCGATCATGTTGTTGAGGGTCTCGACCCACTCGGCCTGCTCCGCGGCGTGGTCGGAGCGGAAGCCGGAGTCGATCAGCTTGTCCCCGTGCCCCCAGGTGACGATCAGGAGACCGCCCTCCGTGAGGACCTTGCCGGCGATGCCCTTGTCGAGCCGGGCCTCGCGCAGCTGTGCGACGGGGATGAAGAAGTCCGTGGCCCCGGGGCGTACGACGTCCAGACCCGCGTCCGTGAGCGTGAGCTCGACGCGGCTGCGGGTGCCGAGGCCGTGCGCCACGATGCGGTCGAGCCACTGCCCCGCGGTCGTGGAGCCGTGGTACCGGCCGCTCAGTTCAAGTCTGGCCGGACCGGGCGCGGACGGCGCGGTGGGGAGCGGCGGCAGGTCGCCCTGGAGGGTGCCGCGCCACGTCCAGCCCTGGCGCATCAGCCAGTAGACGAGCGCGATGAAGAGGAGCAGCCCGACGATCCAGCCGATCCGGTCGGGCCAGTCCGTCACGTCCGCCGACTTCTGTTCGGCGGCGAGCACTGCCAGTGGTTGCGTCAGTCGTGTCACGCGAGCTTCCCGTCGACGAGCGTGGCCTTGCCCCGCAGCCACGTGTGCGTGACGCGCCCGGGCAGCTCACGCCCCTCGTAGGGCGTGTTGCGGCTGCGCGAGGCGAAGCCGGCGGGGTCCACGGCTCCACGGTAATCGGCGTCGACCAGGACCAGGTTCGCGGGCTCACCTGCCGAGACGGGCCGTCCGTGGCCCTTGGCGCCGCCGATCTGCGCGGGCTTGACGGACATGCGGTCGGCGACGTCGGCCCAGTCGAGCAGCCCGGTCTCGACCATCGTCTGCTGCACGACGGACAGGGCGGTCTCGAGCCCGACCATGCCCATGGCGGCCGCGGCCCACTCGCAGTCCTTGTCCTCGTGCGGGTGCGGGGCGTGGTCGGTGGCGACGATGTCGATCGTGCCGTCGGCGAGCGCCTCGCGCAGGGCCATCACGTCGCGCTCGGTGCGCAGCGGCGGGTTGACCTTGTAGACGGGGTTGTACGAGCGGACCAGCTCGTCGGTGAGGAGCAGGTGGTGCGGGGTGACCTCGGCGGTGACGTCGATGCCGCGGGACTTGGCCCAGCGCACGATCTCGACCGAACCGGCCGTGGACAGGTGGCAGATGTGCACGCGGGAGCCGACGTGCTCGGCGAGCAGTACGTCGCGGGCGATGATCGACTCCTCGGCGACGGCGGGCCAGCCGCCGAGCCCGAGCTCCGCCGAGACGATGCCCTCGTTCATCTGGGCGCCCTCGGTGAGGCGGGGCTCCTGGGCGTGCTGGGCGACGACGCCGCCGAAGGCCTTCACGTACTCCAGGGCGCGGCGCATGATCACCGCGTCGTCGACGCACTTGCCGTCGTCGGAGAAGACGGTGACGCCGGCGGCGGACTCGTGCATGGCGCCGAGCTCGGCGAGCTTCTTGCCCTCCAGGCCGACGGTGACGGCGCCGATGGGCTGCACGTCGCAGTAGCCGTGCTCCTGGCCGAGCCGGTAGACCTGCTCGACGACGCCGGCGGTGTCGGCGACCGGGAAGGTGTTGGCCATGGCGAACACGGCGGTGTAGCCACCGGAGGCGGCCGCCTGGGTACCGGTGAGGACGGTCTCGGAGTCCTCGCGGCCGGGCTCGCGCAGGTGGGTGTGCAGGTCGACGAGACCCGGCAGGAGCACCTTGCCGCCGGCCTCGACGACCTGGGCGCCCTCGGCGGACAGACCGGTGCCGACCGCCTCGATGACGGAGCCGTCGATCAGGACGTCCTGCTGCTCGCCGCCGAGCACCTTCGCACCTCGGATAAGGATCTTGCTCATGGTTCTTACTTCTCCTCGGTACGGGTGTGGGTGACGGCGGGCTCGTTGCCGCCCAGAAGCAGGTACAGGACGGCCATGCGGATGGAGACGCCGTTGGCGACCTGCTCGATGACCGTGCAGCGGTCGGAGTCGGCGACCTCGGCGGTGATCTCCATGCCGCGGACCATCGGGCCCGGGTGCATCACGATGGCGTGCTCGGGCATCTTCGCCATGCGGTCGCCGTCCAGGCCGTAGCGACGCGAGTACTCGCGCTCGGTCGGGAAGAAGGCGGCGTTCATCCGCTCACGCTGGACGCGCAGCATCATGACGGCGTCGGACTTCGGCAGGGTGCTGTCGAGGTCGTACGAGACCTCGCAGGGCCAGGTCTCGACGCCGACCGGGACGAGGGTCGGCGGGGCGACGAGGGTGACCTCGGCGCCGAGGGTGTGCAGCAGGTCGACGTTCGAGCGGGCGACGCGGCTGTGCAGGACGTCCCCGACGAGCGTGATGCGCTTGCCCTCGAGGTCCTTGCCGAGTCCGGCGTCGCGCCCGACCAGGCGGCGGCGCATCGTGAACGCGTCGAGGAGCGCCTGCGTGGGGTGCTGGTGGGTGCCGTCGCCCGCGTTGATGACCGGGGCGTCGATCCAGCCCGAGGTGGCGAGGCGGTAGGGCGCGCCGGATGCGCCGTGCCGGATGACGACGGCGTCGACGCCCATCGCCTCCAGGGTCTGCGCGGTGTCCTTGAGGGACTCGCCCTTGGAGACGCTGGATCCCTTGGCGGCGAAGTTGATGACGTCCGCGGAGAGGCGCTTCTCGGCGGCCTCGAAGGAGATCCGGGTGCGGGTCGAGTCCTCGAAGAAGAGGTTGCAGATCGTGCGGCCGCGCAGGGCGGGCAGCTTCTTGATCGGCCGGTCGGCGACCCGGGCCATCTCCTCGGCGGTGTCGAGGATGAGGACGGCGTCGTCGCGGGTGAGGTCGGCGGCCGAGATGAGGTGTCGCATCATCGGGGAGGCTCCGTAGGAAAGTTCAGGAGTATTCGGGCATACGGGCGCGCGGCAGCACCCTCAGGGTCGGGCTGAGGGTGGCTACTGCTCGCCGGCCGGAGCGGTCCGCTTGGCGCCGAGCAGCACGGAGTCGCGTCCGTCCTCCTCGGCGAGCTGGACCTTGACCGTCTCCCGCAGCGACGTGGGGAGGTTCTTGCCGACGTAGTCGGCGCGAATGGGGAGTTCGCGGTGGCCGCGGTCGACGAGGACCGCGAGCTGCACGGCGCGGGGGCGCCCGATGTCGTTCAGGGCGTCGAGTGCGGCGCGGATGGTGCGGCCGGAGAAGAGCACGTCGTCGACGAGGACGACGAGGCGGCCGTCGATGCCGTCGGCGGGGATCTCCGTGCGGGCCAGCGCCCGCGGCGGGTGCATGCGCAGGTCGTCGCGGTACATGGTGATGTCGAGGGAGCCGACCGGGATCTTGCGTCCGGTGATCTCTTCGAGCTTGTCCGCGAGCCGGCGGCCCAGGAAGACGCCGCGGGTGGGAATGCCCAGGAGCACGACGTCTTCGGCGCCCTTGGCGCGCTCGACGATCTCGTGAGCGATGCGGGTCAGTACCCGCGCGATGTCGGGGCCCTCAAGTACGGGGCGTGCCTCATCGGAGCTGCTGATGTCCATAAAAAACGGACCCCCTTCTCCGCCTCACGGGACGGACCTTAAAGGACGTCGGATTTGCGCCATCCACGGTACCAGGCCCGGAACGCCGCTGATCACCCCCCTGGAGGTGCGAGAGACGCCGTTCCGGGGGAAAGTCGGTATCGGACCACTCGGCTTGACGCAGCCAAGTAACGCTGCGTAACCTCACAGTGAGTTACCAGCCACGCGGCGGAGCCGCACGTTGATACAGCGTCCGGGAGCTATATGTCCAGCGAATACGCCAAACAGCTCGGGGCCAAGCTCCGCGCCATCCGCACCCAGCAGGGCCTTTCCCTCCACGGTGTCGAGGAGAAGTCCCAGGGACGCTGGAAGGCGGTCGTGGTCGGTTCGTACGAGCGCGGCGACCGTGCCGTGACCGTGCAGCGCCTCGCCGAGCTGGCGGACTTCTACGGGGTGCCGGTGCAGGAGCTCCTGCCGGGCACGACGCCGGGCGGTGCGGCCGAGCCCCCGCCCAAGCTCGTCCTCGACCTGGAGCGCCTGGCCCACGTCCCGCCGGAGAAGGCGGGCCCCCTGCAGCGCTACGCGGCGACGATCCAGTCCCAGCGTGGCGACTACAACGGCAAGGTGCTGTCGATCCGCCAGGACGACCTGCGCACCCTCGCCGTCATCTACGACCAGTCGCCCTCGGTCCTCACCGAGCAGCTCATCAGCTGGGGCGTCCTGGACGCCGACGCGCGTCGCGCCGTCGCACACGACGACCTCTGACGGACAGAAGCCGGCAGAAACGTCACGCCGGAGGGGCGGGCCCGCGTTTTCCCGGCCTGCCCCTCCGGCGTTTCCGTGCCGTGGCGTCGTCCCAGGAACGCATCAGGCCCGGAGCGGAACACTGATTCAGTGTTCCGCTCCGGGCCTGATGGCTGTCGCTGCCTGTCTGTCTGCTACGCCTCGTCGCGGCGCAGCGTCGGCTTCAGGTCCTTGAAGCGTCCCAGAAGCCCGTTGACGAAGGCCGGGGAGTCGTCCGTGGAGAACTCCTTGGCGAGCTGCACGGCCTCGTCGAGCACCACGGCGTCCGGAGTGTCGTCGACCCAGACGAGCTCGTAGGCGCCCAGGCGCAGGATGTTGCGGTCGACGACCGGCATCCTGTCCAGGGTCCACCCAACGGCGTACTGCGAGATGAGCTCGTCGATACGCGCGGTCTTGCGCGCGTATCCCTCGACCAGCTCCATCGTGTACTCGCTGACCGGCGGCTGCCGGGTGTCGGACCGGGAGTGCCGGATCCAGTCCGCGAGGACCGTCTGGACGTCGACTCCGCGCTGGTCTGCCTCGAAAAGGATCTGGAAGGCGCGCTTGCGGGCCGTGTTGCGAGCAGCCACGGTTAGCTGTTCACCCGGCCGAGGTAGTCGCTCGTGCGGGTGTCGACCTTGATCTTCTCGCCGGTCGTGATGAAGAGCGGCACCTGGATCTGGTGGCCGGTCTCCAGCGTGGCGGGCTTGGTGCCACCGGTGGAGCGGTCGCCCTGGACGCCCGGCTCGGTCTCCTGGACGACGAGCTCGACGGCGGCCGGCAGCTCGACGAAGAGCACCTCGCCCTCGTGCTGCGCGACGGAGGCGTTGAAGCCCTCGATCAGGAAGTTGGCGGCGTCACCGACAGACTTGCGGTCGACCATGAGCTGGTCGTACGTCTGCATGTCCATGAAGACGAAGTACTCGCCGTCCATGTACGAGAACTGCATGTCGCGCTTGTCGATCGTGGCCGTCTCGACCTTGACGCCGGCGTTGAAGGTCTTGTCGACGACCTTCCCGGAGAGCACGTTCTTGAGCTTGGTGCGCACAAAGGCAGGGCCCTTGCCGGGCTTGACGTGCTGGAACTCGACGACGGACCAGAGCTGGCCCCCGTCGAGCTTGAGCACCAGGCCGTTCTTGAGGTCGTTCGTGGAAGCCACGGTTGCGGAATCTCCTGGACTGACGATGGACGACCCCGGGCGCGCGCGCCTTACAGCGCGAGCAGCTCCTTGGTCGTAATGGTGAGTAGCTCGGGTCCGCCGTCCGCCTCGGGGCGCACGACGAGCGTGTCATCGATCCGGACACCGCCCCGGCCCGGGAGGTGGACCCCCGGTTCGACGGTGACCGGCACACAAAGGTCCAGTTTACCCATGGCCGCGGGGGCCAACTGCGGCTCCTCGTCGATTTCGAGTCCGACACCGTGTCCGGTGAGCTGTGAGAGGCCGTCCGCGTACCCCGCGGAGTCCAGTACGTGGCGTGCCGCGCGGTCCACCTCGCGGCACTCGGCGCCGGGTGCGAGGCTCTCCCGGCCGGCTCTCTGGGCTGCGAAGACCAGGTCGTACAGGTCGATCTGCCAGTCCGCGGGCGAGGTGCCGATGACGAACGTACGGCCGATCTCGCAGCGGTAGCCGCGGTAGGCGGCGCCGAGGCAGACCGAGAGGAAGTCGCCCTCCTCCACGCGGCGATCGGTGGGGCGGTGGGCGCCGCGGCCCGAGTTCGGCCCGGTGCCGACCGAGGTCGGGAAGGCGGGGCCGTCGGCGCCGTGGTCGACGAGACGGCGCTCCAGCTCCAGGGCGAGGTGGCGTTCGGTGCGGCCGACGAGGATCGATTCGAGCAGTTCACCGAGGGCCTGGTCGGCGATCTCGGCGGCGATGCGCAGACAGGAGATCTCGTCCTCGTCCTTGACGAGCCGCAGCTGCTCCACGGCGCTGCCCAGGTCGCCGAGGCGCAGCCGGGGCGCCACGGAGCCGAGCGCCCGGTGCCTGGCCACGGTCAGATGGTGCTCCTCGACGGCGAGCGAATCCGCCCCGAGGGTCAGCGCGACGTCGGCGGCGGCGACGGCGGGGTCCCCGCCGGGCGCATCGAGCACTTGGATCCGCAGCAACTCGTCGGGCCGCCCGTCGGCGGGCTGGTCGCTGGGGGGCACCCGGCACATCAGGACGTCACCTTCGGCGCCGGGGCCCTTGCCCAGCAGAAGTACGGCACCGTGGGGTGCCGCACCCGCGAGATAGCGAACGTTGGCGGGGCGCGAGACAAGGGCGGCGGCACTGCCGCCCGCCGCAGCGCGCTCCCTCAGCCGGTCCCTACGGGCCGCGTACACCTCTGACATGAATCGAGCGTACGAGTGACAGAGGCGCGCGGCCCGGCCAGCGCGTCCGGACGGGCGGCGAGGTGGCCCCCTCCAGGGCGCTCTGCGCGGCCCGCTACCACTGGGGCGGGCTCGCGATCGAGCGGGCGAGGACGTCGTCGAGGACGCGGGCCGTGGTGGGCACGTCCATCTGGGAGTTGTCGATGATGGGCAGACCCGAGCCGTACCAGCCGGCCATGCGGCCGTGGATGCGGGCGACTTCCTCGTCCGTGAGGCGGCGGTTCCCGCTGCGCTCCGCGTTGCGCTCGAGGACGATCTCCAGGCCGGGGAGCAGCACCACGGGCAGCAGGCCGGGGCCCACGTGCCGCTTCCAGCCGCCGAGGCCCACGACCGGACGGTCCGGGAAGACGGCGTCGTCGAGGATGCAGGAGATGCCGTTGGCCAGGAAGTTGCGCGCGGCGAAGCCACAGGTGCGGCGGGCGAGGCGGTACTGGGCCTCGGAGTGGTCGTTCCACCCCGACTGCGGGTCGGCGAATCCGGAGCGCACCCACTCGCGTACGTCGTCGAGGCTGATGTGAGCCGTGGGGACGCGGCGCTGGTCCGCCCAGTACTTGGCGACGCTCGTCTTGCCCGCGCCGGCGGGGCCGATGAGCAGGACGGCGAGCGTCGTGGCGGTGGCGTCGGCGGTGCCCGCGGCGGGCGGTGGGCTCGGCATGGCGACGGGGCCGCCGGGCGGGAGCTGCACATGGCCCGTGGTGTCCCGTGAGGGGGGCTGCGGGGACTGCTGGGGCGCGTGCTGAGGGACGACGCCCGGGTGCGGGGGCTGGCCCTGCGGCGGCTGGGTGTGCGGGGCCTGGGGGTGCGGCGCGGGTTGGTGCGGGGCGGGCGCCGGGGCGTTCGGTGCCGGGCCCGAGGGGCCGGGTGGGCCGGCGAAGCCGGGTGCAGGCGGTGGCGGACCCGCCGGTCCGGGGCCCGGGTGATGCCCGGCCTGGGACCAGCCGGCGGCCGGTCCGTGCCCCGGCTGAGGGGGCGGCGGCAGCGGCGAACCCACTCCGTGCTGCATCCGGTGCGACTCCGTCTCGTACAGGCAACTGGCGCCAGCGAACAAGGCGCTACCGAACGGTACCTTCCCCGGCCGCCGTTGTGTGAACGGCCGGGGAGGTCGCGAAGTGCCCGAAGACGGGAGCTATTCGGCCACTTCGCCGTACGCCGCGAGGAGCACGGCCGGGTCGGGTCCTTCGAGGACCGTCGGCTTGGCGAGGCCGTCGAGGACGATGAACCGCAGCAGGTTGCCGCGGGACTTCTTGTCGACCTTCATGTTCTCCAGGAGCTTGGGCCACTGGTCGTAGCGGTAGCTCAGGGGCAGCCCGACGGACTCGAGGACGGTGCGGTGCCGGTCGGCGGTCGCGTCGTCCAGGCGTCCGGCGAGACGGCCGAGTTCGGCGGCGAAGTGCATGCCGACGGAAACGGCGGCGCCGTGCCGCCACTTGTACCGCTCGTTCTTCTCGATGGCGTGCGCGAGGGTGTGCCCGTAGTTGAGGATCTCGCGCAGGCCCGACTCCTTGAGGTCGCCGGAGACGACCTCGGCCTTGACCTTGATGGAGCGCTCGATGAGCTCGGCGGTGCGCGGGCCCTGCGGGGAGCGCGCCGCCTCGGGGTCGGACTCGATCAGGTCGAGGATCGCCGGGTCGGCGATGAAGCCGGCCTTGATGATCTCCGCGAGCCCGGACACGAAGTCGTTGACCGGCAGCGAGTCGAGGGCCGCGAGGTCGCAGAGCACGCCGGCCGGCGGGTGGAAGGACCCCACGAGGTTCTTGCCCTCGGCGGTGTTGATCCCGGTCTTGCCGCCGACGGCCGCGTCCACCATGCCGAGCACCGTGGTCGGCACGGCGATCCAGCGCACCCCGCGCAGCCACGTCGCGGCCACGAACCCGGCGAGGTCCGTGGTGGCGCCGCCGCCCACGCCGACGATGACGTCGGTGCGGGTGAAGCCGGACTGGCCGAGGGCCTTCCAGCAGTAGGCGGCGACCTCTGCGGTCTTGGCCTCCTCGGCGTTGGGCACCTGGATGGCGACGACCTCGAAGCCCTGGTCGGCGAGGTCGCCGCGCAGCGCTTCACCGGTCTCGGCGAGCGCCTCCGGGTGGATGATCGCGACGCGCTGGGCGGAGTCGCCGATCAGGCCGCCGAGTTCGCCGAGGAGCTGACGTCCGACGAGGACCTCGTACGGGTCGGTACCGGCCGTGCCGCCGACCTGGATCCGGGTCACCTGCTGCTCGGTCATGCCTTCTTCAACTCCAGGGCGTCGAGGACCGCGCGGGCGACCTCTTCGGGGGTGCGGTCGTCGGTGGGTACGACGACGCGGGCGACTTCGGTGTACAGGTGGCGGCGGGCCTCCATCAGCTCGCGCCACTGGCGGCGCGGGTTGACGGCGAGCAGCGGACGGGCGGTGTTGAGGCCGGTCCGCTTGACCGCCTCCTCGACGTCCATCGACAGATAGACGACGGGGAGCGGGGCCAGCAGCGCGCGTGTCGACTCGTCGAGGATCGCTCCGCCGCCGAGCGCGAGCACACCGGTGTGCCCGGCGACGGCCTCGCGCACGGCCTGCCGTTCGAGTGCGCGGAAGTGGGGCTCGCCCTCGTCCACGAAGATGTCCGCGATGGGGCGGCCCTGGGCGGCCACGATGTCCGCGTCGGTGTCCCGGTAGGGGCAGCCGAGCCACTCGGCGAGCAGCTCCCCCACCGTGGACTTGCCGACGCCCATCGGGCCGACGAGTACGACCAGCGGGCCGGTCACCGGATCTGGAGGTGGTCGAGGTACGACTGCACGTTGCGCCGGGTCTCGGGGACGCTGTCGCCGCCGAACTTCTCCGCGACGGCGTCGGCGAGCACGAGCGCGACCATGGCCTCGGCGACGATGCCGGCGGCCGGGACCGCGCACACGTCGGAGCGCTGGTGGTGGGCCTTCGCGGCCTCGCCGGTCGCCACGTCGATGGTGGCGAGCGCGCGCGGGACCGTCGCGATCGGCTTCATCGCGGCGCGCACACGCAGCAGTTCACCGGTGGTGAGGCCGCCCTCGGTGCCGCCGGAGCGGCCCGACGTGCGCTTGATGCCGTCGGGCGTCGTCACGATCTCGTCGTGCGCCTTCGAGCCGGGCACGCGGGCGAGCTCGAAGCCGTCGCCGACCTCGACGCCCTTGATGGCCTGGATACCCATGAGGGCCGCCGCGAGGCGGGCGTCCAGACGCCGGTCCCAGTGCACGTGCGAGCCGAGGCCCACCGGCACGCCGTAGGCGAGGACCTCGACGACACCGCCGAGGGTGTCGCCGTCCTTGTGGGCCTGGTCGATCTCCGCGACCATCGCCTTCGACGCGTCCGCGTCCAGGCAGCGCACCGGGTCGGCGTCGAGCTTGTCGACATCGGCCGGGGTCGGGTAGACGCCGTAGGGGGCCTTGGCGCTCGCCAGCTCGGTGACGTGGCTGACGATCTCGATGCCGGCCGTCTCCTTGAGGTAGGAGCGGGCGATGGCGCCGAGCGCGACGCGGGCCGCCGTCTCACGGGCGGAGGCCCGCTCCAGGATCGGCCGGGCCTCGTCGAAGCCGTACTTCTGCATGCCGGCGAGGTCGGCGTGACCCGGGCGGGGCCGGGTCAGCGGCGCGTTGCGCGCCAGATCGGCGAGGATCTCGGGGTCGACCGGGTCGGCCGACATGACCTGCTCCCACTTGGGCCACTCGGTGTTGCCCACCATGACCGCGACCGGCGAACCCATGGTCAGGCCGTGGCGCACGCCGCCGAGGAAGGTCACCTCGTCGCGCTCGAACTTCATCCGCGCGCCGCGTCCATAGCCGAGCCGCCGCCGGGCCAGGTGGTCCGCCACCATCTCCGTGGTGATCGGCACGCCGGCGGGAAGTCCCTCCAGCGTCGCGACAAGTGCGGGTCCGTGGGACTCCCCAGCGGTCAGCCAGCGCAACCTGCTCAACGGTGCTCCTCTTGCTCGCGCCTCGAACTGCGATGGCGCGGCCGGGTGCGCGGCCCTGGCCCGCCACCCCCGATCCTCCCACGTCCGCACACCCGACCCGGCCCCCGGTCCATCAGACGGACGCCGGGACGGACACGGTCCGGGTCAGCCGGCGAGCGCCCGCTCCCCCGCCCGGCGCATCGCACCGAGCGGCGCCGGGGCGCGCCCCGTCATCTGCTCGACCTGGAGGACGGCCTGGTGCACCAGCAGGTCGAGCCCGCTGACGACCGCTCCGCCGTACCCGGACCAGCGGGCCGCGAGCTGTGTCGGCCAGGGGTCGTACACGACGTCGAAGAGGGTACCGGGCCGCTCGGGGATGTCGGCGGCGAGGGCGTCCGTGGTTCCGGCGGGCGTCGTGGCGACGACCAGCGGCGCGGTGAAGGCACGCGCCGCGTCCGACCACTTCCCGATCTTCACGTCCACGTCGAGCCGCTCGCCCCACTCCCGCATCTCGGCGGCGCGGGCGTCGCTGCGTACGTACGCGACGATCTCGCCGGCGCAGATCCGCGACAGGGCGGCGAGCGCGGAGGAGGCGGTGGCGCCCGCACCCAGGATCGCGGCGGACTCGACCTTGTCGATGCCGCGCTCGGCGAGGGCGGCGACCATGCCGGGGATGTCGGTGTTGTCGCCGACCTTGTGCCCGTCATCGGTGAGGACGACGGTGTTGACGGCCTCGACGGAGGCGGCCGTGTCACTGATCGTGTCGAGCAGCGGGATCACGGCGCGCTTCAGCGGCATGGTCAGCGAGAGGCCCGCCCACTCGGGCCCGAGCCCGGCCAGGAAGTCGGGCAGGGCCACCTCGTCGACCTCGAAGCGGTCGTAGGACCAGTCCGTCAGGCCCAATTCCTCGTAGGCGGCACGGTGCAGCACCGGGGACAGGGAGTGCGCGATGGGCGACCCGAGTACGGCCGCCCTTCTGATTGCTGACATCAGTTCTTCCTCGACGCGTTCCACTTGTCGACCAGCTTCTGGTGTTCCTCGTTCGTCTTGGTGAACTCGCTGGTCTTGCCGTCCATCGAGATGAAGTAGTACCAGCCGTCGCTGGTCGGGTCGGTGGCGCCCTTCAGAGCTTCCTCACCCGGGTTTCCGATCGGCCCCGGCGGCAGGCCCTTGTAGTAGTACGTGTTGTAGCGGTTGTCGTACTTACGCAGCGCGGTGAGACTCAGGTCGATCTTGCTCTGGTTCTTGACGTAGTTGTACGTGGAGTCGAACTCCAGCATTCCGTTCGTCTGCGCGTTGCCGGGCTTGAGGCGGTTGTAGACGACCTCGGCCATCTTGCGGAAGTCGTCGTGGCTCGTGCCCTCGGCCTGGGCGAGGCTCGCCACCGTGATCAGCTGCCACGGGCTGTCGAGGCCAAGGCTCTTGGCCTTCTTCTCGACGCCGTAGGACTCGTACGTCTCGGTCGCCCGCGACACCATCTGCTTGAGGACCGTCTCGGGCTTTCCGCCCTTGGCGACGCCGTAGCTGGACGGGTAGAGGAACCCTTCCAGCGGGTCCTTCACATTCGGCTCGTTCATGGCCCAGGAGGGCAGACCGAGCTTCTTGTAGTCCTTCTTCGCGACCTTTTGCGTGGTCCCCTTGGCGATACCGAGCCGCTTGTCGATCTGCTCGTAGACCCACACGTTACGGCGGCCCTCGGCGATGATCAGGTTGTTCCGGCTGCTCGGGCTGAGCATCATCTCGACCGCGCTTTGGGCCGACATTTCCTTCTCGAGCGTATATCCGCCGTCCTGAATGGACTTGCCCCGCGGATTCTGCTCCTGCGCCGCAACGAAGGCGTCCACACTCTTGATGACGCCCGCGTCCTTCAGGCGCTGGCCGATGACATAGCCGCCCGCACCCTTGGGAATGTCCACGGAAACGGGTTCGCCGTTTCCGGACCCCGCGTAATCCGGCGCCGATCCGAAACGGTCCTGATAGAACTGATAGCCGAAATAGCCGACACCGCCGACGCCGCCCGCGAAGATCACAGTGAGGACCAGGCAGGCGCATCCGCTGCGCCGCTTCTTCGGCTTCTTGCCGCCGCGGCCGCGGCGGCTGCCCCGGTCACTCGGGTCGTCGTAGTCGTCGCCGTCGTCATCGCCGCCACCGGCGAAGAACGCGTGCTCACCCTGGTCGGGGCCCGGGTCCCAGTTCGTCTCCGGCTCCGCGGCGGCCCCGCGCCGGCCGGGCGGCTCCGGCGGCGGGTACGCGTCGGGGGTGCCGTAGAGATCCGGCTGCTCACCGCCGTACGCGACAGGCTGCTGCTGACCGCCGTACGGGTCCACCGGGTCGGCGTTGTACGGGACATGGCCGTGCTGACCGGTGTCCCAGCCGCCACCCTGCTGCTGGCCGCCGTACTGCTGACCGCCACCCTGAGGCTGACCGCCGTACTGCTGGCCGCCCCCGTACTGCTGCTGGCCGTACTGGTCGTGCTGACCGGTGCCCCACTCGCCGCCGTACTGCTGCGGCTGCTGCTGGGCCTGAGGATGCTGTTGCGGCTGCTGAGGGTGGTACTGCCCCTGGCCGCCGTAGGCAGGCTGGCCGTCGGCGGCCTGCTGCCCCCACCCCTGGTCCCCGTACAACGGGTCCTCGGGGTGCCACGGTTCGGAGCCCGGGCCCCGGCCATACTCAGTCATCGATCCCCTACAAGCCGCGAGGCGGCGGCCGCGTCTGGGTGGCAGGGCAACCGTTCCGCCTCTTGATGCTGTGCGGCAGCTGTTCGAACGCCGCCGGTCGCGCGGAACGTTACCGTATCGCGATCAGATGACCACTTCGACGCCCTCGCCCGGAGCTTTACCTGACGCCCGTTCGGACTCCAGTGCCTGTTGGAGGATGACGACGGCGGCCGCCTGGTCGATGACAGACCGGCCCTTTTTGGACTTCACGCCCGAGGCGCGCAGCCCCTGACTGGCCGTCACTGTGGTCATCCTCTCGTCCACGAGCCGCACGCCGACGGGGGCGATCCCGGCGGCCAGCTCCTGGGTGAACGCGCGGACCTTGGCCGCGGCCGGACCCTCGCCCCCCTTGAGGGAGCGAGGGAGTCCGACGACGACCTCGATCGGCTCGTACTCCTCCACGAGTTGCCGGAGCCGCCGGTGGGCGGCCGGGACATCGCGTCCCGGCACGGTCTCCACCGGCGTGGCGAGGATCCCGTCGGGGTCGCACGAGGCGACCCCGATCCGGGCGTCCCCGACGTCGATCGCGAGCCGGCGGCCGCGTCGCATCAGGCGGTTTCCGCGACGAGTCGCTCGACCGCGGCCACGGCGTCACCGATGGCGGCCGGGTTCTGGCCGCCGCCCTGGGCGACGTCCGGCTTGCCGCCACCGCCGCCGCCGAGGGTCTTGGCGGCCGTGCGGACCAGGTCGCCGGCCTTCAGACCGCGCTCACGGGCGGCCTCGTTCGTGGCGATGACCGTCAGCGGCTTGCCGTTGACCGTCGTGAACAGGGCCACCACGACCGGGCGTCCGCCCTGGATACGGCCGCGCACGTCGAGGACCAGCTTGCGCAGGTCGTCGGCGCCGGTGCCGTCCGGGACCTGGCCTGTGACGAGCGCGATCCCGTGTACGTCGGTGGCGCCGGCGGCGAGACCGGCAGCGGCCTGGAGGACCTTCTCCGCGCGGAACTTCTCGATCTCCTTCTCGGCGTCCTTCAGCTTGCCGAGCATCGTGGAGACCTTCTCCGGCAGCTCCTCCGAGCGGCCCTTGAGCAGCTCGGTCAGCTGGTTGACGACCGTGTGCTCGCGGGCGAGGAAGTTGTACGCGTCGACACCCACGAGGGCCTCGATGCGGCGGACGCCCGAGCCGATGGACGACTCGCCGAGCAGCTTCACCAGGCCGAGCTGGGCGGTGTTGTGCACGTGCGTGCCGCCGCACAGCTCCTTGGAGAAGTCGCCGATGGTGACGACGCGGACACGCTCGCCGTACTTCTCGCCGAACTCGGCGATGGCGCCCTGCTTCTTGGCGTCGTCGATGCTCATGACCTCGGCCATGACGTCCAGCTCGCGGGAGAGCACTTCGTTGATCTTCTGCTCGACGTCCGTCATCACGGCCGTGGGCACGGCGGACGGGGAGCCGAAGTCGAAGCGGAAGCGGCCCGGCTGGTTCTCGGAACCGGCCTGGGCGGCCGTCGGGCCGAGGGCATCGCGCAGCGCCTGGTGCGTGAGGTGCGTGGCGGAGTGGGCGCGGGCGATGGAGCGGCGGCGCGTGATGTCGATGACGGCCTGGGCCGGGGCGCCGACGGTGACCTGGCCGACCTGGACGACACCCTTGTGGACGTAGACACCCGGGACGGGCTTCTGGCAGTCGCGGATCTCGATCACCGCGCCGTTGTCCAGCTTGATGCGGCCGGTGTCGCCGATCTGGCCGCCGCCCTCGGCGTAGAACGGGGTGCGGTCGAGGACGACCTCGACCTCGTCGCCCTCGGAGGCGGCCGGGGAGGAGACGCCGTTGACCAGCAGGCCGACGATCGTGGACTCGCCCTCGGTCGACGTGTAGCCGATGAAGTCGGTGGCGCCGGCTGCGTCCGCGATCTCGCGGTAGACGCCGACGTTGGCGTGGCCGGTCTTCTTGGCCTGGGCGTCGGCCTTGGCGCGCTCCCGCTGCTCCTTCATCAGGCGCCGGAAGCCGTCCTCGTCCACGGACAGGCCCTGCTCGGCGGCCATCTCCAGGGTGAGGTCGATCGGGAAGCCCCAGGTGTCGTGGAGCAGGAACGCCTTGTCGCCGGCGAGGACCGTGCCGCCCGCGGCCTTGGTGTCGGTGACGGCGGTGTCGAGGATGTTCGTGCCGCCCTTGAGGGCCTTGAGGAAGGCGGCCTCTTCGGCGAGGGCGACGGTCTCGATGCGCTTGCGGTCGGTGATGAGCTCCGGGTACTGCTGGCCCATCGTGTCGATCACGACGTCGGCGAGATCCTTGACGACCGGACCGGTGGCACCCATGAGGCGCATGTTGCGGATGGCGCGGCGCATGATGCGGCGCAGGACGTAGCCACGGCCCTCGTTGCCGGGGGTGACGCCGTCCCCGATGAGCATCACGGAGGTGCGCATGTGGTCGGCGACCACACGCATCGACACGTCGGTGTCGTGCTTCTCGCCGTACCGGACGCCGGTGAGTTCGGTGGCCTTGTCCATGACGACGCGCAGGGTGTCCGTCTCGTACATGTTCTGTACGTCCTGCAGGATCATGGCGAGGCGCTCGAGGCCGAGACCGGTGTCGATGTTCTGCGACGGCAGGTCGCCGAGGATCTCGAAGTCCTCCTTGCCGATGCCGGCGCCGCGCTCGTACTGCATGAAGACCAGGTTCCAGATCTCCACGTACCGCTCGTCGTTGACGGCCGGGCCGCCCTCGACACCGAACTCGGGGCCGCGGTCGTAGTTGATCTCGGAACACGGGCCGCAGGGGCCGGGGACGCCCATGGACCAGAAGTTGTCCTTCTTGCCCAGGCGCTGGATGCGCTCCTTGGGAACGCCGACGACGTCGTGCCAGATGCGCTCGGCCTCGTCGTCATCGAGGTAGACCGTGATCCAGAGCTTCTCCGGGTCGAGGCCGTAACCACCGTCCGCCACGGAGCTGGTGAGCAGCTCCCACGCGTACTTGATGGCGCCTTCCTTGAAGTAGTCGCCGAAGGAGAAGTTGCCGCACATCTGGAAGAACGTGCCGTGGCGGGTCGTCTTGCCGACCTCTTCGATGTCCGGTGTGCGCACGCACTTCTGCACCGATGTGGCGCGCGGGGCGGGCGGCTTGACCTCGCCGAGGAAGTACGGCTTGAACGGGACCATGCCGGCGGGGACGAGCAGCAGAGTCGGGTCGTCCGCGATGAGCGACGCCGAGGGCACGACCTTGTGGCCACGCTCCTCGAAGAAGCTCAGCCAGCGGCGGCGGATTTCAGCCGACTCCATCAGTGGTCCTCATTCCGGTTGTACGAGTACGTCGTGTTCTCGAGGTACTTGGGGTTGTTCTTCACGTGGTTCTCGATGCCGGCGAAGCGGCGCTGCGCGGGGAGTTCGGCGTCCACGGGGGCGTTGAGACCCAGTGCGTCGTCGAGTTCGGCCTCACGCTCGGCCATGCCGTCGCGGACGTCGAGGGCGAAGTCCTTGAGGCGGTGGCCCGCCTCGATCGCCTTGTTCGCGGCCTGTGCGGCGAGGCTCTCCGGCGTCAGCTTCTTCAGCTTGCGGTTGACCTTGGTGGTGGCCCATACGCCGGCGGCTGCGCCCGCGGTGAACCAGAACGTACGGCGGAACATCGCTGCGTCAGTCCCTCTTGTTCGGGTTGTCCCGCGTGGCTCGCTTGCTGCGCCGCGCCGACGGGACGGTGCGGCCCACGATCACGGTGCGGCGGGACGGCTTGGCGGGCGCTTCGGCTGCGGAGGCACCCGTGGACTTGCGGCCGATCGCCCGGCGCACGCCGTAGCCGAAGGCGGCCACCTTGACGAGCGGGCCACCGAAGGTGGAGGCGACGGTGGAGGAAAGCGCCGACGCGTTCGACGTGACCTCCTGGACGTCCGACGCGATGGCGTCGACCCGGTCGATCTGCGTCTGTGCGGAACGCACGGCCGCGGAGGCGTCGGCAAGCAGCGGGACCGCCTGCTCGGTCACATCCGCCACGAGCTTGGTGGTCGCCCTGAGCGTCTGGGCCAGCCTCGCCAGAGCCACCGCGAGGAAGGAGACCAGGATCGCCCAGAAGACGGCCACCAGGATCCCGGCCACCTCTCCACCGGACACTTAGCACCGCTTCCTGAACATCGAAAAGTCGTCTCCTGAGCCTATCGCGCCGGGGTCCGCGCTCCGTACCGGATTACCCCTCGCCGCGGGCGGAGTTGCGCGTACCGATTGTACGGACTGCATACGCACGAGTACGCTCCGTGCTTGATGCGACGCGAACTGCGCCCTGCCGACAGGCCGGAGGGTTCGACCCCGCCCGGCAACCTCCCCCTCGAGCTCAACCGCTTCGTCGGTCGGGCCGATGAACTCGCGGAGCTCACGCGAACTTTTGAGGCGGCTCACCTGGTCACCGTGACCGGCGCCGGCGGCGTCGGCAAGTCCCGCTTCGCGGCGAGAGCGGCGGCCGTGGCCGCTGGGCGCCTGGGCTGCGACGCGGTCCGGCGGGTGGACCTCGCCACGGTGCGCGAGCCGAATCTGGTCGAGTACGCGCTTGCCGCGGCCCTCGAACTGACCGACCACACGAGCCGTCCGCAGCGCGAGGTCCTTCTCGACCACCTCGGACAGCGTCAACTCCTGCTTGTCATCGACGGGTTCGAGCATCTCGTCGGCGCGTGCGCCTCGCTCGTGACCGAACTGCTCGGTGCGGCACCGGATCTACGGATCCTCGCGGTGGGGCGCAGGCCCCTGTCCGTAGAAGGGGAACGGATCTTCCCACTGGCGCCGCTCGGCACGGCGGACGCGGCGGAGCTCTTCGCCGACCGGGCCGCCGCGCTGCTGCCGGGCTTCGCCCTGGACGACGGGAACCGGACGGAGGTCGTCGAGGTGTGCCGGCGACTCGACTGTCTGCCGCTCGCGGTGGAACTGGCGGCGGGGCGACTGCGGGCACTGTCGCCCGCGGACCTGCTCGGCCGGCTCGACGACCGGTTCAGGCTGCTCACGGGCGGCACGCGCGGGGCGCTGCCGCGGCATCAGACGCTGCGGACGGCGATCGGCTGGAGCCATGAGCTGTGCACGGCGCAGGAGCGGCTGCTGTGGGCGCGGCTCTCGGTGTTCTCCGGGCAGTTCGACCTGGACGCGGCGGAGTACATCTGCAGCGGGGACGGGCTGCACGCCGAAGCGGTCCTCGATGTGCTCTCCGAGCTGATCGCGCAGTCCGTGGTGATCCGCGAGGAGGCGGGCTCCGTGGTGCGCTACCGACTGCTCGACACGGTCAGGGCGTACGGCGCGGACTGGCTGGAGGTGTCGGGCGACACCGCGCGCATGCGGCGCAGGCACCGCGACTGGTACATGGGCCTCGCCACGTGGTGCGAGCTGGACTGGTTCTCGCCGCGGCAGGCGCAGGTGGCGGCGCAGATCGGGGCGGAGCTGCCGAATCTGCGCGCCGCGCTGGAGTTCTGTCTGACGGAGCCGGGCGAGACGCACCTGGGGCAGTACCTCGCGGGCACGCTGTGGTTCTTCTGGGCGGGCTGCGGCCGCCTGTCGGAGGGGCGGCACTGGCTGGAGCGCAGCGTGGGGCTCGACGCCGAGAGTGAGGACGGCGACTACTCCCGGTCCCGGCTGAAGGCGCTGTGGGTGCTCGGCTATGTGGCGATCCTCCAGGGCGACACGGTGCCCGCGCTGGCCGCACTCCAGGAGTGCCGCGACGAGGCGGAACGTATGGGCGACGCCACGGCGGTCGCGTACGCGGAGCACCGCAGGGGCTGCCTGGCGCTGGTCACGGACGATCTGCCGCGCGCCGAGGAACTGCTGCGGACGGCCCTCGCCGGCTATCGGGAGATCGGTGAGCTGAACAGCAGCGTGCTGATGGGCCAGGTCGAGCTGGCGATGGCCGTGGCGTTCCGGGGAGATCTCGCCGCGGCGGTCGAGCTGTGCGAGGACGTGCGGCTGATCTGCGAGGACCACGGCGAGCGGTGGACGCTGGCATACGCGCTGTATGTCCTGGCGTACGCGGAGTGGACCAAGGGCGATCTGGTGCGGGCGCGGCAGCTGCTGCGCGAGTGCCTCGTCATCGGTGACACGTTCGACGACCTGCTGGGCACGGTCCTGACGATCGAGCTGCTGGCGCTCGTCACCGTGACGGAGGGGGACGCGGGTGAGGCGGCGCTGCTCCAGGGCGCCGCGGGCAGGATCTGGCCGTCCGTGGGGCTGCCGCTGTTCGGTTCGGCGCACTACAACGCGCCGCACGAGCGGTGTGCGTCGGACGCCCGGGCCATCCTCGGCGACGCGCGGTTCGAGTCGTTCGTGGCGGCCGGGGCGCGCCTGGAGCCCGGGGAGGCCGTTCAGCGGGCGCTCGGACGGGACGCCGCATCGCGGCCGGCGGTGGTGCCGGGGCCCCGTACCGCGCATCCGGCCCCGGAAACGCGCGAACCCGCCGCCTCCCCGACCGTGCAGGGCGGGGAGACGACGGGCTGAAACGCAGGAAGTGCTACGTCCGCCGGATGATCAGCGGGCGTAGTACTCGACGACGAGCTGCTCGTCGCAGATCACGGGGATTTCCTTGCGGTTCGGGTCACGGTCCAGACGGAAGGCCAGGGCCTTCAGGTTGACCTGGAGGTAACGCGGGATCTCGCCGTCGGGGGCGAAGCCACCCTCACGCGCGACCTGGAACAGCGGCTTCTCGCGGCTGCGCTCGCGGACCATCACGACGTCGTCGGGACGGACACGGTACGACGGCTTGTCGACCTTGCCACCGTTGACCTCGATGTGGCCGTGAACGACCATCTGGCGGGCCTGGTAGATCGTGCGGGCGATGCCCGAACGCAGAACCAGGGCGTCGAGACGACGCTCCAGCTCGATGACCAGGGCCTCACCGGTCTTGAGCTGCGTCTTGGCGGCACGCTCGTAGGCGCGGACGAGCTGGCGCTCGGACACGTCGTACTGCGCACGCAGACGCTGCTTCTCCAGCAGACGGACCTTGTAGTCCGAGTTCTGCTTGCGGCCGCGGCCGTGCTCGCCCGGCGGGTAGGGGCGGGCCTCGAAGTACTTGACGGCCTTCGGGGTCAGCGCGATACCGAGGGCACGCGACTTCTTGACCTTGGGGCGGGACTGGTTCGTCATGAACCAAACACCTCATTGTTCTGTGTGGATACGGCTTCACCAGGGTTAAGGGAGGTCGCATCCGCAGCCGGGGAAACCCGCCTTGTCCTTGCGGACGGGGCAGGCAGCCGCTCCCTGGTCTGGGCACATACGTGCAGCACGCGAGTGGCCCACCGACCGCTTCCCGGAAGCCCGGGATGGTGGTGGGCTGCCCGCGACACCTATTCGACGGTGCGCGACGCTCCTGGATCCCCAATGCCTTGCGGCGTCGGGGTTCCGGCTGCATGTCCCGCTCTGGTGGTGCCGGCCGGGGCCGGACGCGAGACGCAGCGCTTCCGAGAGTTTACAGGGTGGCGAGGAGTGCAGCGGACCGGGGTCACGCGGGGGTGTCAGCTGCCCGCCGCGCCCGGCTGCTCGCCGGTGAGGCGCTCACGGACGCGCTCGGCCACGTCCGCGTACCGGGCCTCCGCCCCGTACCGGGTGGGTTGGTAGTAGCGCTTTCCCTTGACCGCGTCCGGCGCGTACTGCTGGGCGGCGATGCCTCCGGGGACGTCGTGCGGATACACGTATCCCTGGGCGTGGCCGAGCTTGGCCGCGCCCTTGTAGTGGCCGTCGCGCAGATGGGGCGGGACGGGGCCCGCGAGGCCCTTGCGGACGTCTTCCATGGCGGCGCCGATCGCCGTCGTCGCGGAGTTCGACTTCGGCGCCAGGGCCAGAGCGATCGTCGCGTGGCTGAGGGTGAGCGCCGCCTCGGGGAAGCCGATCATCGCGACGGCCTGGGCTGCCGCGACGGCCGTGGGCAGCGCCGTCGGGTCGGCGAGGCCGATGTCCTCGCTCGCGGAGATCATCAGGCGGCGGGCGATGAAACGGGGGTCCTCACCCGCCTCGATCATGCGGGCCAGATAGTGCAGGGCGGCGTCCACGTCAGAGCCGCGGATGGACTTGATCAGGGCGCTCGCGACGTCGTAGTGCTGGTCGCCGTCCCGGTCGTACTTGACCGCGGCGCGGTCGACGGACTCCTCCAGGGTCTGGAGGGTGATCTCCTTCTCCTGCTTGGCGAGGGCCGAACCCGCGCCCGCCTCAAGTGCGGTGAGAGCCCGGCGCGCGTCGCCGCCCGCGATGCGCAGCAGGTGACCCTCGGCCTCATCGGGGAGCGTGACCGCGCCGCCGAGACCGCGCTCCTCGGTGAGTGCCCGCCGGAGCAGTGCGCGCAGGTCGTCGTCCGTGAGGGATTCGAGGGTGAGGAGCAGGGAGCGGGACAGGAGCGGCGAGATGATCGAGAAGTACGGGTTCTCGGTCGTCGCCGCGATGAGCGTGACCCAGCGGTTCTCGACGGCCGGCAGGAGGGAGTCCTGCTGGGCCTTGCTGAAGCGGTGGATCTCGTCGAGGAAGAGGACGGTCTCCTTGCCGTGGCCGCCGAGCGCCCTGCGGGCGCCGTCGATGACGGCCCGCACTTCCTTGACGCCCGCGGTGATCGCGGAGAGCTCCACGAAGCGCTTGTTCGTCGCCTTGGAGACGACGTACGCGAGGGTCGTCTTGCCGATGCCGGGCGGGCCCCAGAGGATCACCGACGAAGGCCCGGCGGGGCCGCCGCCGCTCTCCCCCACGAGGCGGCGCAGGGGTGAGCCCGGCTTCAGCAGATGCTGCTGGCCGACGACTTCGTCGAGGGTGCGCGGGCGCATCCGGACGGCCAGGGGGCTGCTGGACGGGTCCTTTTCCTGGCGGTCTTCGGCTGCGGCGGTGAACAGGTCGGGCTCCACGTCGAAAACCCTATGTCACCCCACTGACAATCCCGCCCGGCCCCGTGAAGCAGGGACCCCGGCCGCGGCTCAGCTGGTCCAGAAGTCCCACCAGCGGGTCAGGATCAGCATCCCGATGATCCCGACGTGCAGCACGGGAAGAACCCACGTGAACTCGCCGAAGAACGACCGCAGCCACGACGGCGCGGGCAGGAACCCGTTGCGCACGTTGAACGACGTCACGTACCAGAACATGACGATCGTGGCGACCCACGCCAAAGAGCACCACAGGCACAGCGAGTTGATCCGGTACAGCGACTGGAACTGCAGCCATGTGCAGAACCCGACCCCGAACAGCGTGCCCGCGTTGAACGTCAGCCAGTACCAGCGCGGGAAGCTCGCCCGCCCCAGCAGGCTCATCCCCACACAGATCACGACCGCGTAGGCCGCGAGCCCCAGCATCGGGTTCGGGAACCCGAACACCGACGCCTGCTCGCTCTTCATGATGTTCCCGCACGACACGACCGGGTTCAGACTGCAGCCCGGCGTGAAGTTCGGGTCCTCGAGCAGCTTGAACTTGTCGATCGTGATGACCCACGCCGCGAGCAGCCCCGCCGCACCGGTGATCACCAGAAGCAGCGCGAAACCCAGGGAACCCCCGGCACTGCGGGGAGCGCCCGCTCCGTCGCCGCCGGTGGAAGAGGCGCTGTCGCTTGCCGTGGTCGTCTTGCTCATCACGCCGTTCCGTCGCTTGAGGTGGTGGCCTGCTGGCAGCCTCATTCTGCCGCACGCTCCTGTGTGTCCACCGTTCGATGGACATAAGCAAGTACGGCCGACGGTCCCGAAGCGTTCGCTCCGACGGGGCGCTCCCTGACATGACGACACACGGCACGAACAGACAAGGAGCGGGGCACGCGCGTGCCCCGCTCCTTCGCCTGCTCCTGAGGCCCGGCTACGCCAGCTTGCCCTTCAGGACAGCCACGATCTCCTCGACCGCCACCGCGTCCTGCTCGCCCGACTCCATGTCCTTGAGCTGGACGACGCCGTCGGCGAGGTCGCGTTCGCCGGCGACGATGGTGAAGCGGGCGCCGCTGCGGTTCGCGTTCTTCATCGCGCCCTTGAGGCCCTTGCCGCCGTACGAGAAGTCGGCGGAGACGCCGGCCCGGCGCAGCTCCGTGACCTTCGAGAAGAGGACGCGGCGCGCCTCGTCGCCGAGCGGCACCGCGAACACGCTGGTGGTGGAGGGGAGTTCGAGCTCCACGCCCTCCGCCTCCAGCGCCAGGACCGTGCGGTCGACGCCGAGCGCCCAGCCGACGGACGGCAGCGACGGGCCGCCGATCATCTCGGACAGGCCGTCGTAGCGGCCGCCGCCGCCCACCGCGGACTGCGAGCCGAGACCGTCGTGGACGAACTCGAACGTGGTGCGCGTGTAGTAGTCGAGCCCGCGGACCAGCTTCTCGTCGTCCTCGTAGGCGACGCCCTCGGCGGTCAGGAGTTCACGGACCTGCTCGTGGTACGCCTTGCAGCCGTCGCACAGGTAGTCGCGCAGCGAGGGCGCGCCGACGAGCTGCTTCTGGACGTCGGGGCGCTTGTCGTCGAGGACGCGCAGCGGGTTGATCTCGGCGCGGCGCAGGGTGTCCTCGTCGAGGTCGAGGCCGCGCAGGAAGTCCTGGAGCGCCGCGCGGTAGACGGGCCGGCACTCGTTGTCGCCGAGCGAGTTCAGCAGGATGCGGAAGTCGCGCAGCCCGAGCGAGCGGTACGCCTGGTCGGCCAGGATGATCAGCTCGGCGTCGAGCGCCGGGTCCTCCGCGCCGATCGCCTCGGCGCCGACCTGCGAGAAGTGCCTGTAACGGCCCTTCTGGGGGCGCTCATAGCGGTAGTACGAGCCCGAGTACCAGAGCTTGACCGGGAGGTTGCCGGCCTTGTGGAGGTTGGCCTCCAGGGCGGCGCGCAGCACGGACGCGGTGCCTTCGGGGCGCAGGGCGAGCTTGTCACCGCCCTTGGTCTCGAAGGCGTACATCTCCTTGGTGACGATGTCGGTGGACTCACCGACACCACGCGCGAACAGCTCGACGTTTTCGAAGCCGGGCGTCTCGACGTAGCCGTAGCCGGAGTTCCTCAGCGGGGTGGAAATGGCGTCGCGCACCGCGAGGTACGTCGCGGAGTCGGGGGGAAGCAGGTCGTACGTGCCCTTGGGGGCCTGAAAGGTGCTCACGGAAGTCTCTCGTCACATTCCTCGTCGGGGAGCCTCGAAGGAGGTTCCCTGGCCGGCGGCCACCTGCCGCAGATACGGGTTGGTGGCGCGTTCCTGGCCGATGGTCGTCTGGGAGCCGTGCCCGGAGAGCACCACGGTCCGGTCGTCGAGCGGCAGGCACACGCGTGCCAGCGATTCGAGCATGTCGTCCATGGAGCCACCGGGCAGATCGGTGCGTCCGATGGAGCCGGCGAAGAGCAGATCCCCGGAGAAGAACACGGACGGGATGTCCGCGCTCTCGGGCATCGTGAAGGCCACCGACCCCTTGGTATGACCCGGCGCGTGCGCCACGGTCAGGTCGAGACCCGCCAGCTTCAGTTCGGCGCCGTCGCTCAGCTCCCGCACGTCGTCGGGCTCCCCCACGGTCAGCTCACCCATCAGCGGCATGCCGATGGAGCGGCCGAGCGCCTTCTCCGGATCGCTCATCATGTAGCGGTCGGAGGGGTGGATCCACGCCGGGACGTCATGGGCCCCGCACACGGGGACGACGGAGGCGACGTGGTCGATGTGGCCATGCGTGAGGATGACGGCGACCGGCTTGAGCCGATGCTTCTTGAGCGCGTCCTCGACTCCCTGGGTGGCCTGGTGGCCGGGGTCGATGATCACGCACTCCTCACCCGCGGCGGGGGCAACCAGGTAACAGTTGGTGCCCCAGGCCCCGGCGGGGAACCCGGCAATCAGCACGATCGTCCTTCGTATGTCGTCCGGCGGAAGTGTGTCCGCAGAAGAATGCGGCAGATCAGAGCCTACCGGCGCTGCCGATTCCACAGCTAACCCATATACGGTACGGGGCACACAGCAGGCGGTCGTAACAGGTCCAGTTCAGACCCGGTTCGTCCCGTTCGAATCACTTCGGATCGGTTCGGAATCAGGTCTCGCGACGTACGAGGAGTAGACCCGGTGGTCAGCAACGATCAGCGGCGGCGGCAGCTCGCCCGGGAGAAGTTCTTGCGGCAGCAGCAGCGGCGGGAGTCGGCGCGGCGCAGGGCGCGCACACGCAACACGGTGATCGCGTCGGCGTTGGCCGTGGTCGTGGTGGCGGGCGCCGGCGCGTTCGCCGCCGGGGCCTTCGACGGCAAGGACAAGAAGGACTCCGCGGCCTCCAAGCCGAGCGCGAGCCCCTCCAAGGCCGCCGACCCGTGCGAGAAGCCCGCCGCGGGCAAGGTGAAGCCGCTCAGCTGGAAGAAGGAGCCGGCGCTCACCATCGACAAGTCGGCCGGCTACACGATGAACCTCGCGACGACGTGCGGCGACATCGGCATCGGCCTCAAGGCGAAGGAGGCTCCGCACACGGTCAACTCCTTCGACTTCCTCGCCGGCAAGGGCTTCTTCGACCACACGAAGTGCCACCGGCTCACCACCAACGGGATCTACGTCCTGCAGTGCGGCGACCCGAAGGGCACCGGCGCGGGCGGCCCGGGCTACACGATCCCGGACGAGAACCTGAAGGACAAAAGCCTGAAGGGGAACGTGTATCCGGCGGGCACGATCGCGATGGCGAACACGGGCCAGAAGCACACCGGCGGCAGCCAGTTCTTCCTCGTGTACCAGGACAGTCAGTTGCCGCCGAGCTACACACCGTTCGGGACCATTTCCGATTCCGGCATGAAGGTGCTCAAGAAGATCGCCGCCGCAGGTGAGAGCACCGGGCAGGGTGACGGCGCCCCGAACGCCACCGTCGTGATCGACAAGGCGACCGTGAAGAAATCCTGACCGCCGGCGGTGAAATTTCGGTCGCGCGGGATGCGGACAGCCGCCCCGCCGGTCGCCTATGTTGGCCGTGACGAAACTGTGGACGATGCCCGGGGGCCCAAGGCGCCCCGCAGGCATCATGTGGAGGAGGCGCTGTGAGCAGCGACCCGTGGGGCCGCGTCGATGAGACGGGGACCGTGTACGTGCGTTCGGCCGACGGCAGCGAGCGTGAAGTCGGTTCGTGGCAGGCAGGTTCTCCCGACGAGGCCCTCGCCTACTTCAAGCGCAAGTACGACGGCCTGGTCGTCGAGATCGGGCTCCTCGAGCGCCGGGTGCAGACGACCGACCTGTCGGCGAAGGACGCCACGACCGCCATCGAGCACCTGCGCGAGCAGGTGACCGATGCGCACGCCGTCGGCGATCTGGAGGCTCTGGGCAAGCGCCTGGACAAGCTCGTCGAGACCGTCGACGCGCGCCGCGAGGAGCGCAAGGTCCAGAAGGCGAAGCAGTCCGACGAGGCGCGGCACGCCAAGGAGGCCCTGGTCACCGAGGCCGAGGAGCTGGCCCAGAGCGAGCAGTGGCGCGCGGCCGGCGAGCGGCTGCGGGCGCTGGTGGACACCTGGAAGGGTCTGCCGCGTCTGGACCGCAAGTCGGACGACGAGCTGTGGCACCGCTTCTCGCACGCGCGCTCGGCGTTCTCGAAGCGCCGCAAGGCGCACTTCGCCTCGCTGGACGCGCAGCGCGAGGATGCCCGTCAGGCCAAGGAGAAGCTGGTCGCCGAGGCCGAGTCGCTGTCGGGCTCGACGGACTGGGGGACCACGGCCGCCCGGTACCGCGAGCTGATGACGGACTGGAAGGCCGCGGGCCGCGCCCAGCGCGAGCACGAGGACGACCTGTGGAACCGCTTCCGCGGCGCCCAGGACGTGTTCTTCGCGGCGCGCAGCTCGGTCTTCGCCGAGCGGGACGCCGAGCAGGGCGAGAACCTCAAGCTCAAGGAGGAGCTCGCCGACGAGGCCGAGAAGCTCCTGCCGATCGGGGACCTGAAGACGGCCCGCGCCGCCTTCCGCTCGATCAACGAGCGCTGGGAGGCCATCGGCCACGTGCCGCGCGACGCGCGTCCGAAGGTCGAGGGCCGGATGCACGCCGTGGAGCGGGCACTTCAGGAGTCCGAGGAGACCGAGTGGCGCCGGACGAACCCGGAGGCACGCGCGCGTGCCGAGGGGCTCACCGGTCAGCTCCAGGCCGCGGTCGACAAGCTGCGGGGCCAGATCGACACGGCCCGCGCGCAGGGCAACAACGCGAAGGCCGACAAGCTGGAGCGTGAGCTCGACGGCCGTCAGGCGCTGCTCGACCAGGCGCTCAAGGGCCTGCACGAGTTCGGCGGCTGAGCAGTCATCGCATGATGGGAAGGGCCCCCGGCGCTGAGCGCCGGGGGCCCTTCCCATGTCTGTCGGTTACGGTCTGCGCGCCGACGTCACGCGGTAGACGTCGTAGACGCCCTCCACTCCCCTGACCGCCTTCAGGACGTGGCCCAGGTGCTTGGGGTCGCCCATCTCGAAGGTGAAGCGGGAGGTGGCCACCCGGTCGCGGGACGTCTGCACGGCCGCGGACAGGATGTTGACGTGCTGGTCGGACAGGACCCTGGTGACGTCCGAGAGCAGCCGAGAGCGGTCGAGGGCCTCCACCTGTATGGCGACGAGGAAGACCGAGGACTGCGTGGGCGCCCACTCGACCTCGAGGATCCGCTCGGGCTCACGGGACAGCGACTCGACGTTCACACAGTCGCTGCGGTGCACCGATACGCCGCTGCCGCGCGTGACGAAGCCGATGATGGGGTCGCCGGGGACGGGCGTGCAGCAGCGGGCCAGCTTGACCCACACGTCCTCGACGCCCTTGACGACCACGCCGGGGTCGGCGTTCGCCCGGCGCTTGGAGCGGCCGCGCGACGGGGGCGCGCTCTCGGCGATGTCCTCGTTGGCGGCCTCCTCGCCGCCGAGGGCCTGGACGAGCTTCTGGACGACGCTCTGCGCGGTGACGTGGCCTTCGCCGATCGCCGCGTACAGGGACGAGATGTCGGGGTAGCGCATCTCGTGCGCGAGCGTGACCAGCGAGTCGCCCGTCAGGATCCGCTGGATCGGCAGGTTCTGCTTGCGCATGGCGCGGACGATGGCGTCCTTGCCCTGCTCGATCGCCTCGTCGCGGCGCTCCTTGGAGAACCAGGCACGGATCTTGTTGCGCGCCCGGGGCGACTTGACGAAGCCGAGCCAGTCGCGGGACGGGCCCGCGCCTTCGGCCTTGGAGGTGAAGACCTCCACCAAATCGCCGTTGTCCAGGGTCGATTCGAGCGGAACGAGCCGCCCGTTGACCCGTGCTCCTATGGTCCGGTGGCCGACCTCGGTGTGGACCGCGTACGAGAAGTCCACCGGGGTCGCACCGGCCGGCAGCGCTATGACGTCGCCCTTCGGCGTGAAGACGAAGACCTCGTTGCGAGACAGGTCGAAGCGCAGGGACTCCAGGAACTCGCCCGGGTCCTCCGTCTCCTTCTGCCAGTCGAGCAACTGGCGCAGCCACGCCATGTCGTTGAGGTGGTCGTCCTTGCCCGTGCTCTTCGGGGCGTCGGAGCGCACCTTGGAGGCACCGGCGACGGCCTCCTGCTTGTACTTCCAGTGGGCCGCGATGCCGTACTCGGCGCGGCGGTGCATGTCGAACGTACGGATCTGCAGCTCAACGGGCTTGCCGTTGGGGCCGATCACCGTCGTGTGCAGCGACTGGTACATGTTGAACTTGGGCATCGCGATGTAGTCCTTGAACCGGCCGGGGACCGGGTTCCATCGCGCGTGCACCGTGCCGAGGGCGGCGTAACAGTCCCTCACCGTGTCGACAAGGACACGAATGCCCACCAGGTCGTAGATCTCCGCGAAGTCACGGCCGCGGACGATCATCTTCTGGTAGACGCTGTAGTAGTGCTTCGGGCGGCCGGTGACGGTCGCCTTGATGCGGGCGGCGCGCAGGTCGCTCTGCACCTCGTCGGTCACTATGGCGAGGTACTCGTCGCGCTTGGGCGCGCGCTCGGCCACCAGACGCACGATCTCGTCGTACATCTTGGGGTAGAGGATCGCGAAGGCGAGGTCCTCCAGCTCCCACTTGATGGTGTTCATGCCCAGGCGGTGCGCCAGCGGGGCGTAGATCTCCAGCGTCTCGCGGGCCTTCTTCTCCTGCTTCTCGCGCTTGAGGTACCGCATGGTGCGCATGTTGTGCAGGCGGTCGGCGAGCTTGATGACCAGGACGCGCGGGTCCTTGGCCATCGCGACGACCATCTTGCGGACGGTCTCGGCCTGCGCGGCCTCGCCGAACTTGACCTTGTCCAGCTTGGTGACGCCGTCGACGAGCAGGGCGACCTGGTCGCCGAAGTCGCGGCGCAGGGTGTCCAGGCCGTACTCGGTGTCCTCGACCGTGTCGTGCAGCAGGCCCGCCATCAGCGTCGCGGGGTCCATGCCGAGCTCGGCGAGGATCGTCGTCACCGCGAGCGGGTGCGTGATGTACGGGTCGCCGCTCTTGCGCTTCTGACCGCGGTGCCAGCGCTCGGCGACCTGGTAGGCGCGCTCGACCTGGCGCAGCGTGGACGTCTCGATCTTCGGGTCGTTGCTGCGCACTATCCGCAGCAGGGGCTCGAGAACGGGGTTGTACGGGTTCGAGCGCTGGACGCCGAGACGGGCGAGGCGGGCGCGGACGCGGTTCGAGGAGCCGGAGCGGGCGGGCTGGCCCGCTGCGGGGCGCACCACGGGCGGGGTGGGCGGCGCGGCAGGGGCGACAGGGGCCGGGGCGGCGGCCTCGGGGCCGGGGGCCGGGCGCTTGTCGGCGGGAGGCTTGGGGCGCGGCTGCTGCTCGGCCGCCTTGCCGCCCGGCGTGCCGGCGGCGCTCTGCCCGGTCTTCCCGGGCTTCGCGGGCACGACTGCGGCAGCCGCGGCCTGGTCGGCCTTCTGGTCGGGCTTGGCGGCTGTGGGTACCCCCACGCGCTCGGCGCTGGGGGAGAGTGGCTTGGCCTCGTCTGGCAACGGCGCTCCTCGTGCGCGACGGGTCCCCCGTTCAGGTCCCGGAGAGCCCATGGTATCGACACTGGGCCGCTCCCTCGCCTTCGGCCGGTGGGACGGCTTTCAACTGCGGAAACGCAAAAGGCGGGCACCGGATTCCTCCGGGCCCGCCTTTACGCCTGTGACCAGGTGTTCAGACCATGAGCAGTGAGTTCAGCGGGGCGCCGTCGAGGGCCGGGAGCAGCCGCTCGCGGCCGCTCAGGAAACCCAGCTCCATCAGGACGGCGATGCCGGCGACCTCGGCGCCCGCGCGCCGGATGAGCCGCAGCGATGCCTCGGCCGTACCACCGGTGGCGAGGACGTCGTCGATCACCATGACCCGGTCACCCGCGACCAGGTCCTCGGCGTGCACCTCGATCTCGGCCGACCCGTACTCCAGGTCGTACGACTGGCTGAGCGTCGCCCCGGGGAGCTTGCCGGCCTTGCGTACGGGGATGAAGCCGAGCCCGGCGCGGACGGCGACGGGGGCGCCCAGGATGAACCCGCGCGCCTCCAGGCCGACGACCTTGGTGGCGCCGTTCGCGACGCAGAGCTCCGCGAGGGCGTCGGTGAGTGCCGTGAAGGCCGACGGGTCCGCCAGGAGCGGGGTGATGTCCTTGAACATCACACCCGGCTCCGGGTAGTCCGGCACATCGCGGATTCGGCTGAGCAGCAGCTCCTTGATGTCGGTCATCGACGCTTCCCCGAGGGCCGCCCGCGGCCCCGGTTGCGCGACGCGGGCTGGTGCCGCGGGCCGACGACCGCGGTCGCGGCCTCGTCGTCCGACGGGTCGTCGTAGTCGTCGTCCTGCGGCTCCGGGGCCTCGGCGGACTCGCCCTTGGCGGCCGCCGACGCGCGCTTGGCGAGCACGCGCTTCTTCAGGGCCTTGATCTGCGGTTCGCGTTCCTTGAGGTCGGCGACGAGCGGAGTGGCGATGAAGATCGACGAGTACGCACCGGCCGCGAGGCCGACGAACAGCGACAGCGAGATGTCGTTGAGCATGCCCGCGCCGAGGAAGCCGCCGCCGATGAACAGCAGGCCCGCCACCGGCAGCAGCGCGACGATCGTGGTGTTGATCGAACGCACCAGCGTGCCGTTGATGGAGCGGTTGGCGACCTCGCTGTACGTGAAGCGGGTCTGCTTGGTGATGTCCTTCGTGCCCTCCTTCAAGGAGTCGAAGACGACCACCGTGTCGTAGAGCGAGTAACCGAGGATGGTCAGCAGACCGATGATGGTGCCCGTGGTGACCTCGAAGCCGACCAGCGCGTAGATCCCGACCGTGATCGTGAGGTCGTGGATCAGTGCTACCAGGGCCGCGATCGCCATGCGCCACTCGAAGGCGATGGCCAGATAGATCACCACGAGGATCATGAACACGATCAGGCCGGTCCATGCCTTGTTGGCGATCGTCTCGCCCCAGCTGGGTCCGACGAGGTCGGCGTTGATCTTCGCCTCGGGGACGTTGAGGTCCTTCGAGAGTGCGGTCTTGATCTGGTCGGACTTCGCGGTGTCCACGCCGGAGATCTGGATGCGCAGACCGCCGGTGCCGAGCTCCTGGACGATCGCGTCGTGGCTGGAAGCCGCTTCGGCGGACCGCTCCGCCGTGCCCGCGGAGACGCTGGTCTTCGGGGTGGTGAAGACCGCGCCTCCCTCGAACTCGATGCCCATGTTCAGACCACGCACCGCCAGGCCGACAATGGCCGTGATGGTGATCAGGATCGAGATGCCGTACCAGATCTTGCGCTTGCCGATGAAGTCGTAGCCGACTTCACCGCGGATGAGCCGGGCGCCGAGATGGCCGAGCTTCGACATCTCACGCCTCCTTCGTGTCGACAGGGCCTACGGGAGAGCCGGGAGCACGGCGCGTGCGGCGCAGTGGCGGCTTGGCGCCGAGGCGCTTCGGGTCGAGCCCGGACCACGGGTGTCCGCTCGCGAAGAACTTCTTGCGGGCCAGGATCGTCATCAGCGGCTTGGTGAACAGGAACACGACGACCACGTCGAGCACGGTGGTCAGGCCGAGCGTGAACGCGAAGCCCTGGACCTTGCCGACGGTGACGACGAACAGCACCGCGGCGGCGAGGAACGACACGAAGTCGGAGACCAGGATCGTGCGCCGGGCTCGCGGCCAGGCGCGCTCGACGGAGGGCCGCAGCGAGCGACCCTCACGGATCTCGTCCCTGATGCGTTCGAAGAACACGATGAACGAGTCGGCCGTGATGCCGATCGCCACGATCGCGCCGCAGACCGCCGGCAGGTTCAGCGCGAAGCCGATGGCCGGGCCGAGGAGCGTCATGATCACGTAGGTGAGGATCGCGGACACCATGAGCGAGGCGAGCGCGATCAGCGACAGGCCGCGGTAGTAGACCACCAGGTAGATCACGACCAGCAGGAGGCCGATGGCGCCGGCGATCAGGCCGGCGTGCAGCTGCTCGCCGCCGAGGGCCGCGGTGACCGTCGTGACGCTCTGCTCCTGGAAGGAGAGCGGGAGGGCACCGTAGGACAGCACGTTGGCGAGGTCCTGGGCGGACTGCTGGTCGAAGCTGCCGGAGATCTCCGCGCTGCCGCTCAGGGTCGAGCTGACGCTGGGAGCCGAGACCACGTCGCCGTCGAGCACGATGGCGAACTGGTTCATCGGCGGCTGCTGCTGCGAGAGCTTGCTGGTGATCTTCGCGAACTTCTTCGAGCCGCCGCCCGTGAAGTCCATGTTGACGACCCAGGCGCCGGTCTGCTGGTTGATCGTGGCCTGCGCCTTGTCGACGTCCTTGCCGTTCACCTCGGCGGGGCCGAGGACGTACTTCTCCCACTGGCCGGACGAGTTCTTACCGCACGCCACGGCGGGGTCCTCGGGCTTGACGCCCGACGCGACCTGGCTGCGGGCGGCCTTGTCGGTGCAGTTGAGGTCCGTGAACTTCTTCTGCAGTGCGGCGGTGGCCGGGTCCGGGGTGGAGCTGGCCGAGGGGGTGGGCTTGCCGCTCGCGGAGGCGCTGGCGCTCGGCGACGGCGAGGAGTCGGCCTTCAGACCGTCGGTGACGGCGCGGCCCTGCGAGGTCGCGGACGAGGTCGGCGAGGCGGTCGGCGTGCTGGACGCCTTGCCCTTGCCGCCGTCCGTGGCCTTGTCGGTCGCCTTGTCGGTGGCCTTGCCCTTGCCCGAGCCGGAAGGGCTGGCGGAGGGCTCGGGAGTGGGCGCACCGGCGGCCACGGTGAGCACGGGGCGGAAGTAGAGCTGGGCGGTAGTGCCGACCTGCTCGCGCGCCTGCGCCTCGTTCGTCCCCTTGGGGATGTTGACGATGATGTTGTCGGAGCCCTGGGTCTGGACCTCGGACTCCGTGACACCCAGACCGTTGACGCGGCGCTCGATGATGCTCACGGCCGTGTTCATGTTGGTCTGGTTGACCGCGTTCTTCTGACCCGGCTCGCTCTTCGCCTTGAGCGTGATGCTCGTACCACCGGCGAGGTCGATGCCCAGGCGCGGCGTGGTGTGGCCGGACAGGAACATCCCGCCGGTCAACGCCACCATCGCGATCAGGATGAAGGCCAGTGTGCGGCCCGGCCTGCTCTGGGCGCCGTGACTTCGGCCCTTCTTGGGTGCTGCCACCTTCTCGTTCTCCCTCTCCATCCGTCCCGCAGCGGGGTACGTGCCCGGACGGCCATGAAATGGTGTCGAGAATCCGTGCGGAAATCACACGTCCGGGACCGCGGAGCGCGAGCGGGCGCGCGCGGTCCTGGGGGCGTGACTACTTCGCGTCGGACTCGCCGTCGGTCTTCTTCGGCTCAGCGCCGTCGGCCTCGGAGGCTACGTCAGTGGCAGCAGCCTCGTCCTTCTTGTCGAGGTCGATGCGCGAGTCGTCCGAGGCGTCGGCGGGCTCGTCGGTCTCGGTGAGGGAGGAAGCGTCGTCCGGCACGACCGCACCATCGGCGCCGAGGGCGTCGTGGTCATCGTTGTCGTCACTCTCGGTGCCGTGGACGATGCGGTTGTACTCGTCGTCGGCCAGGACGGCGCCGATCGAGTTCTTCGCGTAGACGGCGTGGACGCCGGGGGCCACCTCCAGAAGGACCATCTCGTCGTGGACCTCCTTGACGGTGGCGTACATGCCCCCGATCGTGCGGACGCCGGAACCGGGCTGCATCTGGTCCCGCATCTGGCCTGCCGCCTGCTGCTTCTTCTTGGCGGAGCGGGTCATCAGGAACATGGCCCCGATGAGCACGATGAACGGGAGGAGGGTCACGATATTCACGGGACGGAAATTCCTTCGCACGACCGCGCACGTAGGCGGCCAGTTGGATGGGGGTGGGCACGCCGTCCACATGGGCGGCATCGGCGGAGTCTAAGCGAGTCCGCACTCAAGGAACAACGCTCAGCATGGCACCGGGGTTCCTGACCTGGCGACTACCCTGCGCGATCACGCCCCGAACAGGTCCCCTTGTCCGCTTGTTCCCCTTGTCTGCTGGGGCGGCGTGAGGCCGAGGTGGGCCCAGGCCGCGGGCGTGGCGACCCGGCCTCGCGGCGTACGGGCGAGCAGACCTTCTCGTACGAGGAAGGGTTCCGCGACCTCCTCGACCGTCTCGCGCTCCTCCCCCACGGCGACCGCGAGGGTGGAGAGTCCGACGGGGCCGCCGCCGAAGAGCTTGATCAGCGCTTCGAGGACGGCGCGGTCGAGCCGGTCGAGGCCGCGGCCGTCCACCTCGTAGACGCCGAGGGCCACCCCGGCGATGTCACGGGTGATGTGGCCGTCGGCCTTGACCTGCGCGTAGTCGCGGACCCGGCGCAGCAGGCGGTTGGCGATACGGGGGGTGCCGCGGGAGCGGCCGGCGATCTCGGCGGCGCCCTGAGGGTCGATCTCCACGTCGAGGAGGTTCGCGGAGCGGTGGATGACGCGCTCCAGCTCGGCCGGCTCGTAGAACTCCATGTGCGCCGTGAAGCCGAAGCGGTCGCGCAGCGGCGGGGGCAGGAGGCCCGCGCGCGTGGTGGCGCCGACGAGGGTGAACGGGGGCAGCTCCAGCGGGATGGCCGTGGCGCCGGGGCCCTTGCCGACGATGACGTCGACCCGGTAGTCCTCCATCGCCATGTAGAGCATCTCTTCGGCGGGGCGGGACATGCGGTGGATCTCGTCGAGGAAGAGGACCTCGCCCTCCTGGAGGGAGGAGAGGATCGCGGCCAGGTCGCCGGCGTGCTGGATGGCCGGGCCGCTGGTGATCCGGATGGGGGCGCCCATCTCGGCCGCGATGATCATGGAGAGCGTGGTCTTGCCGAGGCCGGGCGCGCCGGAGAGCAGGACGTGGTCGGCGGTGGCGCCACGCGCGCGTGCCGCCCTGAGGACCAGGTCGAGCTGCTCGCGGACCTTCTCCTGGCCGATGAACTCGCCCAGGTCCTTGGGGCGCAGGGCGGCCTCGACCGCCTGGTCCTCGCCGTCGGCGACAGAGCCCACGAGCCGCTCGGTGTCGGGCGTCGCGTCGGTCGTGTCGTCCCAGTTCATGAGGTGTGCCTCGCGGTGGTGGTGGTTCGGGCGGGGAGCGGGCGCGGCCCGGTCAGCGGGTGCGGTTCAGCGTCTGGAGCGCGGCCTTGAGGAGCTTGCCGACCTGCGGCGTGCCGCCCTCCTCCTCGGCCTGCGGGGCGACGGCCTCGATGGCCTCGTCGGCCTCGCGCGTGGCGTAGCCGAGCCCGATGAGGGCGGCGTGCAGCTGGTCGCGCCAGCCTGACGTCACGGGGGCGCCCACGCCCGTACCGGTGCCGAGGGGCGCACCGAGCCGGTCCTTGAGTTCGATGAGCAGCTTCTGGGCGCCCTTCTTGCCGATGCCGGGCACGGCGGTGAGCGACTTCTCGTCACCGGAGGCGACAGCGCCGCGCAGCGCGTCGGGGCTGTGCACGGCGAGCATCGCCTGCGCGAGGCGCGGGCCGACGCCGCTGGCGGTCTGCAGCAGCTCGAAGGTCTGCCGCTCGTCGTCGTCGGCGAAGCCGTACAGCGTGAGCGAGTCCTCGCGTACGACGAGGGAGGTGGCGAGCTTGGTCTGCTGGCCGATGCGGAGGCCGGAGAGCGTGTTCGGAGTGCACTGGACGGCCATGCCGATGCCGCCGACCTCGACCACCGCGGTGTCAGGGGCGAGCGCGGCCACCGGGCCGCTGACGAAGGCGATCATGCGATACGGCCTTTCGGTGCTGTGGTTGATTTCGATGCGTGCAGGGCGACAGCCTGCTGGAGTCTGTTCTGCGCGGGGGCGCGCCAGATGTGGCAGATGGCGAGAGCCAGAGCGTCGGCCGCGTCGGCGGGCTTGGGAGGAGCGTCCAGTCTCAGCAGGCGCGTCACCATGGCGCCCACCTGAGCCTTGTCGGCCCGTCCGCTGCCCGTCACGGCGGCCTTGACCTCGCTGGGCGTGTGGAGGGCCACAGGGATGCCGCGGCGGCTGGCGCAGAGCATCGCGACCGCGCTCGCCTGGGCCGTGCCCATGACCGTCCGCACGTTGTGCTGGCTGAACACCCGCTCCACGGCGACGAATTCGGGCCGGTACTCGTCCAGCCACTGCTCGATGCCCTGCTCGATGGCGACGAGGCGGTGGCCCAACTCCGCGTCGGCCGGGGTCCGTACGACGCCGACACCGCGCATCGTCAGAGGCCGCCCCGCGACCCCCTCGACCACGCCGACACCGCACCGGGTCAGCCCCGGGTCCACGCCGAGTACGCGCACCCCGCCCCTCCTTCGATAGCCAGTTTGTGCAGGCTATCGGGTACCGCTGACAATGCGACGGGCCGACGGGTCTGTGTCCCGTCGGCCCGTGCGCTGCCTGCGTGTCAGGCGTCGACCTTCTCCATGACCTCGTCGCTCACGTCGAAGTTGGCGAAGACGTTCTGCACGTCGTCGCTGTCCTCGAGCGCGTCGATGAGCTTGAAGATCTTGCGGGCGCCCTCCTCGTCCAGCTCGACCTGCATGGTCGGGACGAAGTTGGCGTCGGCCGAGTCGTAGTCGATGCCGGCCTGCTGGAGCGCGGTGCGCACCGCGACCAGGTCGGTGGCCTCGCTGAGCACCTCGAAGGACTCACCGAGGTCGTTGACCTCTTCGGCACCCGCGTCGAGCACGGCACCGAGGACGTCGTCCTCGGACAGCTCACCCTTGGGGACGATCACGACACCCTTGCGGTTGAACAGGTACGAGACGGAGCCGGGGTCGGCCATGTTGCCGCCGTTGCGGGTCATGGCGACGCGCACGTCGGACGCGGCACGGTTGCGGTTGTCGGTGAGGCACTCGATGAGCACCGCGACACCGTTGGGACCGTAGCCCTCGTACATGATCGTCTCGTAGTCGGCGCCACCGGCCTCGAGGCCGGCGCCGCGCTTGACCGCGGAGTCGATGTTCTTGTTAGGGACCGAGCTCTTCTTGGCCTTCTGGATGGCGTCGAAGAGCGTCGGGTTGCCGGACACGTCGGAGCCACCCGTGCGGGCAGCGACCTCGATGTTCTTGATCATCTTCGCGAAGAGCTTGCCGCGCTTGGCGTCGATCACGGCCTTCTTGTGCTTCGTCGTAGCCCATTTAGAGTGGCCGGACATCTGCCTGTCTCCTTCGCGTAACCAACCCAGTACGAACTCCCCCTGGCCTCAAGGGCCGGGGGACCCCCCGAGATCCTACAAGGACCCGGCCACCTGCTTCGCCCGCACCATGTCGACGAACAGTGCGTGCATCCTGTGGTCGCCGGTCAGCTCGGGGTGGAAGGACGTGGCAAGGGCGTTTTCCTGCCGTACAGCGACTATGTGCCCGTCGTACTCCGCGAGTACTTCGGCACGGGCGCCCACCGACTCCACCCAGGGGGCGCGGATGAAGACGCCCTCCACGGGGTCGCCCTCCACGCCGCGTACGTCGACCGCCGCCTCGAAGGACTCGTTCTGACGTCCGAAGGCGTTGCGGCGCACGATCATGTCGATCCCGCCGACCGTCTCCTGGCCCGAACGCGGGTCGAGGATCTTGTCGGCGAGCAGGATCATGCCCGCGCAGGTGCCGTACACCGGCATGCCTTCACGCACGCGCGCGCGAAGGGGCTCCATGAGCCCGAACAGGACGGCCAGCTTGGAGATGGTGGTCGACTCACCGCCGGGCAGGACGATGCCGTCCACCTCGGCCAGTTCCTCGGGCCGCCGCACGGGCCTGGCCACGGCATCCGCCGTGGCCAGGGCGACGAGGTGCTCCCGTACGTCGCCCTGGAGCGCGAGGACGCCCACTACGGGAGAGGTCATTACCAGCCCCGGTTCGCGTAGCGCTCGGTCTCGGGGAGGGTGTCGCAGTTGATGCCGACCATGGCCTCGCCCAGGTTGCGCGAGGCGTCCGCGATGATCTTGGGGTCGTCGTAGAAGGTGGTGGCCTTCACGATGGCGGCGGCGCGCTTGGCCGGGTCGCCGGACTTGAAGATGCCGGAGCCGACGAAGACACCCTCGGCACCGAGCTGGCGCATCAGGGCGGCGTCGGCGGGCGTGGCGACACCACCGGCGGAGAACAGCACCACCGGCAGCTTGCCGAGCTCGGAGACCTCCTTGACGAGCTCGTAGGGGGCGCGCAGCTCCTTGGCGGCGGCGTACAGCTCGTTGTTGTCGAAGCCGCGCAGCTTGGCGATCTCGTTCTTGATCTGGCGCAGGTGGCGGACGGCCTCGACGACGTTGCCCGTGCCGGCCTCGCCCTTCGAGCGGATCATGGCCGCGCCCTCGGCGATGCGGCGCAGGGCCTCGCCCAGGTTGGTGGCGCCGCACACGAAGGGGGTCGTGAACGCGAACTTGTCGCTGTGGTTGACCTCGTCGGCCGGGGTGAGAACCTCGGACTCGTCGATGTAGTCGACGCCCAGCGACTGCAGGACCTGGGCCTCCACGAAGTGGCCGATCCGGGACTTGGCCATGACCGGGATGGAGACGGCCTCGATGATCTCCTCGATCATGTTCGGGTCGGACATCCGGGCCACTCCGCCGTCCTTGCGGATGTCGGCCGGCACCCGCTCGAGCGCCATGACGGCCACCGCGCCGGCGTCCTCGGCGATCTTCGCCTGCTCGGCGTTGACGACGTCCATGATCACGCCGCCCTTGAGCTGCTCGGCCATGCCGCGCTTCACGCGCGCGGTGCCGGTGGTTTCGACGAACTGGGGGGTGCTGGACACGGGTGACCTCGCTCGGTGGAAAGGGGGGCTTGCTACTCCACAGAGGAAACGCCCCGCGACCAGTCCACATCAAGGGCCAATATCTGACCGGTGGCTCATTCTTCGCGAACGCGCCTGGTCCCCCTGTTATGTGGCGGGCCCGTCGGCCTACGTGGTGGGCCTGTCGGCGAGCGCGACGGGCGGCTCGTCGTCCATCTCGAAGGCCAGCGGGAACGGCGCATGGCCCGCGAGCCGGAACCAGCGCACCTTGCGATGCCTGCGCAGGGCGCGTGCGGCCCGTACGGCGTCGTTGTGGAAGCGCCGGGCCATGGGCACCCTGCGGACGGCCTGAGCGAGCTCCTCGGCCGCGTCGGGGCCGCCCGGGGCGGCGCGCACCTCCTCCATCTGCCCTGCCTCGCCGAACACGGCCCGCAGCGCCTGGCTCAGCTCGCTCTCGGCGACCTCACGGTGGTCCTCCTCGGCCTGCCGTGCCGCGTGCGCGGCCTCGTACAGGACGATCGAGGCGGCGGGGTCGAGCACTCCGGAGGTCGCCAGCTCCTGCGCCACCGAGGCGCGGCGCAGCAGTTGGGCGTCGAGGGCGGCGCGGGCCGCGTCGATCCGGGCGTGCAGCCGGTCGAGGCGGCCCGCGGTCCAGCTCAGGTAGAGGCCGACCGCGATGAGGAAGACCGCGATCCAGATCAAAGTGGAGGTCACGGGCGCAAAGGCTACAGCCGTGCCCCGCAGCGGCGATCAGCCGCGTACGGGACGGGAGGGACGTACCGGTTTGTGCGCGTGGCCCGCCGGTACGTCCCGTCAGTCGCGGGCGAGCCCGAACCGGGCCCGCAGTCCGCTGCGTTCGTCGGTGGCGACGGCCGCCGCGCCGGTGGTCACCGTCTCGTACACGGACAGGATGTCCGCCCCCACGGTCGACCAGTCGAAGCGCCGCACGTGCTTGCTGCCGCGCTCCCGCAGCTCCTCGCGCCGGTCGGCGTCGCCCAGGAGCCGGACGGCCGAGTCCGCGAGGGCGTCCGCGTCCTCGTTGGCGAACAGCTCGCCCGCGCCGCCCTGGTCGAGGACCTGCGCGAACGCGTCGAGGTCCGAGGCCAGGACCGGCGCGCCCGCCGACATGGCCTCGACGAGGATGATGCCGAAGCTCTCGCCGCCGGTGTTGGGGGCCACGTACAGGTCGACGCTGCGCAGCAGTCTGGCCTTGTCCTCGTCGCTGACCATGCCGAGGAACTCGACACGTTCGCGCATCTCGGCGGGCAGGCTCTCGACGGCCTCCTCCTCGTCGCCGCGTCCGGCCACGAGCAGCCGGGTCCCGGGCCGCTCGGCCAGGATCCTCGGCAGGGCCTTCATCAGTACGGGAAGACCCTTGCGGGGCTCGTCGATGCGCCCGATGAAGCCGATGGTGCCGCCCTCCCGTCTCCCACCGCCGCCCTCATCCGAGCTACGCGCCCCTTCTGATTGCCACTCGGCCTTGGGCTCGGCGCGGGCGAAGAAGTCGACGTCGACGCCGTTCGGGATGACGACGGCGTCACCGCCGAGGTGCTCCACGAGCGTGCGCCGCGCGTACTCGCTCACCGCGATGCGCGCGCTGATCTTCTCCAGGGCGGGCTGGAGGATCGGATACGCGGCGATCATGGCGCGGGACCGCGGGTTCGACGTGTGGAACGTGGCGACGATCGGGCCCTGAGCCGCCCAGCAGGAGAGCAGCCCCAGCGAGGGCGAGGCCGGCTCATGGATGTGGATCACGTCGAACGTGCCGTCGTGCAGCCAGCGCCGCACCCGCGCGGCGCTCAGGAAGCCGAAGTTGAGCCGGGCGACCGAGCCGTTGTACGGCACGGGGACCGCGCGGCCCGCCGAGACGACGTACGGCGGCAGCGGGGTCTCGTCGTCGGCCGGGGCGAGGACGGACACCTCGTGCCCCAGGGCGATGAGGTGCTCCGCGAGGTCGCGGATGTGGAACTGGACGCCGCCCGGCACGTCCCAGGAGTACGGGCAGACGATGCCGATCTTCACGGTCGGCGCTCCTCGAGGTCAGCGAGCCACAGGCGCTGCAGCATGTGCCAGTCCTCCGGGTGGTCGGCGATGCCGGTGGCGAAGGCATCGGCCAGCGCCTGTGTCATGACAGACGTCTTTTCGGCGCGGTTACCTGTCTCGGGCACCTCGATCGGCGCGTGGATGCGTCCGCGCATGACGGGCGACCCGTCGTACCAGAGGGTGACCGGGAGGAGCAGGGCGCCGGTCTGCTGGGCGAGTATCGCGGGGCCCGCGGGCATGCGCGCGGTGTCGCCGAAGAACTTCACCTCGACGCCGGACTCGGACAGATCGCGGTCGGCGACGAGGCAGACCAGGCCACCGGCGCGCAGCCGGCGGGCGAGCGTGCCGAAGGCGGATCCGCCTTCGTGCGGCAGGACCTCCATGCCGAGGCTCTCGCGGTACGCCACGAAGCGGTCGTAGAGGGTCTCGGGCTTGAGCCGCTCGGCGACCGTCGTGAACGGGGTCTCCAGCTTCGCGGTGACCCAGGCGCCCGCGAGGTCCCAGTTGCCCAGGTGGGGCAGGGCGATGATGACGCCCTTGTCGGAGGCGAGGCCGTCGGTGAGGTGGTGGACGTCGTCGACGTCGAACCCGTTCCGTACGCGGTCGGCGCTCCAGGACGGCAGCCGGAACGACTCCATCCAGTACCTCAGGTACGAGCGCATGCCCGCCCGGGAGAGCTGCTTGAGCCGCTCCGGTGAGGCGTCGGGCACCACGCGCGCGAGGTTGGACTCCAGGCGCAGGACGCTCTTGCCGCGCCGCCTCCACGCGAGGTCGGCGATGGTGCGGCCCAGGCGGACCGCGACGGGCTCCGGGAGCTTCTTGACCGTGCTCCAGCCCGCTCCGTAAAGGGCGTCGACGAGTCGTTCGCGCGCGTTGCTCACGATGCGGTCCCGCTCTCCTGGGAAGCCTCTGCCGCGGCCTCCGCGTCGGCCTCGGCCGACTCCCTGCGGACGGTCACCATCCGCTGGATCAGCGTCACGAGGCTGCCCGCGGCGACGGCCCACAGGGCGATCGGCAGCACGATCTGGATGCCGGGGACGCCGAACTTGTGCAGCCCCGCGAGGCCCGCGGCGACGAGGGTGATCACGAGCCGCTCGGCGCGCTCCACCAGGCCGTTCACCGCGACGGGCAGGCCGATGGCCTCACCGCGGGCCTTGGTGTACGACACGACCTGGCCGCTGGCGAGGCAGAAGATGGAGACGGCGCACAGCATGTTGTTGTCGCCCGATCCCGCGTACCAGAGGGCGAGGCCACCGAAGATCGCGCCGTCGGCGACGCGGTCGAGCGTGGAGTCGAGGAACGCGCCCCAGCGGCTGGTGCGGCCGAGCTGGCGCGCCATGTTGCCGTCCACGAGGTCCGAGAACACGAACAGCGTGATGACGATCGTGCCCCAGAAGAACTCCCCGCGGGGGAAGAAGACCAGTGCGCCCGCCACGACCCCGGCCGTGCCGAGGAGCGTGACCGCGTCGGGGCTGACCCCGCGACGGATGAGAAACGCGGCGAACGGTGTGAGGACACGCGTGAAAAATGCACGCGCGTACTTGTTCAGCATGGCCTTCCCGAGGGTCGGATGGCCGCGCGGCCCTTCTGGCCACCGGCTGGCCCATCGTAGTCACGCGCGCGCGTGACTGGCCGACGGGCACCCGCGAGCCCCGGGGAACCGCGTACGACGTATGGACGCGCCATGACCGGAGTGCAAAGCTCGAAGACACCGCGGGCGTCGTCGGAGCCGCCATCGCGGGTCCCGCGTGTCCGCGCCCAATGGGACCCCCTCTTCAGCAGGGGTGCCACCTCACCGTGCAAGTAACCGGGAGGCAAGGCATGGGCGACAAGGCGAATACACACCCCGGAGCCGCCGGCAGGGCTACGGCGGCCGACCACCCCTCGTCCGTGAGGAATGTGGTGCTGGTCGGCCACAGCGGATCCGGCAAGACGACATTGGTGGAGGCTCTCGCGCTGACCGCGGGGGCGGTGAACAGGGCGGGCCGGGTGGAGGACGGCACCGCCGTTTCCGACTACGACGACATCGAGCACCGGCAGCAGCGGTCGGTACAGCTCTCACTGGTGCCCCTCGAATGGGACGGGTACAAGATCAATCTTCTGGACACCCCCGGATACGCGGATTTCGTGGGGGAGCTGAGGGCCGGTCTGCGGGCTGCGGACGCGGCCCTCTTCGTCGTCTCGGCGTCCGACGGGCCCGAGACCATGGCGGGCGCGACGCGCATGGTGTGGGAGGAGTGCGCGGCGGTCGGCATGCCACGCGCCATCGTGGTCACGCATCTGGAGGCGGCGCGCTCCGACTTCGAACAAATGACGCGGACCTGCGAGACGTTCTTCGGCGGCGACGACCCGGACGCCGTCATCCCGCTCTACCTGCCGCTGCACGGCGAGCCGGGGCCGGACGGGCACGCGCCCGTGACCGGTCTCGTAGGCCTCCTGTCGCAGCGTGTGTTCGACTACGCGTCGGGCGAGCGCAAGGAGTCCGAGCCCGACCTCGATCAGCTGCCGCTCATCGAGGAGGCACGCAACCGTCTGATCGAGGGGATCATCGCCGAGAGCGAGGACGAGACCCTCATGGACCGCTATCTGAGCGGCGAGGAGATCGACTACAAGACGCTGGTCGGGGACCTGGAGCGGGCCGTGGCGCGCGGTGTCTTCCACCCGGTGCTGGCCGCGGCGCCCGCGGCGCAGGGCGCCCGGCAGGGCATCGGCACGGTCGAGCTGCTCGAACTCATCACGGGCGGCTTCCCCACTCCCCTGGAGCGCGCGGCCCCAGTGGTCACCACCCCGTCGGGCGAGGCGCGCACGGTGAACGTCTGCGATCCGGACGGTCCCCTGGTCGCCGAGGTCGTGAAGACGGCATCCGATCCGTACGTGGGCCGCATCTCGCTGGTACGGGTCTTCTCCGGAACCCTGCGCCCCGACGACACGGTGCATGTCTCGGGACACGGCCTCGCCGACCGCGGCCACGAGGACCACGACGTCGACGAACGCATCGGCGCCCTGACGTCGCCGTTCGGGAAGCAGCAGCGCGTGCTCTCCCACTGCATCGCCGGCGACCTGGCGTGCGTCGCCAAGCTCGGCCGGGCGGAGACCGGCGACACCCTCTCCGCCAAGGACAACCCGCTCCTCATGGAGCCGTGGGACATGCCGGACCCGCTGCTCCCGCTGGCGATCCAGGCGCACAGCAAGCCGGACGAGGACAAGCTCTCGCAGGGCCTGTCCCGGCTGGTCGCCGAGGACCCCACGATGCGGCTCGAACAGAACCAGGACACCCACCAGGTCGTCCTGTGGTGCCTCGGTGAGGCGCATGCCGACGTCGCCCTGGAGCGGCTGCGCAACCGGTACGGCGTCCAGGTCGACGTCGTCCCGCACAAGGTCTCGCTCAGGGAGACGTTCGCCGACAGGTCGGCGGGCCGCGGGCGCCATGTGAAGCAGTCCGGCGGGCACGGACAGTTCGCGATCTGCGAGATCGAGGTGGAGCCGCTGCCGAACGGCTCCGGCATCGAGTTCGTGGACAAGGTCGTCGGCGGCGCGGTGCCGCGGCAGTTCATCCCGTCCGTGGAGAAGGGCGTACGGGCGCAGGCCGCGAAGGGTGTGGCCGCGGGCCATCCCCTCATCGATGTGCGGATCACGCTGCTCGACGGGAAGTCGCACTCGGTGGACTCCTCCGACGCGGCGTTCCAGACGGCGGGCGCGCTGGCACTGCGGGAGGCGGCCGCGGACGCGAGGATCCATCTCCTGGAGCCGGTCGCCGAGGTGCAGGTGCTCGTCGCCGACGACTACGTGGGCGCGGTGATGAGCGATCTGTCGGGGCGGCGCGGCCGCGTGGTCGGCACGGAACAGGCACCGGGGTCTCGCACACTCGTGCGGGCCGAGATCCCGGAGATCGAGATCGGCCGGTACGCGGTGGACCTGCGGTCGCTGTCGCACGGCACGGGGCGGTTCAGCCGGGCGTACGCGCGGCACGAGCCGATGCCCCCGCAGCTGGGCGACAGGATGCGTGAACAGGCCGAGAACGTCTCGTAGTTGGCCGTCCCGCGGCCACCCGACAGCCAGGCCGCCCACCCGGTCCCCTTCCGGGCGGGCGGCTTCGGCCGTCCCCTGACGGATGTCGGTGCGCCCGGATACGCTGAAGACCTGATCAAGCCGATGACCTGATCAACAGGTGTGCGGAGCAAGGAAGTCGGGAAAAGCCGCAGGAGCGAAGGCGCGCGGCGATGGGGGCGGCAGTGGCGGACGACGTATTCGACTTCAGGCCCGGGGCGCAGGTGCCGTTGCACGGCTCCGCGGGCCAGACCGCGGCCACCTACGCCCTCGCTTCGGCGGCGTACCGGGACGCGAAGGTGGACGATCTGCTCGCCGCCAACAGCGAGTGGCACAAGTCCGATGTGAAGAAGGGCATTTGGTCCCTGGCCGCGCCGAATCTGGGCGAGGCGTTCTCGCGGGCCGTCCAGGGCCGGCTGCTCGGCGGTGCCCGTAAGCCGCTCATCCAGTCCTTCGGCACCGAGCCGCAGGTCGTCGTGGAGCACTGTCTCGCGGCGAACCGGATCCGCAAGCAGCGCGACAGCTGGCTCACGGCCGTGATGGCGCTGTGCGGCCTGCTCTTCCTGCCCGGCCTGATCGTCTGGCTGCTCGTCTTCCAGGTCCGCCGCATGATCGGCAGCCAGGAGAACAAGCGCATGGCCGCGCTGTTCACGGCGCTGATGGTGGCGGTCGCCGCCGTCGCCGTGATCTTCATGGTCAAGCTGCCGTTCACGGGCTTCTGGGCCTGGTATCTGCGGGGGGCGATCGTGGCGCCCGTGATCGGCTGGCTGTGGGCCCGGCAGATCTGCGAGCGCACGGCGCAGGACATGCGGGAGCGCTGGGACAGCCTGCTCGCGGGCGGCGGCATCGGCGCCAAGATCCCGGAGGCGGTGCCCGGCAGCCCGGGCGAGACGGCCGCCGAGCGGCTGCGCCAGAGCCTCGCCAAGCTGACCGCGGAGCAGCAGTCGAATTCCGTGTTCTACGCGGGGCCCAAGGGCATCCTCGGCATGGGCACCCGCTGGGGCAGCTGGCAGCTCGCCGAGGAGCTGATCCCCCGCGACGAGGGGGCGGAGATCCACCCGTTCCGCAGCTGGGACGTCATACGGGCGGTCCACGACAAGCTGCGGCTCCTGGAGCGCGGCCCGCTGCACACGGGCGGGTTCCCGACGCCGTCGATAAAGCACTGGATCGTCTCGCCGATCGGGGAGAACGTGAAGAAGGTGGCGCGCCCCAGCGGCACCGACGTCGAGGCCTTCCAGATCAAGAACCACGAGATACAGCGGATCTGCAACGAGCAGCAGTTCGGCAGCGGCGACCGCCACTATCTGGGCGTGCAGTTCACACTCTGGGACGGCCAGTTGGTGATCACGATGCTGATCACGGTGACGGTACTGCACGAGACGCTGCGCATCGAGGTCACGGGCCATGCGCTCGGCCCGGTGCACTCCCTGTTCACGACGAAGCCCGAGCCGAAGACGAAGGAAGTCGCGAAGCCCATCAAGTTCTGGGAGACGGTGGAGAAGAAGCTCCCCCTCATCGAGCCCGACGAGGTGGTCCGCCTCGCGGTCCGCGCGCCGTTCACCTGGTACCCGCCGCTCCTGGACTTCATCGGCGGCAAGCTGATCCTGCCCGAGCCCTTCGGCCTGCGGCACGCGTGGGCGGACAAGCCGTGGCGCCACCGCTTCATGGCGGACGACGCGCTGCGCACGGCCACCCCGGTCCTGCGCGTGGTGCACGCGGCGGCAATCAAGGTGCTTGAGGAGAACGGCGTGGACACCGAGAAGTTCGGTACGCGCTCGACGTTCCTCAGCGGCCTGGTCCAGGCCCCGACGCCCACGAACGCCGACGTGTACGACGCGTAGCCGGGCCCGGCCGGCCCGGGGCGTGCGAGCCCGGCCGGCCGGTCACGATCGGCTCAGTCGGCGTCCGGCCAGGCCTTGGCGAGCGCGGTCCTGGTGTCGCCGAGCAGCTGCGGCAGCACCTTGGTGTGTCCCACGACGGGCATGAAGTTGGTGTCGCCGCCCCAGCGCGGAACGATGTGCTGGTGCAGATGCGCGGCGATGCCGGCCCCCGCGACCGCGCCCTGGTTCATGCCGATGTTGAAGCCGTGCGCCCCGGACGCGGTGCGCAGTGCGGCCATCGCGTGCTTGGTGAAGAGGGCCAGCTCGGCGGTCTCGCCGTCGTCCAGGTCCGTGTAGTCGGCGACGTGCCGGTACGGCAGCACCATCAAGTGCCCGCCGTTGTACGGGTAGAGGTTGAGGATCGCGTAGACGCTCGCGCCGCGCGCCACGATCAGCGCTTCCTCGTCGCTCATGCCGGGTGCGGCGCAGAAGGGACAGCCGTCGTCGGCTCCCGGTCCGGTCGGCTTGTTCTCCCCCTGGATGTAGGCCATCCGGTGCGGCGTCCAAAGGCGCCCGAACCCGTCCGGCTCACCCACCGGCCCCGTGTGCTGCTCCGGCTCACTCGTCATGAGATGCAGCATATGGCTTCGCCCGTTCGGAGCGTGTCGGCGGGGCAGGTCCCGGTCCCCGGCCGCGATCCTTGACCGATGGACGAGAGACGGCGGACGCCGTGGGAGCACCGGATGGAGACCCCGCTGTCGCTGGCGGCCCTGCTGTTCCTCGCGTCGTACGCGATCAGAGTCCTGGGACACGGGCTTCCGCAGGCGGTGCGCGACGCGTGTCTCGCGGTGACCGCCGCCGCCTGGGCCGTCTTCGTGCTGGACTTCGCCGTCAGGTGGCGCCACAGCGGCAAGGGGCTCTCGTTCGTGCATCGCCACTGGCTGGACGCGGTGGTCGTAGTGCTGCCCCTGCTGCGCCCGCTGCAGGTCGTGCGGACCTACGACGCCGTGCAGCGCCGGCACGAACAGCCGCGGCTCAGCCTGCACGCGCGCGTGGCGACCTACGCCGGCATGTCCGCCTTGCTGCTCGGATTCGCCGCATCCCTGGCCATGTACCAGGTCGAGCGCGGACGGCCGCACGCCACGATCCATACCTTCGGGGACTCCGTGTGGTGGGCCTGCTCGACGCTGTCGACCGTCGGATACGGCGACATGGTCCCGGTGACCCCGGCCGGGCGCCTGGTGGCGGTGGCGCTGATGGCCTGCGGTCTGGCGCTGCTCGGGGCGATCACGGGCTCGTTCTCGTCCTGGATGTTCCAGGTGTTCCGGCGCGACGGCGACGAGAGGCCCCCGGGAAACTTCCCGGGGGCCCCCTGATGTCGTACGTCCGTGCCGTGAGCGGCGGGCGTCAGACCTGCACGCGCTCCTCGACGACCTTGACGATCTTCTCGATCGCCTCGTCGACGGGGATGCCGTTCTCCTGCGAGCCGTCGCGGTAGCGGAAGGAGACGGCGCCGGCCGCCATGTCCTCGTCGCCCGCGATGATCATGAACGGCACCTTCTGCTTCTGCGCGTTCCTGATCTTCTTCTGCATGCGGTCCGAAGAGGAGTCCACGTCGACGCGCAGGCCCTTCTTCTTCGCCTTGGCCGCGAACTCCTCCAGGTACGGGATGTGCGCGTCGCCGATCGGGATGCCGACCGCCTGCACCGGCGCCAGCCAGGCCGGGAAGGCGCCCGCGTAGTGCTCGAGGAGCACCGCGAAGAACCGTTCGATGGAGCCGAACAGCGCGCGGTGGATCATGACCGGGCGCTGCTTGGTGCCGTCGGGGCCGGTGTACTCCAGGTTGAAGCGCTCCGGCAGGTTGAAGTCGAGCTGCACGGTCGACATCTGCCAGGTGCGGCCGATGGCGTCCTTCGCCTGGACGGAGATCTTCGGGCCGTAGAAGGCGGCGCCGCCCGGGTCCGGGACCAGCGGGAGGCCCTGCTTCTCGGCGACCTGGCGCAGTGTCTCGGTGGCCTCTTCCCAGATCTCGTCGGAGCCGACGAACTTCTCCGGGTCCTTGGTCGAGAGCTCGAGGTAGAAGTCGGTCAGGCCGTAGTCGCGCAGCAGCCCGAGGACGAAGGTGAGCGTCTTGTCGAGCTCCTCCGCCATCTGCTCCTTGGTGCAGTAGATGTGCGCGTCGTCCTGCGTGAAGCCACGGGCGCGGGTCAGACCGTGCACGACGCCCGACTTCTCGTACCGGTACACGGTGCCGAACTCGAAGAGGCGCAGCGGCAGTTCACGGTAGGAACGCCCGCGCGCATCGAAGATCAGGTTGTGCATCGGGCAGTTCATGGGCTTGAGGTAGTAGTCCACGCCCTCGTCGAGCTGCATGGGCGGGTACATGCCGTCGGCGTACCAGTCCAGGTGGCCCGAGGTCTCGAAGAGCTTCCCCTTGGTGGCGTGGGGGGTGTAGACGAACTCGTAGCCCTCCTCCTCGTGCCGGCGGCGCGAGTAGTCCTCCATGACCCGGCGGATGATGCCGCCCTTGGGGTGGAAGACCGCCAGACCGGAACCGATCTGGTCGGGGATCGAGAACAGGTCCAGCTCGTTGCCCAGCTTGCGGTGGTCGCGCTTCTCGGCCTCGGCGAGGAACTCCAGGTGCGCCTTCAGCTCGTCCTTCGACGGCCAGGCGGTGCCGTAGATGCGCTGGAGCATCGGGTTCTTCTCGCTGCCGCGCCAGTACGCCGCCGCGTTCCGCATGAGCTTGAACGCCGGGATGTTACGGGTGGTGGGCAGGTGGGGACCGCGGCAGAGGTCCTTCCAGCACAGGTCACCGGTCTTGGCGTCGAGGTTGTCGTAGATGGTCAGCTCGCCGCCGCCCACCTCGACATTCGCGCCGTCGTCGGTGGACGCGGAGCCCTTGATGCCGATGAGCTCCAGCTTGTACGGCTCGTCGGCCAGCTCCTCGCGGGCGGCCTCGTCGGTGACGACGCGGCGCGAGAACCGCTGCCCGCGCTTCTGGATCTCCTGCATCTTCTTCTCGACGGCCTTGAGATCCTCGGGCGTGAAGGGCTTCTCCACGTCGAAGTCGTAGTAGAAGCCGTCCTTGACCGGCGGGCCGATGCCCAGCTTGGCGTCGGGGAACAGCTCCTGCACGGCCTGCGCCATCACGTGCGCGGTGGAGTGGCGCAGGATGTTGAGGCCGTCCTCGGAGGAGATCTCGACGGGCTCGACCTCCTCGCCGTCCTGCACGGCATACGCGAGGTCCTTCAGCTCGCCGGCCACACGGGCGGCGACGATGGTGCGCTCGCCGGCGAAGAGCTCGGCCGCCGTAGTGCCCGTCGTCACCACGCGCTCTTCCCGCTCGGAATCGCGTTGGATGATCACACGGACGTCTGACACCGGACTCTCCTGCCTGAAGGGGGCGCGCGATGTTCTGGCCACGCGCGCAATACACAGGGGATCGTACCGAGCCCGGGGCCCGACTCGCGAAACGGTATCGACACCGCCCGCGCCACGTTCCCCGCGCACACGCCGGGAACCCCCCTGCTCACGAGCCCGTGAGCTCAGTCGTCCCCGCTGCACGCCTCCTCGAAGAAGTCCAGATTCTCCTGGAGCGACTTCATCAGCCGGTCCCGCTCGGCCTCCTCGACCTGTACGGGCACCACGCCGCTCGCCCCGGTCAGCCGCCGGAAGCCGCCCCGGCTCTCCAGCCGCCCGTGCACCCTGATCGGCAGCCCCACGAGATGCGCGTGCCCCGCCGTCCGGTACGCCTCCTCGTCCAGCGTCATCCGTACGTGCGGCACATCGGCGCCCGCTATGACGTGCAGCCGCACCGTGCCCTCGCCGCGCGTCCGTGATCTGCGCATGCGCACGACGGTGCCGGTGATGCGGACGGCGACGGACGGCTCGGACCGCAGATAGCGGGCGCTCGCCTCCCGCAGCACTGTCAGGTCGCCGGGCGAGAACTCGACGGGCTCGTCCCCGGCCGTGCACTCGTCGGGCACTCCGGCCGCCGGTGACCACTCGACGCCGACCCGGGCTCCCTCCGTGCCGCGGACGAGGGCGACGAGCGCTTCGACGAGCTCGTGGCTCACGCCTGCCTCGACGGCGCCGTCGAAGGCGTCCATGCCGCCTGTGGCCCGCCGGTAGTCGATGGCCTCGCGGGCCGCGTACAGCGCCTGGTGGAGACGGACGGCGAGCGTGCGGCCCGCGGCGACGGGGACGAACGCGGTGAGCCTGCGGCCGCCTGGGGCGTCACCGACGAGGACGGTCTCCAGCGACGCGGCGGCGGGCCTGCGGTAACGCGCGCCGTAGTACCCGGCCTTGCCCCGGGCGGCGAGCGCGGCGGCTAGCAGCATCCGCCGGGCGGCGGCGCGCAGTTGTTCCTCCACCGGCCATGCGGCGCTTCCCGCGGGCCCGGCCTGCACATCGCGCCACCAGCGGATCTCGTCGCTCGGCACGGCGAGCGAGACGAGGACCTCCCGCGCGGAGTGCGACCCGCTGCGCTCCAGCGCCTCGAGCGCCTCGCCGAGCAGATCGTCGCTGTCGGGGAAGGCGCGGCTCTCCGGTACGAGCAGGCTGGTGCGCCCCGAGGCGCCGGGCAGCGTCCAGCGCACGTAGCGCCCGGTGGCGCCACCGCGGCGCTCCCAGCCGTGCCGGTCGAGCAGTGCGTTGAGCACGACCGGGTCGACCTGCTCCGGGCCGGGGCCTTCGAGGTCGGCGGGGTGGGATCGGGCGGTGTTCAGGGCGCGCAGGCGCTCGTCGGTCGGGCGGTGCTGCATCAGGGTCTCCCTCCCTGTCCGTCAGGGCCTCCCGCGTGTGGCCTTCAGGCGTCCCGCACCTTCAGGGCATCACGCGCCTCAGGGCCTTCCGCCCGTCCCGATCCGCGTCATGATCTCGCAGAGCGCACGGTCGTCGAATATCCGCGAGGTCGGGATGCGCACGGTGGTGCGGCGCCGGCCTGTCACGGGTTGGCCGGCCAGGTTGATCCAGTAGCAGCAGTGCCGCAGGTCGAGCCGGTCGTGGCCGGCCCGCAGCCAGTCGTCCTGCGAGCGCGGCACGATCATCACGACCAGGATCTTGTGCACCGACACCGGTGTGCGGGCGAGCTTCTCCAGGTGCGCGTTGTCGAGCGTGAAGGAGAAGGACGGCCCCGGCGGCTTCGGCGGGATCTGGTACGTGCACTTGAGCTGCACCTTGATGGTGACCTCGTCGTCGACCGTGTGCCCGGCGGCGCTGTGGCTGACGTGCCAGTCGATTCCGTTGTCGGGGAATGGCTGAGAGAGCGAACAGCCCGCGGCTGCCGCTACGGCGTGCAGATAGCCCACCTGGAGTGTCTCCATGCAGGCGGTGGTGGCGAGTGTGCCGCGCGGCGGTGCGATCCGCTCGGGCAGCAGCCCACCCTGTTCGGGCTGCGCGAGCACCATGTCCAACTGGCCTTCCGAAACAGGTGAATCCCCTGGGCGGGTCTCTGAACTGCCGTGACCCGTATCTGTGTTGTCTCCGGTCGGCGTACGACGCAAACAGCCCGGGTATCACCGAAACGGGCAGCCGCGAGGGGCCATCTGCCAGGTGTGAACGAGGAGTTGCATTGACATGACGTGCTGGTATGAGGGTCCTCTGGCCGCCTTCGACACCGAGACCACCGGCGTGGACGTGGAGAGCGACCGCATCGTGTCGGCCGCGATAGTGGTGCAGGACGCCGCGGGCAGCCGGCCGCGCGTCTCACGCTGGCTCGTGAATCCGGGGGTGCCGGTGCCGGCCGGGGCGACGGAGGTGCACGGCCTGACGGACGAGCACCTTCAGCGCAACGGCCGCTGGCCGGCCCCCGTCATGGAGGAGATAGCCAGGCTGCTGGGCGAACAGGCCGCGGCGGGCCGCCCGCTCGTGGTGATGAACGCGCCGTTCGATCTGACGCTCCTGGACCGGGAGTTGCGGCGCCATCGCGCGTCCGCGCTCGGCCGCTACATGGAGAGCTCATCGCTGTGCGTCCTCGATCCGCGCGTCCTCGACAAACACCTGGACCGCTACCGCAAGGGCCGCCGCACCCTGACGGACCTGTGCGCGCAGTACGAGGTGGAGCTGGAAGGCGCACACGACGCGGCCGCTGACGCGCAGGCCTCCCTGGATGTCGTACGGGCTGTGGGGCGCCGTTTCGCGTCCCGTCTGGAGCGGCTGTCCCCTGCCGAACTGCACACCCTTCAGGCGGTTTGGCACGCAGCGCAGGCACGTGGGCTGCAGGCGTGGTTCGCGCGCAGCGGCAATCCGGAGACGGTGGATCCGGCGTGGCCGATGCGCACGGAACTGCGGGAGGCCGCCTGAGAGTTGCCCGTCCGGGCTCGGGCCCCGGGCACAGAAAAGCCGGTCCGTCTGCTGACGGACCGGCTTTCTTCCGGGTGGGCGATACTGGGTTCGAACCAGTGACCTCTTCGGTGTGAACGAAGCGCTCTCCCACTGAGCTAATCGCCCGGGAACGGGTTGAACCATACAGGCCCCGGCGGGTTTCCATCAAACCGGTTCGGTCAGCGCCGCCGCAGATACGCGACGAGTCCGCGCCGCCCGGCCCGCATCATGAGCGCGTGGTTGACGAGGAACACCGGCCTGCCGACGAGGGCGAAGCGCCGCAACAGGGGTTTGCACACCTCCACCTCCTGTTCGTACTGCGCACGCGTCCCGCCCTCGTGCGCGCGCACGGTCCACCGCGCCCAGCCCTCCAGGTCGCCGGACATGGCGATCTCCAGGACGCCGGCCCCGGGGTCGCCGCGCAGGGCGGTGGCCGTCACGAACAGGTCGTACGGCAGGAGCGAGCGGAAGCGGGCGGTGCCGCGCCGCTCGTCGAGTGGGGTCGCCTCGCGCACTTGGGGCCACCACAGGGGGTAGTCCTCGCCGCGCTCGAGGACCGCGAACACGTCGGCGGGCTGTGCGGGCAGGTCCCAGACGCTGCGGAAGCGGTAGTGGCTCCAGTCCATGGTGCGAGTCTCCCCCGATACGCGGCGGCTCACGTGAACGTGAATTGGCACGATGGCGCCGGTCATTGATTCACCGTCAGAACTTCCGGATTCCGCGCGAAGTCCGGGAACTCTGAAACGGGGTCAGATTCGTCCGGTCTTCGAATTGACCTAGGGGTCTCACCGGGTTATCCCATGCGTCCGAATGGATTATGGGATTCCCGTTCCGGTCGCCGGACACCAGGGGCACCCGGCCTCAGAAAGCGCTTGTCGATCATGGTGGCCACACACGGAAACGCCGAGGGCCCCGGAGGCTTGAAGCCTCCGGGGCCCTCGGTCCGGGGTGGGCGATACTGGGTTCGAACCAGTGACCTCTTCGGTGTGAACGAAGCGCTCTCCCACTGAGCTAATCGCCCGGGCGCAGAGAGAACATTACCGCATGCCAGCGGGTGCTCCGACCAGCCCTGACACCCCGGTACGACCCTCGCGGGCCACCCCGCTCACTCCTTGATCTTCCACGGCATCTCGAAGCCGAACTTCCACACGTAGATCCCCACGAGCACCGCGATGATCACCACGCCGATCGACGTCAGGATGATGTTCCGCCGGCGCACCGCCGGGTCGAGCGCGCGCTGCGTGGCCTCGGTGACCTTGCGCTTCGTCCAGCGGAGCACGAGCTGCGCCCAGACGAACTCGGTCGCCCAGATCGCCATGCCGCCGAAGATCACCAGCCAGCCCGGGCCCGGCAGCGGCAGCATGATCACGCCCGCCACCACCACCGCGAGCCCGACCACGAAGACGCCGACCTGCCAGCTCAGGTGCAGGGCCCTGCGGGCCTTGATGAACTCCGGCGCCCGCGAACCGAGCTCCGGCTCGGCCTTCGCCCCGTCCCCCGTCGTCGCGGCCACGGATTCAGACTCGGCCGCCTCGTCACTCCCCGTATTCATACAACCAAACCTACCCGACGGAATCGCGTCACCGGAATGGACGCTCCGGAACAAGAAACACTCCGCCGTCCGAGCTACCTAAAGGCACTCAAAACACTCAGAGGGGTTTACAACGGCACCGTAGGTGGCATGTCGATTTCGCCGACGTGCGAATCCCCGAGCGCACACTGAGCGAAAGGCCCTGGCGCTTATGAACACCACGGTCAGCTGCGAGCTGCACCTGCGCCTCGTTGTGTCGAGCGAGTCCTCACTGCCTGTACCCGCAGGACTGCGGTATGACACGGCCGATCCCTACGCCGTGCACGCCACCTTCCACACCGGAGCAGAAGAGACGGTCGAGTGGGTGTTCGCCCGCGATCTGCTCGCCGAGGGCCTACACCGGCCCACCGGCACCGGCGACGTCCGAGTCTGGCCATCCCGTAGTCACGGCCAAGGCGTCGTCTGCATCGCTCTGAGTTCTCCTGAGGGCGAGGCTCTGCTCGAAGCCCCTGCGAGGGCGCTGGAGTCGTTCCTGAAGAGGACCGACGCGGCCGTGCCACCCGGCACGGAACACCGCCACTTCGATCTCGACACGGAGCTCTCACACATCCTGGCCGAAAGCTAAGGCCTGGAGCCGACGCCGGCACACCGCCGGAGTCACGCACCGCGAGAGCCGCTCGATGCCGTCCACTCGGGGAGACGGACCGAGCCACAACAACTGCATATGGCATACACCGGCGCCGCCGCCGTGGGATCTTCCACGGGGGCGGCGTCGGCGCGTCCGCGGACAGGCGCCACACGGCCGACCGGACCTATAACATCGGCCAGCATCGGCGGGCACAGGCCCGACCCCCCAGGCCAGGGAGCAAATCGTGCTGATCACCCACGACACCCGGTGCGCCCTCGACACCGTGGTCGATCTGGTCAACACCGCACCGGACGACGAACAGGCCGCCGACGGGCTGGCCGATCTGGCAGCCCTGGGCGAATTCGTACGAAAGAACGACGTCAGCGACGTCGGGATGCTCGCAGAGCGTGACCTCGACGCCGTACAGAGCGTGAGGGGACGGTTCGCCGCCGTGTTCGCGGCGCCCGATCCGCACGCCGCGGCCTCGCTCATCAACGAGCTGGTCGCCGCCGCGGGCACCACGCCGCGTCTGACCGACCACGACGGCTACGACTGGCACGTGCACTACTTCGCGCCTGGCGCGTCCGTCGCCGACCACCTCGCGGCCGACTGCGGGATGGCGCTCGCCTTCTTCGTGGTCGCCGGGGAACAGGAGCGGCTGCGGCGCTGCGAGGCCCCGGACTGCCGGCGGGCCTTCGTGGACCTCTCGCGCAACCGGTCCCGCAGGTACTGCGACAGCCGCACCTGCGGAAACCGCTTGCACGTGGCGGCGTACCGGGCGCGCCGCAAGGAGGCGGCGGGCTGACCTGCCCGCACTCTCACAGCACGAACAGATCGTGCAGCGAAGCCAGGAGCAGCAGGCAGCCGATCACCGCCAGAAAGATCATCAAGGGCGGCTGCGACAGTGCGAAGAGGCAGCCTCGGCGTTCGTCGGCCGTGAAGGCGTCGTGTCGCTCGTCGGCCTGCGGGGCGGAACCGCCCTGTGTTGTGTCCAGCATCTCGCGGCGATGATGACGCAGTCGGCGCACCGCAGTCGATCAACACGCTCAAAAGAAACGGGGGTTCGCCGGATCTCGTGACGAGGGTGGTACGAGGTCGACCGGAAGGAATCCAGCAGCTTCCGTTTTCAGGCCGAGGTCGACCGACCGCGGTCCAGGGGTCATCGGGTCAGATCCCGTGCTTCTTCAGAATCGCCTCGATGTCGCTGAAGTCCTCGGAGGCGGGCTTCGCGGCGGGGCGGGCCGCCGCGGGCCGGGTGGTCTGCCCCAACGAGGGGGCCGAGGCGGCGGGCGCGACGGCCTGGGCCTCGGCGGCGGCCTTGGCCGCCTTGCGCTCCTTACGGGTGCCACCGCTGCGGCGCTCGAGCGCGCGGGTCACCATGAACAGGAGCCAGGAGCCGCCGAGCACGACGAAGCCGGCCCACGCCGTCGGGCTGAACGCAGTGTCCGCCAGCCAGCCGACCGCACCGGTCATCACCAGACCGATCGGTACCAGCGAATAGGCGGCTATGCGTGCCGCCGCGAGGAAACGCTTCCGGTACGCCGTGACCGCGGCGATGCCCAGCCCGGCCACGGAAACGGCGGAACAGACGGTCTCGGCAATCATCCGGTCCTCCTGGCACAGGCAGCGGGCGACGGAGCATTCCGTCCCCTCCATCGTGCACCGCCCCGGGTCCGGAGGCCACGATCCGGGCGGACCTCAGGGACATTTCCGGGTACGGCCTCCTCCGCAGGTCCCGGTCCGGGGGCTGTCAGGGATCCTGTCGGGGGTCCTGCCGGGTCTGATCAGGGGGCGTGTTCAGCAGGTGCCGGTTGGGGTCCCCGCGCCTGGCTGGAAGACTGGTCGCATGAACGACGCCTCTTCCGCCTCCGCCCCTCAGGGCCGCCCCGTGCTCGACGTCTGGTGCGAGCTCCAGTGCCCCGACTGCCGCACCGCTCTCGACGACGTGCGCGCGCTGCGGGCCCGCTACGGCGACCGCATCGACCTGCGTCTGCGGCACTTCCCGCTGGAGAAGCACAAGCACGCCTTCGCCGGCGCGCAGGCCGCGGAGGAGGCCTTCGAGCAGGGGCAGGGCTGGCCGTACGTGGAAGCGGTGCTCGGCCGCGTCGAGGAGTTGGGCCGCAAGGGCGAGCCGTTCCTCGTCGAGGTCGCGGGTGAACTCGGTCTGGACGCCGAGGAGTTCGACACCGCGCTCGTCGACGGCCGGCACATCCTGATCGTCGACGCCGACCAGGCCGAGGGCAAGGCGATCGGCGTGACGGGCACACCCACGTACGTCATCGACGGCGAGCGGCTCGACGGCGGGAAGAGCCAGGACGGCCTGCGCGAGCGCGTCGAGGAGATCGCCGACCGGCTGCTCGGCTCGTAGCTCCAGCCCCTGCCCGCGAGCCGCTCAGAGCAGCGGCTTGTACAGGTGGAATTCGGTCGCCCGGTATCCGAGCGACTCGTACAGGCGGACGGCCGGGGCGTTGCCCGCGAAAACGTTGAGCCCCAGGCGGGCGGCGCCCGCGGCGCGCGACTCGGCCTCTGCGAGGAGCATCAGCGAGCGTCCGTGGCCGTGCCCTCGGTGCTCGGCCGCGACCTCGACGTCGTAGACGTAGGCGCTCTCGCCGCGCAGCGCGACCCACAGCGTGCCCACGACAGCGCCGTCCGTCTCGAGCACGCTCAGGACGGTGTCCCGCGTGGCGAGCCCTTCCCCGAGCGTCGCAGCGTGATCGGCCTCGGCCTTGGCGCGCGCCTGGGCTTCCGGGACACCGCGCTCGACCAGGCTGCGCACGTACCCGACGCGCGTATGGGCCTCCCACGCCGTGAACTCGGGGCCGGTCATACGCCGCCCCGCGCTGCCCGCAGAAGGCGCGGAGGGCTCGGCGGGGAGGTCCTTCTCCATGTTCCGGTTGCGCTCGACGTAGCCGAGGGCGGTGGCCAGGGCGAGGGCACGCTCGGCCGGTGCGGGAATCGAGACCTCGATCCGGCCGCAGCCCCAGCCGCGCGCCACCTCCTCGGCGGCGAGGGCGGCGACGGTGCCGCGGCCCCGCCCGCGGTCCGGCTCGTCGATCCGAAGATCACGGATCCGGGCCACCCGCTCGCCGTAGACGGGATGGGTGCCCAGGCGCAGCTCGCCGACAGGGCGGCTGTTCACACACACCTGGTAGTGGCGTGACCGCGTCCCGTCGGCGTCGCGCTGAAGCGGCTCGGTCGGCCGCAGAGTGGTGGTCATCAGAGGTGTTCTACCCGCCCTGTGACCACCCCGTCACCCGGATTAGGAGTCGCCCGGACTACGGGTCGAGGTCGTCCGCCGCGCGCTCGTCGAAGACGCGCATCGCCTTGGCGGTGACGGGCCCGGGCGCACCGGGCAGCTCGCGTCCGTCGACCCGGTGCACCCCTTGCACATCGCGCAGCGTGGACGTCAGGAAGATCTCGTCGGCGCGCTCCAGTACGTCCAGGGGCAGGTCGGTCTCCTTGGCGCCGGTCCACTCGACGGCCAGCGCGCGCGTGATGCCCGCCAGACAGCCGGAGGCGACCGGTGGGGTGTGGACCTCACCGTCGAGGACGACGAAGACGTTCGACCCCGTGCCCTCGCAGAGCTGCCCCACCGTGTTGGCGAACAGCGCCTCGGACGCGCCCTGTTCGCGTGCGCGGGCGAGCGCGACGACGTTCTCCGCGTACGAGGTGGTCTTCAGGCCGGTGAGCGCGCCGCGTTCGTTGCGCGTCCACGGGACCGTGACCGTGGCGGTGGAGTCGGGACGCCGGCCGGTCTCGCCGAGCGCGACCACCAGCGTCGTCCCGTGCTCACCGCGGTCGGACCCCAGCGGGGACAGCCCTCCGGTGTACGTGATCCGCAGCCGGCCGAGCGGCATCGGGTTGGCCTCGAGGACGGCGTCGCAGGCCCTGCGCACCTCGTCGAGGTCGGGCTCGGTCAGACCGAGACCGCGCGCGGAGCGGGCGAGCCGGTCGAGGTGGCGGGTCAGCGCGAACGGCTTCCCGTCGACCGACTTCACGGTCTCGAAAATGCCGTCGCCCACGGTCAGGCCGTGGTCGAACACCGAGACACGGGCGGCCTCGGGTTCCTGCAGTGCGCCGTCGAGCCAGATCTTCACGTAGGGATCCCTTCACTTTCCTCGTACGTACCCGACGCTACCGCCAGCAGCCGGGAAGCCTTCAGTTCGGTCTCCCGCCACTCACCTTCGGGGTCTGAGCCCCAGGTGATGCCGGCGCCAGTGCCGAACCGCAGGACGCCCTCGGCCCGGTCGGCCCAGAACGTGCGGATGCCGACGGCCAGCTCGCCGGTGCCCCGGTCGGCGTCGACCCAGCCGATGCCGCCGCAGTACGGGCCGCGGGGCGCCGTCTCCAGGGCCTCGATGATGCGCAGGGCGCTGGACTTGGGCGCTCCGGTGACGGAGCCGGGCGGGAACGCGGCGTCGAGCAGGTCGCGCCAGCCGGCACCTTCGGGCAGTTCCCCGCGGACGGCGGAGACAAGGTGGACGAGGCCCGGGTGCTTCTCGACCACACACAGCTCCGGGACGGTCACGGAACCGGTCGCGCAGACGCGCCCGAGGTCGTTGCGGACCAGGTCCACGATCATCACGTTCTCCGCGTAGTCCTTCTCCAGGAGGTCCGCCTCGGTGCGGCCCGTGCCCTTGATCGGCCCGGACTCTACGGTCCGCCCGGTGCGCCTCAGGAAGAGCTCGGGGGACGCGGTGGCTATCTCCACGCCGTGCGCGGGCAGGCGGATGGTCCCCGCGTAGGGGGCCGGGTTGCCGCGCGCGAGGAGCGCTGTGAGGGCGTCCACGTCCGCGCCCGGGGGAAGAGGCGCGGACAGGACGCGGCAGAGGTTGGCCTGGTAGACCTCGCCGGCCGCGATGTGGGTGCGGATCCTGCGCACGCCCTCGGTGTACGAGGCCCGGTCGAGGGACGACGTCCAGTCACCGGCCGCGGGCCCCTGCCAGGCGCCGGGGACCGGAGCGGGCACGGGCTCCTCCCGTACGGAGTCGAAGCGGGCGCACACGAGACGGCCCTCGAAGTCGGCGGACACGGCCCAGAAGCCGGCCGAGTCCAGGGCCTCGGGATCGCTGGTCACGTCGCGCAACTCGGTCGCTACGAGACCGCCGAAGCGGGCCAGAGGGGGCAGGTCGTGAGGGAGGTCGCGCACGTCTTCGAGTCTATGGCGGGTGTCCCCCGCGTGACCTGGGGCGGTCGCACCGCAGCACGCTGCGCAAACGCGTTTTTGTACTGGCCCGGGAATCCGCTAGAGTTCAACACGTCGCCGGGACGCGCAAGCGAAACGGAAACGACAAGCGGACGTAGCTCAGTTGGTAGAGCGCAACCTTGCCAAGGTTGAGGTCGCCAGTTCGAACCTGGTCGTCCGCTCAGGAAGTGGGGGATCTTCCCGAACCCCCACACTCCTGGTGGAGTGGCCGAGAGGCGAGGCAACGGCCTGCAAAGCCGTCTACACGGGTTCAAATCCCGTCTCCACCTCCAAGGACGATTAGCTCAGCGGGAGAGCGCTTCCCTGACACGGAAGAGGTCACTGGTTCAATCCCAGTATCGTCCACTGGATCATCGCGAAGGTCATCTTCCCGACGGTCCGAAACCCCGCGCGATTAGCTCAGCGGGAGAGCGCTTCCCTGACACGGAAGAGGTCACTGGTTCAATCCCAGTATCGCGCACGCAGTACGACTCACGGGTCCTGATACAGTCTGGCCCGTCCCGCGCGATTAGCTCAGCGGGAGAGCGCTTCCCTGACACGGAAGAGGTCACTGGTTCAATCCCAGTATCGCGCACACTCAAGAAGCCCCCAGCCTTTCGGCCGGGGGCTTCTTCATGTGCTGGGCGGCTCAGGAGGAGAAGAGCATCCGGCCGAAGCCGCCCTTGTGATGGCCGTGGTGACCGTGGTGCCCGCCGTGGTGCGGGGCTCCCCAGGCCGGGGCGGGAGCCGACGGGTACGCCTGCGGGGCCGGCGGCGCCTGCTGCTGCCACTGCGACTCGAGCCGGGTCAGGGACTCCAGCTCGCCGTAGTCGAGGAATATCCCCCGGCAGCCGCTGCACTGCTCGATCTGGACGCCATTGCGGTTGTACGTGTGCATCGGTGCATGACACTTGGGGCACTGCATGGTCGGCTCAACTCCTCGCCGTTCGGCACTTCTTCGCCGGAACACTTCCCGGCATCGGTCCGTTGCACCCTACTTCGCGGCGCCGTGTGCCAACTCGGCCGGTACCGCTGCCATTCGGTCGCAGGCGTCGACCAACGCCTCCTCCGCCTCGTCGAGCGCCCGGCCGGCCGCGGCTGCCTTGGCCACGGCGAGGGCCGCGGTCTGGACGGTGAGGGCGCGGGCCGGGACGTCCAGGGCGGGCCAGGGGTCGCCCTGGAGCGACGGAGCGCCGCCTGTCTCCTGGTACGCGGTGAGGAACCTCGTCCACTCCTGTGCCGGAAGCAGGCCGCACGCGAACCACGCGGCGGGCCGCGCGAGGTCCCAGGCCGGGTCTCCGGTGCCGAGGTCGTCGACGTCGATCAGGAGCCAGGGGCCGGTGCCGGCGGGGCGGCGGACGAGCTGGCCGAGGTGCAGGTCTCCGTGGCACAGGGCGGACGCGTGCCCTCCGGGGGCCTCGGCGCGGGCCCAGGGCGGCAGGCCCGACCAGGCGCGCAGGATCGGCGCGGACGCCGGATGGGGACCCGCTGCCAGGAGCCGCGCGACGGCGAGGGCCGCCTTGGCCGGGCCACGCATCGGCGGGAGCGGGCCCGGGAGTTCCGCCACGGGCACCGCGTGGAGGCGGGCCAGGAGCGTGGCCGCGTCCTCCCACGGCGCGTGTTCAGGGGCGTCGGGGTCCACGGGGCTGCCGTGCGGCCAGAACGTGACGAGCCGGTCGTGCAGATCCGTCGCGACCGGCGTGAGCGGCGGCAGCAGGACGCCGGGGAGTGCGGCCGCCGCGGCGAGGCGGGCGTTGAGCTCGGCGGGGTCCGTGCCCGGGGCGTGGGCCTTGGCGACGATGTCTCCGTGGCGGACGACCGTCCCGTCCGCGCGGTCGGCGAGTACGGCGCCTGGTGCCGGGCAGGCGCAGGGGCCGTGGGTGCGGTGCGCCGCGCCGCGTGCCGTGGCGGTGAGTGCGGGCAGCAGGACGGGTGCGGTCATCGGTGGTTCCCCCCGGGTGGTGTCACCGCGAGCGTACGCAGAAACCGGCAATGGGTCTTGCTGGTACGCGGGCAGAACAATGGCCGCGCAGCTCCCCAGCTGCGCGGCCATCATGTGCCGTCCGCCGCACCCCCGTCCCCACGGGGTTTCATGGCCGGATGTCCCCGCCCGGACCGCTCTTCCGGGCCTGGGGCGCCGCTCAGCGCCCCAGCATCACGCCCACGGACGACGCTTGTGTGACCACTGCTTCCCAGCCGCCGAAAACGACTACGAGCAGGGCCGCCAGGGGAAGAACCATGGCCGCCGCCACCAAGGGGTGCCGACGCTCGGAACGACGGCCGCCGAACGCGGCGAATGCCCTGCGTCCCTGCGTGCGGACCATCGTCCGCGGTGCCGTGTCCGCCATGGTTCCTCTCCCGGTCAAGATTTTCGGTTTGGCAGCGGCGGGTACCTGACCTCGGGGGACGAGTGCTTGCACCCGCCGCTTGACCTCAAATCTAGGCGCGTCGCGAGCCACGGTCGTCATGCCCTCGTACCGATTGCCGGGCCTCCCGGAGGATGACCGCCGCCCCCTCGCCTACTCCCCTGGGTGGAGAAGAGGACCTAGGTCCTGGGCTTGGTCTCGGGGTCTTCCCGGAGGGGACGTGCGGCGCGGGCCGCCGCCTCCGAGGGCTCCTCCCTGGGTACTGGCTGCTCGACCAGGGCGAGCACCCGGGTCGCCATGAAACGTGCCGTTCGTACGACAGAGCCGGAACGGGTGACTTCGCTCACTTCCACCACGCCTCTGCGGACCGCCGTCTCGACCCGGCGGCCCGCCCGGCTCGCCACCACCTCGTACGTGCGCGTCGTGTCCCCCGCGTCCACGACTATCTCCACTCGGTCACCCTTCACAGGCCCAATCCCCCTTCTACGACGGATGGTTGGCGATCAGGGCAGCTGCGGGCCGCACCGCTCCCGCTCTCCCTGACCACCTCTCAAGTTTCCCACCGGGCACTGACAATCGATCGGATCGCGAGGGCGCGGCCTATGCGCGCACCCGGCCGTGGAAACGTAAGCTGTCGCTCGTCAAACGGACCGGGCAGCGGGGATGGACATGGCGATGATGCGCCTGAGGCGCGAGGACCCGCGTGTCGTCGGCTCGTTCAGGATTCACCGGCGGCTCGGCGCGGGCGGGATGGGCGTCGTCTATCTGGGCTCCGACCGCCGTGGCCAGCGAGTCGCGTTGAAGGTGATCCGGCCCGATCTGGCGGAGGACCAGGAGTTCAGGTCGCGCTTCGCTCGTGAGGTCTCCGCGGCCCGCAGGATCAGGGGTGGCTGCACGGCCCGCCTGGTCGCGGCCGATCTCGACACCGACAAGCCGTGGTTCGCCACCCAGTACGTTCCCGGGCCGTCCTTGCACGACAAGGTCGCGGAGGAGGGGCCGCTGGCCGCCTCCGACGTGGCCTCGGTCGGTGCGGCGCTCTCCGAGGGGCTCGTCGCCGTGCACGAGGCGGGAGTCGTGCACCGCGACCTCAAGCCGTCGAACATCCTGCTGTCGCCCAAGGGCCCGCGCATCATCGACTTCGGCATCGCCTGGGCGACCGGCGCCTCCACGCTCACCCATGTCGGGACGGCGGTCGGCTCCCCCGGGTTCCTCGCTCCCGAGCAGGTGCGGGGCGCGGCCGTCACGCCGGCCACGGACGTCTTCGCGCTCGGCGCCACCCTCGCGTACGCCGCGATGGCCGACTCGCCCTTCGGGCAAGGCAGTTCCGAAGTGATGCTGTACCGGGTCGTGCACGAGGAGGCCCAGCTGCACGGCGTACCGGACGCGTTGTCCCCGCTGATCCGGGCGTGCCTCGCCAAGGACCCCGGGGAGCGGCCCAGCACGCTTCAACTGTCGCTGCGGCTCAAGGAGATCGCGGCCCGCGAGGCGCATGGCCTCGGCGACGCCAGGCCGCCCGCCCCGCGCGCCGACACCGACCGGCCCACGGGGCGGCTCGCCGAGCAGTACGCGGAGCAGCGCACGCAGCGCCGGGCACCGCAGGGCACTCCCCCGCCACGGCCGAGCAACGGTTCCTCTCGGACCGGCAGCAACACGCGCCCGGGTACGCCCCGCAACACGACGCGTTCGGGCTCGCGCCCCGCGCCTCGCAGCAACGGCGGGCGGCAGGGGCCGCGTACGACGGGGACCGGGAAGCGCCGGCCCGCCAATCCGCGGCTGCTGCGCCAGCGGTTGTTCGTGTTCGTGGTGGTGACGCTGCTCGTGGCGCTGGCGATCGCGGCGGCGCAGGGCTGCCAGGGGCCGTCGCGCGGGCTCGGTGAGCCGCGCGACGGCGTGCACGCGCAGGAGACCCTGCCCCGTCCCTACCTCTGAGGTTCCGCGGTCAGGACTGGGGGCGGCCGGTGGCCACCGCGTAGAACGCGACGGCGGCCGCCGCTCCCACGTTGAGCGAGTCGACGCCGTGGGCCATCGGGATGCGGACCCATTCGTCGGCGGCGACCAGGGCCTGGGTGGAGAGGCCCTCGCCCTCGGCACCGAGCATCAGGGCCACGCGGTCCATCTTGTGCGGGGCCGCCTCGTCGAGGCTCTTCGCCTTCTCGTCGGGGGTGAGCGCGAGCAGGCTGAAGCCCGCCTCGCGCACCGACTCCAGGGACTTGGGCCAGGATTCGAGGCGCGCGTACGGGACGGAGAAGACCGCGCCCATGGAGACCTTCACCGAGCGGCGGTAGAGCGGGTCGGCGCAGTCCGGGGAGAGCAGGACCGCATCCATGCCGAGCGCCGCCGCGCTGCGGAAGATGGCGCCGATGTTCGTGTGGTCGTTCACCGCTTCCATGACGACGACGCGGCGCTGCGTGGCGAGGAGTTCGTCGGCGGTCGGGAGCGGCTTGCGCTGCATCGAGGCGAGAGCGCCGCGGTGCACGTGGTAGCCGGTGACGCGTTCGGCGAGGTCCGGGCTCACGGCGTAGACCGGGGCCGGGACCTCGTCGATGACGTCGCGCATGACGTCGACCCACTTGGCCGAGAGCAGCATGGAGCGCATCTCGTACCCGGCCTGCTTGGCCCGTCTGATCACCTTCTCGCCCTCGGCGATGAACAGGCCCTCGGCGGGCTCGCGCCTGCGGCGGAGCTCGACGTCGGTCAGGCCCGTGTAGTCGCGCAGGCGCGGGTCGTCGGGATCTTCGATGGTGATGAGACCTTGAGCTTCAGCCACAGGTTGATACTGCCTTGTCCTGGGTGCGGTGCCAACGGCTCGGAGCGAGTTCTGTTACCGCTGGTTACGTGTGGGGGTTGGTGACGGGTTACGCGGTGTGCTGCGGGCCCACCGCGACGACGTCGCCGATGACGATGACGGCCGGGGGCCGCACCTCGTGGGTGCGGACGGCGTCCTCGACGGTCTCCAGGGTCGCGTCCACGCGGCGCTGGGCGGCCGTGGTGCCCTCCTGGACCAGGGCGACCGGCGTCTGCGCGGACTTGCCGTGCGCGATGAGGGTCTCGGCGATCCTGCCGATCTTGTCGACGCCCATCAGGACGACGAGGGTGCCGCGCAGCTTGGCGAGTGCGGGCCAGTCGACGAGCGAGCGCTCGTCGTCGGGCGCGACATGGCCGCTGACCACGGTGAACTCATGAGCGACGCCGCGGTGGGTGACCGGGATGCCGGCCGCGCCGGGGACGGAGATCGAGCTGGAGATGCCGGGGACGACCGTGTACGGGATGCCCTCGGCCTCCAGTGCGATCGCCTCCTCCATGCCGCGGCCGAAGACGTACGGGTCGCCGCCCTTGAGGCGTACGACGGCCTTGCCCTGCTTGGCGTGCTCGATGAGCGCGTTGTTGATGGCCTCCTGGGCCATGTAGCGGCCGTACGGGATCTTCGCCGCGTCGATCACCTCGACGTGCGGCGGGAGTTCGTCGAGCAGGTCGCGGGGGCCGAGCCGGTCCGCGATGACGACGTCCGCCTCGGCGAGGAGGCGACGGCCGCGGACCGTGATCAGGTCGGGGTCGCCGGGGCCGCCGCCGACCAGGGAGACGCCGGTGGTGCGCCTGCGGTGGTGCGGGGCGACGAGCGTGCCGTCGCGCAGGCCCTCGACGATCGCGTCGCGCACGGCCGCCGTGTGGCGCGGGTCGCGGCCGGCGGCGTCGGTGGTCAGGACGGCGACCGTGACGCCCTCGGAGCGGCCGGTGGCCGGTGTCCAGGCGGTGGCCGCGTCGGCGTCGTCGGAGCGGACGCACCAGACGCGGTGGCGCTCGGCCTCGGCGGAGGCCGCCTCGTTCGCGGTGCGGTCGCCGGTGGCGATGAGGGCGTACCAGGCGTCGGCGAGGTCCCCGTCCGCGTACGGGCGCCGCGACCAGGTGAGTTCACCGCCGTCCGCCATGGCCTCCACCGAGGGGGTCGCGGTGGGCGAGACCAGGTGGATGTCGGCGCCCGCCGCGATGAGGGCCGGGAGGCGGCGCTGGGCCACCTGGCCGCCGCCGAGTACGACTACGCGGCGGCCGGTGAGACGGAGGCCTACGGGGTACGCGGGGTGTTCTGCGGCCATGGGCGTGCGGCTCCTCGTGCGGGGTGGCGCGTGTGACGGGTGATGCCTGTACGGGGCTCGCTTCGGCGCTGGAGCGGGCCTTTGACGTGCGGGTTCAGCGTACGGGGCGGGCGGGACCACTGTCCCGGCCCGCCCCGGTGGCGTTGAGGGCTGCCGCCCTCGGCCCTGCTACTTCTCCGTGACGCCCGCCGAGTCGAACGTCGCCACCTCGTGCATCGCACGGGCCGCGCTCTGGACGATCGGCAGGGCGAGGAGTGCTCCCGTGCCCTCGCCGAGGCGGAGGTCCAGGTCGACCAGGGGGCGCAGACCCAGCTTGTTCAGGGCCGCCACATGGCCGGGCTCCGCGCTGCGGTGGCCCGCGATGCAGGCCGCGAGGACCTCGGGGGCGATGGCGCGGGCGACCAGGGCGGCCGCTCCGGCGCTGACGCCGTCCAGGATCACCGGGGTCCGCAGCGACGCGCCGCCCAGGAGGAGACCGACCATCGCCGCGTGCTCCAGGCCGCCGACCGCGGCGAGGACGCCGATCGGGTCGGCCGGGTCCGGCTGGTGGAGGTCGAGCGCGCGGCGGACGACCTCGACCTTGCGGGCGTGGGTCTCGTCGTTGATGCCCGTGCCACGGCCGGTCACCTCGGACGGGTCGACGCCCGTGTAGACCGAGATCAGGGCGGCCGACGCCGTGGTGTTGGCGATGCCCATCTCGCCGGTGAGGAGCGCCTTGTTGCCGGCCGCGACGAGGTCGCGGGCCGTCTCGATGCCGACCTCGATGGCCGCCTTGACGTCTTCGCGGCTCAGGGCGGGACCGGTGGTCATGTCGGCGGTGCCGGCGCGGACCTTGCGGGGCAGCAGGCCGGGGGTGGCCGGGAGTTCGCTCGCCACGCCCACGTCGATGACGCAGACCTCGGCGCCGACCTGGTTCGCGAACGCGTTGCAGACCGCGCCGCCGCCGAGGAAGTTGGCGACCATCTGGGCCGTGACCTCCTGCGGCCACGGGGTGACGCCCTGGGCGTGCACGCCGTGGTCACCCGCGAAGATCGCGACGGCCGCGGGCTCCGGGATCGGGGGCGGGCACATCCGGGACAGGCCGGAGAGCTGGGCAGAGATGATCTCCAGCATGCCGAGCGCACCGGCGGGCTTCGTCATCCGCTTCTGCCGCTCCCACGCCTCGCCGAGCGCCTTGGCGTCCAGCGGGCGGATGTTGGAGACGGTCTCGGCGAGCAGGTCGTGCGGGTCCTCGCCGGGCAGGGCGCGGCGGCCGTACGTCTCCTCGTGGACGACCCACGACAGCGGGCGGCGCTTGGACCAGCCGGCCTGCATCAGCTCGGGCTCGTCCGGGAACTCGTCGACGTAGCCCACGCAGAGGTAGGCGACGACCTCGAGGTGGTCGGGCAGGCCGAGGGTGCGGACCATCTCGCGCTCGTCGAAGAAGCTGACCCAGCCGACGCCGAGGCCCTCGGCGCGGGCCGCGAGCCACAGGTTCTCGACCGCGAGCGCGGAGGAGTACGGGGCCATCTGCGGCTGCGTGTGGCGGCCGAGGGTGTGGCGGCCGCCGCGCGTCGGGTCGGCGGTGACGACGATGTTCACCGGGGTGTCGAGGATGGCCTCGATCTTCAGTTCCTTGAACTGCTTCGCGCGGCCCTTGGGCAGGGACTTGGCGTACGCGTCCTTCTGGCGCATGGCCAGTTCGTGCATCGTGCGCCGGGTCTCCGCGGAGCGGATGACGACGAAGTCCCAGGGCTGCGAGTGGCCGACGGAAGGCGCCGTGTGCGCGGCCTCCAGGACGCGGAGCAGCACGTCGTGCGGGATCGGGTCGCTGCGGAAGCCGTTACGGATGTCGCGGCGCTCGCGCATGACGCGCAGGACGGCCTCGCGCTCGGCCTCGTCGTAGCCGGGAGCGGCCGGGCCCGCGAGGTCGTCGGCCGGGGCCGGCAGCGTCTCGGGGGCCGCGTCCGCCATGTCCTGGATGGCGGGCTCGGACTCGCGGGGGGCGGGGACGAGGGTTTCCGGCTCAGGCTCTGCGAGCGCCTGCTCCGCCTCGGCGGTGACGGGCTCGGCGGCTTCGGGAGCGGTCTCCCGCTCCACCGCGTCCGCTTCGGCCGGGACGGGGGTCTCGGCGACGGCCTCGGGGAGTACGGGCGAGGGCTCGGCGGGGGCCTCGGGCGCCTCAGCGGTCCCGGAGAGCTCGGTGGCCTCGGGGAAGGCGGCGGCCTCGTGCGTCAACTGCGGCTCGTTCATCGCGTGCGCTTCGTTCATCGCGTGCGCTTCGTTCATCGCGTGCGCCGCGTCGTTCATCGCGTGCGCTTCGTGTGTCTCGGGTACCACGTGGACTTCGTGTGCTTCTTGCGCTTGGGGGACCTGGTCCGCGGCGAGTGTTTCGGGGGTCTCGTCGATGAGGACGGGGGCCGGGGCGGCGGGCGCCGCCGGTTCGGGCAGCTCGGGCAGCGGCGGCACGACCATGTGCTGCGGCGGCGTCGGCGCCAGGTGCGGCGTGGTGGGGATGTTCCCCTCGACGGGCACGAACTGGCCGAGCGGCTGCGGCGCCTGGTCCGCCTGGCCCTCGGCGGGCGCCTGCGGGAAGTGCTGGCCCTGGACCGCCTCGGGCGCCATGGCGAACTGGCCGGAGTGCGGGTCGAGGGGCAGCTCACCGGGGTGCGCGGCCATCTGCTGATGCCCTGCATAGGCAGCCACCGGCTCGGGCTGCACCGCGAACTGCGCGTCCTCGGGGCCCTGCGCGACCGGCGCGAACTGCACACCGTTCGGAGCGGAGGAGTAGTCGACGGCGTACTCGGCCGGCGCGGCCTGCTCCTCGGCGAACAGGCCACCGTCTGGAGCCGCGGCGTACACCGGCACCTCCTCGGGTGCGGCGAACTCCGGGGCCGCCAAGGCCTCCGGCGTCAGCTCAGCCGGCTCGGCCTGCGCGGCATGCACGTCCTGCGGATGCTGCGGCGCCTGGGCGAACACGGGGGCGTCGCCGACGGTCTGCTGGGTCGGGGCGGCCGGTGCGACAGGAGTGGCGTCCGGGACGACCGTTTCTGCTGCGCCGTCCGGGGCTGCCTCCGCCACTGCGGCCGGCGCCTCGAAGCCCTGCTGCGGCGGCTGTGTGCCCCAGGCAGCGGCACCCAGCGGCGGGATCTCACCGAGCTGCGGCGCCGGGGCGCCCGTCTCGTCGCGCGGGATGTCGAGGTACTCGGGTTCCGTGGTGGGCGGGCCCGCCTGACGTACCGGCATGGGGTTCGGCGGTGTGTGCGCGGGGCCACGGTCGGCAAGCGAGCGGACGGGGCTGCCCGTGCCGTCCGGCACCGGCGGGCCCATGTGCAGCGGGCGACGCGCGGGCCCGGGGTGCGGGGCGGGCGAGGGCCCCGGCACTCGGACGCCGTTCAGGTCGACGTGGCCACTGTCCCGGCCCGCCGTCTCGTGCGGGCCCGGCTCGTGCGGGGCGGGCATCGGGGCGGCCTGCGGCTCGCCCCAGGCTCCCTGCGAACCCGGCATCAGCAGCAGATCGTCGTCTTCGGTGGGGGTTTCGGAGGGGTCGAGGAAGGTGTACGCACCCGGGGCGGGGACGCCCGGCTGTTCCACCGTGCCTGCGTTCTCCGGCAGCCCCTCGCCCGGAACCTGGCCGGTGTCGGTCATGCGTACCCCTCGCCCATCGGTTAGTGCTTCTTCGGCAGCCCCCGGCCGTCGGCCGGGGATGCGACCCCAGTGACCGGAGCGGCGCACCGACCGCCCGTCATGAAGAACGAGCGTGAGTGCCGTGCGGCACGAGCCGGCTGAGGACAACAGGTATTGTCCCGGTCGGCCGGCTGCCACCGCACCTGGATCGGGCACGGCCCGCTGTGGACTGCGCCACGTTGCGCGTCCTCCGGTCCTGCCGTACCACACGTACCCCAAAAGTGGCGCGTTTTCCGGACATTGACCGACGGAAAGCCGGACGTCCGGGTGCAGTACAACGATCGGCCAGCCTACCGCGCGCCCCGGAGCGACGGGGTCACGGGTTGCGGTCGGGCAACTCCCCGGAGAGCAGGAACCCCACGGTCCGCTCCTTCTCGGTCCAGGCGCGAGTGTCCAGCTCGACGGACTGCAGGAGCGAGCACTCGACCCGGTAGCCGTGCTCCGTCAGGTCCCTGCCGATGAGTTCGGCGGCATCGCGTGTCGCGGCGTGCGTCACGATGCGCTCGGGACGCCGGTCGGCGACGGCGGAGACGACTGCCGCTCCCCCGCCCCCGATGCGTACGACATCGGGTTCGGGCAGGTCTTCGAGGATGTGGGGCGCCGTGCCGTGCACGATCTGCGGCTGCACGCCGAAGCGGCGAGCGGTGGCGAGGGTGCGGGCGCAGGCGTCGGGGTCGCGGTCGACGGCGATGACGGCGGCGCCGAAGCGGGCGGCCTCCGCGGTGAAGGCTCCGCTGCCGCAGCCGATGTCCCAGACGAGGTCGCCCACGCGCGGTCCGGTGCGGGCGAGTTGAGCCGCGCGCAGGGGCTCGGTCTCGCCCTCGCCGAGGCCGCCGCCGTACTCGGCGGCGCGAAGGGCCCAGCCGCGCACGCCGGCCGAGGGGGCGCCTCCGGCGAGCCAGGCGGTTTCGTCGGACGGGGCGGTGGTGCCGCCGATGACGATGACGACGTTCGGGTCGCGCCAGGTGTGATCGGCTGCCTTGTCGCTGGTCACGACGGTGACCTGCTCGCGGTCGGTGCCGAGTTCCTCGCAGATGACGAAGGTGCGGTGGACGCCTTCGAGGAGCAGTCCGAGCTCGGCGGGGCCGGCTCCGGGCGAGGTGAGGACGGCGACCTTCGGGTGGGCGCGGCAGACGTTGACGGCGCGGCGCAGGGTGCGGCGGTGGGCGACGACGACCTGGGCGTCGTCCCAGGGCATGCCGGCGCGGGCGAACGCCTGGGCCACGGAGGAGACGGCGGGGACCACTTCGACCTCGAGGCCGAACTCGCGCGCGCGCAGTGTGCGTACGACACCGAAGAAGCCGGGGTCTCCGTCGGCGAGGACGACGGCGGTGCCGCGGTGGGCGGCGATGCGGCGGGCGGCGAGCGAGACGCTGCCGAGCCTGATCCGCTCGGCGCGGCCCGGAACCTCGGGAAGAGCGAGGTGGTGGCCGGCGCCCGCCACGAGAGTTGCGGCACCGAGGGCGGAGCGTGCCGCCGCGGTCAGGGGCGAGCCGTCCCAGCCGATCACCGTGACCCGGTCGGCCATCGTGTCAGTCTCCTGGGGGTTCTTGCGGGTCGAACGGGCTCGGTGAGCGTACCTGGTGTACCTGGGTGCGACCTTGGGGGTCAGTTCCAGTCCGAGAAGGACGTGTATCCACTGGTTTCGGCGAACTCGTCAGAGACGCCGTCGAGGTCCTCGGGCAGCAGGCTCCACACGATGAAGTCGGTCCGCAGGTCCTCCCAGCCGCCGTCCTCGGTACGGGTGCGCGCTATGCACGCGTTGCGCAGGACGCCCTCGCTGATGCAGCCGATCTTCTGGGCGACCTGCTGGGAGGCGGTGTTGTCGGCCGCGGTGCGCAGCTCCAGGCGCTCGAGGCCCTGCTCGCGGAAGAGCCAGCGGGCGGTGGCGAGCGCCGCCTCGGACGCGTAGCCCTCGCCGCGGGCCCAGGGCGCGATGATGTACGACAGCTCGGTGGAGCCCACGTGCCAGTTCGTCTTGCCGAGCTGGACGATGCCGACCAGGCGCTGGGTGAGGAACTCGGTGACGGCCAGGTCGAGGCCGCGGCCGGCGATGCGCTCGGTGGGGGCGTACTGGGTGATCCAGGTGCGGGCCTGGTCCTCGGTGAAGGGCTGGGGCACGGAGGTCCAGGCGGCGACCATCTCGTCGTTCATCATCTCGGCGAGCGCGGGGGCGTCGTCCTCCTCGAGGGCGCGCAGGACCAGCCGATCCGTGCTGATGGAGATGTCCGGGAAGCCCCGAGTACCAGTAGTCATGGCGCCGCTCCGTAACCTTCATGGCCTGGTGAAGTGCCCAGCATGCAGCATGAAGGCACGTAACTGCACCACGGGGTCCTCTCCCGGTGCGGAAGAGGACCCCATGTAGGTGCGGTGGCTGCGGGTGGTGTCAGCCGGCGGTGACCGGAAGTACCGAGCCCTGGTACTTGTCCTCGATGAACTTCTTCACCTCGGGTGAAGTCAGCAGCGTGGCAAGCTTTTTGACCCGGGGGTCGTCCTCGTTGCCCTTCTTGACGGCGAGGACGTTGTTGTACGGGTTGCCCTTCACGGACTCCACGAGGATGGCGTCCTTCTTGGGGCTCAACTTCGCGTCGAGCGCGTAGTTGTTGTTGATGACGGCCGCGTCGACGTCGGCCAACGAGCGCGGCAGCTGGGCCGGTTCGAGCTCCTTGAAGACGAGCTTCTTCGGGTTGGACGCGATGTCCTGCGGGCTCGCGTTCGCGCCGGCGCCCTTCTTGAGCTGGATGACGCCCTTGGAGGCGAGGAGTTCGAGCGCCCTGCCCTCGTTGGTGGTGTCGTTCGGCAGTGCCACGGTCGCTCCGTTGCGGAGCTTCGTGACGTCGTCGACCTTCTTGGAGTAGACCCCCATGGGCGGCAGGTACACCTCGGTGACCGCGCTCAAGGTGGTGCCCTTGGACTTGTTGAAGTCGTCCAGGTAGGGCTTGTGCTGGTACAGGTTGGCGTCGAGGGAGCCGTCCTGGAGAGAGGTGTCCGGAAGGACGTAGTCCGTGAACTCCTTGATCTCCAGGTCGAGTCCGGCCTTCTTCGCCAGGTGCTGCTGTACGTACGTGAGGACTTCACCGGCCGGCGTCGGGGTGGCGCCGACGACGAGCTTGCCGCTCGTGTCGCCGGAGCCGGACCCCGAGTCGCCGGACCCGCAGGCCGTCAGGCCGAGCGCGAGGGCTCCGGCGATGACGGCGGCGGGAATCGTGGCGGTGCGCATCGCGGCGATCAGAAGGAGGGAAGGACGGAGCCGGCGTACTTGTCCTCGATGAACTTCTTCACCTCGGGCGACGTCAGCAGCTTCGCGAGCTTCTCCACGCGCGGGTCGTCCTCGTTGCCCTTCTTCACGGCGAGGACGTTGTTGTACGCGTTGTTCTTCGTGGACTCCAGGGCGAGGGAGTCCTTGGCGGGGTTGAGGTGGGCACCGATCGCGTAGTTGCCGTTGATCACCGCGGCGTCGACGTCCTGCAGGGAGCGCGGGGTCTGGGCCGCCTCGACCTCCTTGAACTGGAGGTCCTTCGGGTTCTTCGCGATGTCCTGCGGGGTCGCGGTGGCCTCGGAGCCGCTCTTGAGCGTGATGAGCTTGTTGGCGGCGAGGAAGCGCAGGGCGCGGCTCTCGTTGTCGGCGTCGTTCGGGAGGGCGATGGTGCCGCCCTTCTTCAGGTCGCCGAGCGCCTTGGCCTTCTGGGAGTAGAGGCCGAGCGGCTCGAGGTGGACCGTGGCGACCGACTCGAGGTGCGTGGCGTTCTTCTTGTTGAAGTCTTCCAGGTACGGCTGGGTCTGGAAGTAGTTGGCGTCCACGGACCCGTCCTCGGTCGCCGTGTTCGGCGTGACGTAGTCGGTGAACTCCTTGACCTCGAGGTTGAGGCCGGCCTTCTTCGCCAGGTGGTCCTTCACGTACTCAAGGATCTCGGCGTGCGGGACGGGCGTCGCGGCGACGACCAGCGGGTCGGACGCCTTGGCCTTCGTGTCGCCCTTGTCGGAGCCGCAGGCGGTCAGGCCCAGGGTGAGGGCGCCGGTGGCGAGGACAGCAGCGGTGATCTTGGTGGTGTTACGCACGAAAAGTGCCTTTCTCCATGGGTGGTGCAACCCGCCGGGTGGGACGGGGAGACAGGGACAGCGGTCAGCGGGTCTTGGCCGGGGTGGCGTCCGCGGTGACGGGGCCGCCGGGCAGCAGGCCCGTGAAGGCGCGGAAGCGGAGCGGTTCGCCGCCCTTGCCTGCCCGGCGGTGCAGGACGCGGGCTCCGCTGTCGCCCGCGAACTGGATGACGGCGATGGTGACGGCGAGGACCGCCACGATGATCCACATCAGCTCGGCCTCGAAACGCTGGTAGCCGTAGCGGATCGCGAGGTCGCCGAGGCCGCCCGCGCCGACCGTGCCGGCCATCGCGGAGTAGCCGATGATCGCGATGATCGTCGTGGTGGTGGCCGAGATCAGCGACGGCAGCGACTCGGGCACGAGGACCTTGCGGACCACGGTCCAGGTGTTGCCGCCCATCGACTGCACGGCCTCGATCAGACCGCCGTCCACCTCCCGTACGGAGGTCTCGACGAGCCGCGCGAAGAACGGGATCGCGCCGATCGCCAGCGGCACGATGGCGGCCTCACGGCCGATGGTGGTGCCGACGATCCAGCGGGTGAAGCCCATCAGGGCGACCATCAGGATGAGGAAGGGCATCGAGCGGACGATGTTCACGATCTGCCCGATGACCTTGTTCACCACGGCGTTCTGCAGCAGACCGCCGCGGTCCGTGAGGACCAGCAGGACGCCGAGAGGCAGGCCCGCGACGACGGCGATCAGCGTGGACCAGCCGACCATGTAGAGGGTGTCCCAACATGCCTGGGACAGCAGCGGCTGCATCTCCGACCAGGTCACTTGGTGACACCTTCCTTCAGCAGTACGGGCGCGCCGCCCTGATGTCCGTGGATCTCGACCTGGAGGCCCTGCTCGCGCAGGAAGCCGATCGGCACGACGTTCTCGTCGAAGCGGCCGGGCAGCTCGATACGCATGCGGCCGACCTGCTTGCCGGCGACGGTGTCCATCGCGGCGCCGAGGATCGAGATGTCGATGTTGTACGTGCGCGACATCTGGGAGATGACCGGCTGGGTCGTCGACTCGCCGTGGAAGGTGACGTCGATGACCGTGCGGTCCGCGCCGCTGGCGTCGCCGCTCACCGGGAAGAGCGCGGCGGCGAGCTCGGATCCCGGAGTGGCGAGGAGCTCACTGACCGTGCCGGACTCGACGATCTGTCCGCGCTCCATGAGAGCGGCGGAGTCGCAGACCGTCTTGACGACGTCCATCTCGTGCGTGATGAGCAGGACGGTCAGGCCGAGCTGCTGGTTCAGGTCGCGCAGGAGCTGGAGGATGGAGCGGGTGGTCTCGGGGTCGAGGGCGCTGGTGGCCTCGTCGGAGAGCAGCACCTTCGGGTCGCCGGCCAGGGCGCGGGCGATGCCGACGCGCTGCTTCTGGCCGCCGGAGAGCTGGGCCGGGTAGGACTTGGCCTTGTCGGCGAGGCCGACCAGGTCGAGGAGCTCCAGCGCCTTGCGGGACCGTTCCTTCCCCGACTTGCCGAGGATTTCGAGCGGCAGCTCGATGTTGTCCTGGACGGTGCGCGAGGACAGCAGGTTGAAGTGCTGGAAGACCATGCCGATACGGCTGCGTGCCTCGCGCAGCTCCTTGCCGGCGCGGGAGCCGCGGCCGACGAGGGCGGTGAGGTCCTGACCGGCGACCGTCACCGTGCCGGAGGTGGGACGCTCCAGGAGGTTGACGCAGCGGATGAGCGAGGATTTGCCGGCGCCGGACTGGCCGATGACGCCGTACACCTCGCCCTCGCGGACGTACAGATCGACGCCGTCGAGGGCGGTGACCTCTCGACCGCGCGAGCGGTAGACCTTGGTGAGGCCCTGGGTGGTGATCACGTGGGATTCCGTCACTGTCGATTGCGCGGCGCGGGTGAGCGCCTGCGGCGGGCATTCATGGTCGGGATCGGCCTGGACGCAGCACGGTTCTCGCTGTGGCGGTGGAACCGGGGGGAGACTGTGTGCGGGGCGGCCCGGTCACGTACGGCGTAAGTACGTACTGGGCACGGCGTTTCGCTTCGGGGCGCGAGAAACAGGCGGTGCGGGGGCCCTCAGAAGGCGCACATTCGACACATACAACGAGCACCGGGCGTCATCGTCGCCTCGGTCGCAAGGGTGCGGCTGCTCGTCGTGGTCATGCGAAAAGTAAAGCAGAAGTGCGCCGGGATCCCCGAACCGCTGTCCGAATAGCGGACAGCCCTGGACGGTGCCCGCCCCCGGCCCGAGCCGCACCTGGTACCCCGTGCGGCCAGTGCGGACAGGGCCAGGAGGTGGTTCCCGCCCCCGTACGAGCCGGGCCCGGCACCCGGCGCGCTGTGGCCAACGCCACGGTGGCGGGGCCGCGCGCACCGGGCCTTTTCGGCCGTAATAGGGTCTCGGCATGCTTGATGCCCTGACGGTCGCGACCGCTGTTGCCGCGCTCGCGCTCGCCGCCTGGTGCGGCTTCGCCGCCTACCGCGACCAGCCGACCAAGGACTGGCACTTCATCGGCATGGCGGTGGTGTCGCTGCTCGCCGCTGTCCAGCTGATCGTCGGCATCGTGCAGCTGGCACGCGGCGAGAAGCCCGACCAAGGCACGACGATCTTCGTGGCCTACCTGATCGGCGCGTTCGCGTGCATCCCGGCGGCCGGCTTCATGTCGCTCGCCGAGCGCACCCGCTGGGGTTCGGTGACGGTGGCGGCCGGCGGCATCGTGCTGGCCGTCCTGCAAGTGCGGCTCTACGACATCTGGGGAGGCTGAGGTGTCCGTGACCTCACAGAGCGAGAGCGGCGGCAAGCCGCAGAAACTGACCAGCGGCCCCGGCACGCTGCTGGTGTGGCTGTACGGCGTGATGGTGGTCGGCGCGGTCTCGCGCTCGGCCGTCCAGATCTCCACGGAGTTCGACCACGCGCCGCTCGCCTACTCGCTGTCGGCGCTCGCGGGCATCGTGTACGGCTTCATCACGTACTCGCTCGTGCGCGGCGGGGAGAAGGCCCGCAAGGCGGCGCTGGTGTGCTGCGCCGCCGAGCTCGTGGGCGTACTGACCGTGGGGACCTGGACGCTGGCGGACCCGTCGGCGTTCCCGGACGCCACGGTCTGGTCGGACTACGGCATGGGCTATCTGTTCATTCCGGTACTGCTCCCGGTGACCGCGATGTTCTGGCTCAACAAGGCGCGCCGGGCTACGCGCTAGCGCCTGCCGACAGGAACCGGGCGACAGCAACTAGGCGACGAAGGCGCCCGCTTCCGCCTCCTTGGCGAGCGTCACCACGGTGAGCCGCTCGTCGACGCGCTTCGTGGACACGGCCGCGTAGCCGTGCTTCCGGTAGAGCCGCAGGTTGTGCTCGCTGCGGTGGCCGGTGAACAGCTGGAAGCGCTTGGCGGCACCGTCGACGCCGAGCTTCGCCTCGACGGCGTCGAGGAGCCGTCCGCCCAGGCCGTGGCGCTGCATGCGCGGGTGCACGACGAGCTTGCCTATCCGGGCCGTGCCGTCCGCGTCCACGGCACCCCGCACCGCGGCCACGACTTCCTCCCCGAGCCGGGCCACCAGGACCGTGCCGCCCGCGAGTTCGGCCCTGACCGAGGCGAGCGGTTCCGTCAGCGGTTCGATGGAGTAGTCGCCGTAGAGCTCGGCCTCGCTCTGGTAGCACAGGTACTGAAGTTTGAGGATCTTCTCGGCGTCCTGCTCGGTCGCCGCAGAGATGATCACGCTCATGCCCATGTGTGCATGCCTCCCGCTCACCTGCTCCGCCGGTTGTCTATCGCTCCTTTCCCCAGGGTTCAGGAGCCGCAACCTCTGCTGCCAGCATTCTGCGCAGGCATCCCAGACATCTGGAACGTTCCGGACCGAGGCTGCCCTGTGAGATACCCAACTCCCCTGCGATCTCGCGGTAGGTGAGGTCCTGTGGTGACAGGAAAGCGGCCACGACGCGGGGGCAGCGCCCGGGCAGTCTGCGCACGGCGGCGTGCAGCGCGCGGTGGCGGTCGCCGGCCAGCGCCCGCTGTTCCGGCCCGTGTTCGAAGTCGTCGGCGGGCTCCGTGACGTACGGGATCTCGCGCAGCGCGGCGTGGCGGGTGCGGCGCGCCTCGGATCTGACGGCGGCGGTGAGCCAGGCCGCGGGGTCGGCGGGCGGGCCGTCGGTGTCGATGCGCTCCAGCAGGCGCAGCCAGACGGCCTGTTCGAGGTCGCCGGGTTCGCCCGCGCCGTCAGCGGTCTCCGCCGAGACCTCGGCGGCGATGAGCGGGCGCAGGGCGTCGATGACCAGGTCGTACGTCATGCCGGGCGGGACGCGGCCGCCCGGACGTGCGGTTGCCGGGGCGGCCGCGCGTCACCCCAACCGGGGCCGGGGTGCGCGGTGTTGACGGCGAACAGAGGGAGGTCAGGCCTTCAGGAAGTCCTCGCGGGCGAGGAGCGCCGTGTCGCAGTTGTCCGAGAAGATGCCGTCGATGCCGGTGGCCAGATAGGCCTTGAAGGCGCCGAACGCGTCGCCGTAGGCGTTCGGGTCGGTGCCCTTCTTGAAGTCGGCGGGCAGGAAGGTGTTCTCGTTGCGCATCGTGTACGGGTGCAGGATCAGGCCCGCGGCGTGCGCGTCCTTGACGAGCGTGGTGGGCGCGAGGAGCTTGCCGTCCTTGTCCTTGGGGATCACGAGGTCGAGCGTGGGGCCGATGCCCTGGGCGTACGAGGCGATCTCGTCGAGGCCCTTGGGGGTGATGAGGTCGGCGACGGTGCGCGGGTCACCGGCGTCGACGAAGTCCCAGGGGCGGGAGTTCGCGGTCGACAGGAGCACGACGAGCGGGTTGTCGACCAGCTTGTTCAGGCGCTGGATGCTGGTCGGCTCGAAGGACTGGAGGAAGACGGGCGAATTCTTCCTGTTCACGCCGTACTTGCGCAGGAGCGTGGCGACGCGCTCCTCGAGGCCGAGGCCGAGCTTGCGGAAGTAGGTGGGGTGCTTGGTCTCGACGTGGATCCACACCTCCTTGCCGCGCTCGCGGCTCTGCCGCTCCCGCCACTTGAGGACCTCTTCGAAGGTGGGGATCTCCCAGCGGCCGTCGTAGAGGGTGTTGCGCTGGCGGTTGGCCGGGATGCGCTCCTTGGCGCGCAGGGTCTTCAGCTCGGCGAGCGTGAAGTCCTCGGTGAACCAGCCGGTGGTGGCGACCCCGTCGAGACTCTTGGTGGTCTTGCGGCCGGCGAACTCGGGGTGCGCGGAGACGTCGGTCGTCCCGCCGATTTCCGGCTCGTGACGGCATACGAGGTGACCGTCCTTGGTGGGCACGAGGTCGCCCGCCTCGATGACGTGCGCGCCCATGTCCAGGGCCAGCTGGTACGAGCCGAAGGTGTGCTCCGGGCGGTAGCCGCTCGTACCGCGGTGGGCGATGACGGTGGGCACAGGCAGGCTCTTGTAGCCACCACCGCCGTGATGTCCGCCACTGCCGCGCTCGTCGGCGCTCGCCACGCCGGGCGCGCCCAGGACGGCTCCGCCCGCTCCGAGCACCGCCGCACCCAGTACCGAACGGCGGCCGAGCTGCGACCCCCGGGACTCCTGTGACTTCCGCATCCCCATTGAGCACTCCTCCCACATCGCTGCCTTGCACCTGTCAAAGCGCACCGATCGTAGGTGTGCGGGAGTGTCCAGTGGGAGACCTTGGGCCGAACGGAAAGGTGATGCGAGGTGACTCCTGCGCGCCGCGTGACGGCCAACGGAGCGTAAATAAGGGTCAACACTGCGTATCGAGTGCGTGAACCCGATGTGCAACAGGCCGGGGGCCGCGAGTATCGTCCTCACCTGCACAGACTTCAGCTCATCCAGCCACGGCTTAGGCCGCCACCCTTGACACCGGAGGGCCCGTTGTCCCGTTTCGCGTTCATCAAGGCAGTGCTCTCACCGATCATGCGCCTGATGTTCCGCCCCCGGGTGGAGGGCGCCGAGAACATCCCGGGCACCGGTCCTGTCATTCTCGCGGGCAACCACCTGACCTTCATCGACTCGATCGTGCTGCCGATCGTGTGTGACCGTCAGGTCCTGTTCATCGGCAAGGACGAGTACGTCACCGGCAAGGGCCTCAAGGGCCGAGTCATGGCGTGGTTCTTCACCGGCGTCGGCATGATCCCGGTCGACCGCGACGGCGCCAACGGCGGTGTCGCGGCGCTCATGACCGGCCGCCGCGTCCTGGAGGAGGGCCAGGTCTTCGGCATCTACCCCGAGGGCACCCGCTCCCCCGACGGCCGGCTCTACCGCGGCCGCACCGGCATCGCCCGGCTGACCCTGATGACGGGCGCGCCCGTCGTCCCGTTCGCGATGATCGGCACGGACAAGCTCCAGCCGGGCGGCAGCGGCCTCCCGCGGCCCGGCCGCGTCACGGTCCGCTTCGGCGAGCCGATGGAGTTCTCGCGCTACGACGGCATGGGCCGCGACCGCTATGTGCTGCGCGCCGTGACGGACTCGGTGATGGCGGAGGTCATGCGCCTGTCCGGCCAGGAGTACGTGGACATGTACGCGACCAAGGCGAAGGCCGCCTGAGCCGGTAGCACTTGAACGTCACGAAGGGCCGCACCCGGTGGGTGCGGCCCTTCGTCATGCGTATGGCCGTCTGGACGCCCGCTGAAAGTGCGTCATCCGTACGGCCGCGTCGTCATCCGTGCGGACGCGTCCGTCACGGGTGTTCGACGCCGTCCTCCAGCTTCTGGCCGCGCAGCAGGAACCACGCCGCCACCGCCGTCGCGAGGAGCACCGCCGCGCCGATGCCCGCGGCGGCCCGCAGCCCGTCGACGAAGGCGCCCTGCGCCGCCGTGAGCAGTTCGCTCGCGGTGTGCGCGGGCAGCGCCGAGACGGACTCGACCGCTCCGCCCAGGGATTCGTGGGCGGCCGACGCCACCTCTGGCGGGGTGCCGGCCGGGGCCGTGAAGTCCCGGTAGACGCCCGTGACGATGGAGCCGAGCAGGGCGATGCCGAGAGCCGCGCCCAGTTCGTACGCCGTCTCGGAGACCGCGGACGCCGAGCCCGCCTGCTCCTTCGGCACGCTGGACAGGATCACGTCGGCCGTGACGGTGAACGAGAACCCTGCGCCGACGCCCACGATCAGGAGCACGGCCCCGAGCAGCGGATAGCCGGTCGACTGGCTGAGACCGGTCAGCCCGGCGAGGGCGAAGCCCACGGCGGCGAGGCCGCCCGCGACGACGGAGCGCACGGAGAACCGGCGCGCGACCGTACCCGCGACCAGTCCGGCCGCCACCGCGCCGATGGCGGCGGGCAGTTCGGCGAGACCGGCCTCGAACGGGCCACGCCCCTGGACCAGTTGCAGGAACTGGGAGAGGAAGAACACCAGGCCCGAAAGGCCGAGGATGGTGAGCAGGTCGGCGAGGACAGCGGCCGAGAATCCACGGTGGCGGAACAGCCGCATGTCGAGGAGCGGTGCGGGCAGCGTGAGCTGGCGGCGGACGAACCAGGTCAGAGCGGCCAGTCCGAGCACGCCGGACGCCGGCACCTCCCAGCCGAGGCCGTGCGACGCGGCCTGCTTGACCGCGTAGACGACACCGATCATGCCGACGAGGGACAGGACGACGCTGATCAGGTCCCACGGCCCCCCGGCCGGGTTCTTCGACTCGGGCAGCAGCTTGATGCCGACGACGACGAGGACCGCCATGACGGGCAGGTTGATCAGGAAGACCGAGCCCCACCAGAAGTGTTCGAGCAGGAATCCGCCGACGACCGGGCCCACGGCCGCGCCCGCCGAGGCCGCCGCGCCCCAGATGCCGACGGCGAGGGAACGCTCGCGCGGGTCGGTGAAGATGTTGCGGATCAGGGCGAGGGTCGAGGGCATCAGGGTGGCGCCCGCGACTCCGAGCAGGGCCCGGGCCAGGATCATCATTTCGGGGGTCGTCGCGTACGCGTTGAGCACCGAGACGGCGCCGAACGCGACCGCGCCCGTGAGCAGCAGCTTCTTACGGCCGATGCGGTCGCCGAGGCTGCCCATGGAGACCAGGAGTCCCGCGATCACGAACGAGTAGACGTCGCCGATCCACAGGAGCTGCGTGCCGGTCGGTTCCAGGTCCTCGCTGATGTACGGCGTCGCGAGACCGAGCACCGTCGCGTCGACCGCGACCAGGAGCACCGCGAGCACGAGGACGGAGAGCGCGAGCCATCGTCCTCGCCCGGGCCTCGGCTCCACCTCCGCCGCGGATGTGCGCTGGTGTGTGCTGGTCATGGTTCCACTCTCCGTCTGGCGCCGCCGAGCAGAAGCTCGACGATCATGTGTTGGAAGTCCTTGGCGGCCACCCGGCCGTCCTGTACGGCCCATGCGCCCCCGCCGATCAGGCTGTAGAGCGCCTCCGTGAGCCACGCGGGTGTCAGGTCGATCCGGAACTCGCCACGCTCCTGGCCGCGCGTGAACAGCGCGGCGATGCGGGCGTCGAGCCGGGCCCAGCCCTCGTTCTGCGATTCGCCCTCGAAGAGCTGGTTCTCCGTGACGAGGAAGGCGAGGAGTCCGGCGCACGGCTGGATCTCCGTCACCAGCCGGCGTACGGCGTCGTCGGCACCGCCCTCGTCGAGCCGGGCCGCGTCGAGGGCGGCCTCGCACTCCTGGATCCCCAGTTCTTCCAGGGCCCTGACGAGTGCGTCCCGGCCCGCGAAGTGCCGGTGCAGCGTGGCGCGGCTGAGACCGGCCGCCCTGGCCACCTCGTCCATCGTGGCCGTGGCCTTGCGGGTGAGCAGGGCGGCGGCGGTGCGCAGCACCTGTTCTCGGTCGACTGACATGAGACGAGGGTAGTCCATGTGAGACATGTTTGTCTCATCAAGAGCGCAGGCGTCTCATGAGTGGGCGGATATATACGGACAGGGAGTGAATCGCTCGGCGACGGGGGTGAGGTGTGCGAGTGGGGTGAGTGCGGGTCAGGTCTGCCAGGCGCCGCGGCACAGGGCTGCGGACGCCTCGTCGAGGTAGCGGGCCGTGGCGAGCCAGGCGCGGGCGAACGCGTTGGTGTCCGCCGAACCGAGGCGGCCGAATCCGTCGCGGCCCCGCTCTGCCGCGGAGCTGCGCAGCGCGTCGAGCAGCTCGGCGGCGGTGGACAGGCCCGCGCGACGCAGGAGCGTGGTGTCGGGTGCGGTGGTGTGCGGTCCTCCGGCGGGTGCTGTGTGCGTCAGGGCGCGGCGGCCCGCGATGACCACCTGTTCCATACGGCGGCGCAGGATGTGGAGGGGGGCGGAGGGGGTGGGTGCGGGTGCCGACCGGGGTGATCTGGAGGGCGTCGTCGGGGTCACGTCCTGGCGTTGGAGGCGGTCCAGGCCGAGGTCGTGCCGGCCTGTGGGGAGTCGGACGGCGAGGAGGGCGGCCCGGGGGTGCCCGGCGGGGACGAGGCGCGCGATGGCGCGGACCCTGGTCCCGGGGGCCGTGGCGAGGAGGGCGAGGTTCTCGCGGTGGGCCAGTTCGGGGTGGTCGTCGGCGGAGGTCAGCCGCACGGTGAGCCCGTCGCACTCGGCCAGGAGGCAGTCGCCGCCCGCCTCTCGGGCCACGCCGGTCAGCGTGGCGTCGAGGAACAGCAGGTCCTGTCCGGTGGCGAGGGCCCGCGCCACCTGTTCCGCCACGGGGACGGACCACAGGGCCGCGAGCGGCTCCTCGGCCCAGTCGGCTCCCGCGGCGGCCGCGGCCCGGACGCCCCGGCCCGCGCCGAGCCGCCCGTCGGCGGAGACGGTCGCGCCGGAGACCACGAGCCCGGCGTCGGCCAGGTCGCGGTGCGTGAGTGCGGTGTCGCCCATTCTGACGGCTCGGTCACCGGCGGTTCTGGCCCTGCCCGGTCCTCCGGGGGCCACGTCGGGGACGGTGTAGAGGCGGCCGGCGGCGTCGGCGGTCCAGGTGACCACGCCCGCGTGGCCGGTCGCGGTGAGGACGGGCTCGGTGAACAGTCCGTAGAGCCTGAACGAACCGCCCGGAGCATAGGCGCGGCGCGCCGTTCCCCGGAGTGCGGCGTGCGCGTCCGGGGTGCCGGGGCGGCGCAGCCCGTACGCGGTGGCGAGCAACTCCTCGAGGGCGTCGGCCAGTTCGGAGGTGCGGTGGTCGGGCTCGGCGGCGCGGGCCGCGCGCAGGCCGTTCACCGTGCGGATCGCGGCGGCCGCGGGGCGGGGCAGCGCCGCGAGGCGGGCCGAGTGGGCGGCCCTGAGCAGACCGGCCTGAAGCACGGCACCGGCGCCGTCGACCCCGGCGTCCAGGACGAGAACGGCTGCCTGCCACAGAGCTTCGGCGGCGGCTGCTTGGGTCGGGGTGGTGGGCGTAGACGTGGGGGCTTCGGTCGGCTCGGTGCTAGGCGCGGTCGCGCCCACCTCGTCCGGGGCGGGCGGGGATGGCTGGCCGGGCGCGTCGGCGGGGGCCTGCGTGGGTGCGTCGTCCGCGATCGGCGCGAGGGCCGCCGCCGCGGCCCGGTGGACGCAGGCCGGGGCGAGCAGGCAGCCGCAGCGGATCGCGTCCTCAGCCGCGACCGTGCCGCCGGGAGCGTGCAGCTCCACGAACGTCTCGTCGTCGACCGCGATACGGCAGATGCCGTCGTCGGACGTCATCGGTCGCGCGGCGAGCTTCTCCACGGCGGCGTCCAGGCGCTTGCGCAGGCGTGGCGAGAGCGCGGCCACGACGGCGGCGGTGACTTCGGGCGGTACCGGAGGAAGCTGCGGCGTCGGGTGAGACTGCGGCTGAGAGTGCGTCGACGTCAACGGATCTTCTCCCCTACCCAGCGGGCGAGTTCGAGCGGGCTGAGTGCAGCGACCGGCATGCCGGCGGCGACGAGCTGTCCCGCGATGCCGGTGGAGTAGCGGGGGCGCCCGGCGTCGTCGAGGCTCGCGCAGCCCAGCACATGGCAGCCCGCGCCGACGAGTTCGCGTACCTCGGCGAGCATTCCGCCGACGGGGTAGCCCTCCTCGAAGTCGCTGACCACCACGACGAGGGTGCGCGAGGGCGCGGTGACGAGCGTGCGGGCGTGGCGCAGCCCGGCGGCGATGTGGGTGCCGCCGCCGACACGGGCCTCCAGGAGGAGGGCCAGCGGGTCGTGGACGTGTTCGGTCAGGTCGAGGATCGTCGTCGAGAACGCCAGGAAGTGCGTGGACAACGCGGGCACGCCGGCCAGGACCGACGCAGTGAGCGCCGACCAGATGGTGGACGCCTCCATCGAGCCGGACACGTCCGTGAGGATGATCAGCCGCCAGTCCGCCGAGCGCTGGGCTCTGCCGTGGAACACGGGGCGCTCCGGGATGACGTGGATACGTCCGTCGTCGGTGCGCCGGGCCGTGGCGAGGTTGGCGCGCAGGGTGCGGGCGAGGTCCAGTCTGCCGCCGGGGCGCCGGGTGGGACGGGCGGTCGCCGCGCCGGTGAGCGCGGGCCGCATGCGCGTGGCGAGGGCGCGGGTGAGCTCGTCGACGAGGCGCCGTACGAGGGGGCGCAGGGCGGCGAGCTTGGCCTCGGGCAGCCCGCCCGCGTGCTGGAGCACGGTGCGGAGCAGCTCCACAGAAGGGCGTACGGCTTCGGGGTCGAGCGCGGACACGACGTCCGTACGGCCTCGGGTGGCCGCGGCGGCGAGGACCTCCTCGCGGATGCCGGGGCCGAAGAGCGCCGTGAGTTCCTCGGCCCATTCGCGTACGCCGGGGTACGGAGCCTCTCGCCCGCCACGCCCGCCTGCGCCGCCCGGCAGATCGCCGCGCGCGCCTTCGCCACGGCCCCTCCCGTACAGCTCGTCCAGGGCGGTCGCCAACGGTGCGATGCCCTGCGGGAGTTGATCCCCTCGCCGCCCGAGCACGAGGCGCCAGCGTTCGGCGGGGGCGATGCGGGGGTCACCGGGTGGGGAGAAGGAGACGGGAGTGCGGACGGGGGCGTTGACGGCAGCGGACGGGGACGCTGCGTGAGGCCGGTCGGACGTGTCCGGCGTCGTGGGCAGGAGAGTGTCCGGCGTCGTGGACAGGAGAGTGTTCGGCGTCGTGGGCAGGCGTGTGTCCGGCGTCGTGGGCAGGCGTGTGTTCGGCGTCGGGGGCAGGAGGTCGAGCGCGGCCAGCGCCTCGCGGGCGGCGAGGTCCGCCGTCGTCCACGCGGCCAGCGTCCGCGTGTCCATGTCCGGGGGAAGGTCGGCGTCGAGGGTGCCGTCGATGCGTTCCTCGATGACAGTGAGCAGCCGGTCGCGGGCAGCCGGGCTGAGCGTGTCGAAGCCGCCGCGCAAGGCGGGGAGCCGTTCGAGGAAGGGGTTGTCGGGCAGTTCGCCGACGCGGTCGAGCAGCGGGGCGAGCGCCTCGGGAGCCGTTTCGAGGAGGGAGCCCGCGGCGGTGAGCAGGCCGGTCAGCCGGGCGGTGAGCTCCGCGCGCGTGCCGGGGTCGCCGGCCGTGTCGACCCAGGACGCCGCGCGTGCGCCGAGGGCGGTGGCCGGGGTGTGCCCGAGCAGAACCCGTGCCGCGGCTGCGGCGCCGCGCATGAGCGGCGTCCCGCCGTCGGCCAGCCGCGCCAGCGAGTCGGCGAGCCGCATCCCGCCGAACACGTCGGCGCGCCGCGCGAGTTCGACCAGGGCACGGGCGTCTTCCGGGTCCTCGGAGCCGGTGAGCCCATCGAGACTGCGGACGGCGGCGACGGTCAGGAGGTCGGCGCAGTCGGCCGGCGCGTGGTGCCAGAGGGCGGCGGGGGCGGGGTTCGCGGCAGGGTCAGTTGCAGGATCCGTCGTGGCCAGACCCGCGATGTGGCCCGCGCTGAGGCGGTCCGTGAGGGCGAGGCCCGTCAGGAGTTCCGGGAGCGTGCCGATCGCGGGGAGCACGGTCGCGACCTCTGCCAGGGCCTCGGCCGCGAGCGCCGGCAGCGCGCACTGGGCCGCCTCGCCGAGCGCGGCCAGCGCCTGCGCCGCGGTCGGGCCGCCCTCCGCGTGGGCGGCCCGGACGCGCGCGCGAAGCACGCCCTCCGCCACCTGCGCCGGCGTGACGCCCCGAGTGGTCGCTGTCGTGAGGACCGCCGCGGTGGCGGGTGTCCAGCGCACGGTCCAGCGGGTGGTGAGCGCGTCGGCCCCGCCCGCCCCGCCGACGGATGTCTCCTGCGCGTACGGGATGCCGCACAGCGCGAGGCGGCGCAGCAGCACCTCACGTTTGCGGTCCAGGTCGGAACGCAGGGGATCGAGCCGAAGCTCCTTCTCCTGCCCACCACTTGCGGGGCCCGGCAGTCCGAGCGAGGCCAGCTCCGTCTCGACGGCGGGTGCGAGTCCGCCGCGCGGTGCGCCGGGGGCGGCGCGGCCCGTGCGCTCGCCGACGAGGACCCGCTCCAGCGCGCGGGCGACGGCGCGCCCGCGGCCCAGCGGCTCGCCCTGGGCCAGCACGGTCTGCACGGCCTCGACGAACTCGCTCCGGCCCGGCGCGGGCAGCCCGCGCAAGCTTGCGAGGTCGCCCGCGACGCGGCGGATCTCGCGGGCGTCCGCCGGTCCCGACGGGTGGCCCTCGGCGCGCAGTTCACCGGTGACGCGGACGGCACAGCGCAGGGCCGTCTCGCCGACCGCGGCCGGGTCGCCCGCCGACTCCAGGACCTGGTGCTGCCACTCGGGGTCACGGATCCCGGCCGGATATCCGGAACGGGCGTCCAACAGCGCGTACGTGTACGGGATCAGGGAGACGGCGGGGGTGGGCGCCGCCGGGGCTTCCATGTGCGGCTTGGCGGTCACCCGGGCTTGCGACTCGGGGGGCGTCCTGTCCGACGGCCCCGCGATCGGTTCTTCCTGCGCCTCGTCCCGCAGCGCCCCCGCGCTCAACGCGGGTGCGTGGAACGCTCCGATCAGCGCCGCCACCCTGCGTCCGTCGCGCGCCGCCTCGCGCAGGCGTGCCCGCATCCAGCGCTCCCTGGTGAGGTCGAGCGGGTCGACTCCCGGGCCGTCCGCTGCGTCGCGGCGCAGGGCCCAGCCGGTGAGGAGCGCTGCGCGGCGCAGGGCTTGCGGGGTGGCGCCCGGGGCGGGGGCCTCCACGAGGCGGTCCCAGAGGTCGTCGCCGTCGCGGCCGGTCAGCCGTCCACGTACGGCGTCGCCCAGACGCGGCCTGTCTCCACCGCCCGGGCGGTGGGGGTGTTCGGCGTGTTCGGCGGGGCGGGGCACTCGTGGCTCTCTCCAAGCCCGTTCCGCGAGCGGCAGATCGCAGGCGACCACCGGGACGCCGTTCCGTGCGGCCCAGCGCAGCGCCGCGAGCTCCGGTGAGAAGTCCGCGAACGGGTAGAACGCCGGGCCCGACTCCGCCGCCCCGTCGAGCACCGCCGCGAGCGCGACCGGCGCCACCGTCTCCTCGTGCGCCAGCCACGGCAGCAACTCCTGCGTCTCGGCCGGAAGTTCGACCAGCAGGACGTCCGGGGCCGCCTCGTCGAGGAGCCGGGGGACGACGGCGGCCAGCGACGGCGCGTGGTGGCGTACGCCGATGAGGTACGGCCCGTCGGGATCGGTGAGCGCGTCGATGGCCATGCCCGCGTCGGTGGTCATGACGGGTCAGCCCTCCAGGACGGAGCGCAGGTCCCACAGGGTGCGCCAGGTCGCGGAACCCTCCTCGGCCCGGCGCCGCACCGCGCCGTCCCAGTAACCGAGCAGCCGCGCCGCGTCCGCCGGGTCGTCCTTGCGGACCACGCCGGTGAGGTGGCCCGGCAGGAGCGCGAGTGCGTCTCGGTCGCCGGGGAAGTAGGCGGCGGCGACGCCGAGCGCCGTGGCGACGGAGACGGCCTCGGCCGTGCTCATCACGGTGGACGGCCGCTCCACCTCCCAGCCCTCGGCCGAACGGCCCGAACGCAGCTCGCGGAACGCGGTGACCAGGACGTCGAGGACCATGTCGTCGAGCTGGTACGCGGCGCCCGCCCGCTCGACGGCGGCCTTCGACTGGCGGCGCACGAGGTCGAGTTCGGCGTCGAAGTCGCCGATGGGGCCGACCGTCTCGAAGTTGAAGCGGCGCTTGAGCGCGGCGGACATCTCGGAGACGCCCTTGTCGCGGAGGTTGGCGGTGGCGATGACGTTGAACCCGGGGGCCGCGTGGGCCTGGGCGGCGTCCGTACCGGCCAGCTCCGGGACGGCGATGCGCCGTTCGGAGAGGAGGGAGATCAGGGCGTCCTGCACCTCGGGGAGGCAACGGGTGACCTCCTCCACGCGTGCGACGGCGCCCTGGGTCATGGCGGCGAGGACGGGTGAGGGGACGAGTGCCTTGGGACTCGGGCCCTGGGCGAGCAGAAGGGCGTAGTTCCAGCCGTACTTGAGCTGGTCCTCGGTGGTGCCCGCGGTGCCCTGGACGGTGAGCGCGCTGGTGCCGCTCACGGCGGCGGCCAGCAGTTCGGACAGCATTGACTTGGCGGTGCCCGGCTCCCCGACCAGGAGCAGTCCGCGCTCGCCGGCGATCGTGACGACGCAGCGCTCCACGAGGGCGCGCTCGCCGACGAACTTCCGCCGGACGGCGAGGCGGCGCGGCACGCCCTCGCCGGCGTCGGCACCCTCGGGCAGGCGCAGCGGTTCGCCGGAGCCCATCACGAAGGTGACGACGGCGCGCGGGGTGAGCCGCCAGCCGGGCGGACGCGGCCCGGTGTCGTACGCGGCGAGGAACGCGAGCTCGTCGGAGTACAACTCCTCAGGCGGCACGATCTGCCGCGGCGCGGCAGACGTCGTGCCCTGAACGGTGTCGGTCGTGGTACTCATCGGCGACGCTCCCGCGGCTGCGTGACCCGGCACTGCGCGGCCGGGACGGAATCGGTGGTGGTGGTCATCGGCGGCTGCGCGACCCGGCGGCGCATGTCAGGCATCGCCGGGGTGACTCGGGCCCTCGTCGCCGTTGGCCGTTGCGCGACCCGACGGGGCAGGCCGCGCATGGCCGAGGTGACTCGGCGGGCCCCGGTCGTCATCGGCGCCGCCCCTTCCGGGTCGCGCGGGTCGTGAGTTCTTCGAAGGCAGGGACGTCGCCGGCGCGCACCCGTTCCCACGCGCGGGTGAACAGTTCCTGGACGGGGAGCAGCGGGACCGTCGCCGTGTTGCCCGGGACGTCGTACAGGGCCTGCTTCCAGGACTCGACAGGCAGTGCGGGCGCCTTGAGTGCCAGCCAGGCGCCGGGCAGGAACAGGCCGCGGCCCGCGCGGGCGCGCTTCGCCTCCACCACCAGTGCGGTCGCGGCGAGTTCGGCGCGGGCCCGCTTCATGCGGGCGGGCTTCCAGCCGGTCCAGCGCGTGCTGTTGCGGTCGGTCGGGTCGGGCAGGGCGAGCAGTTGCAGGTAGAGGGCGGCGGCGTCCTCGCCGATGGCGTGCGTTTCGGCGACCTCGGTGACCAGGCCGGGGACACCGCGCATGGGGTCCTGCGCATATCCCTCAAGGTCCGGCTCCGGTCCACCCACCTGTCCGTCCACACCCGGCACGCCCGCGGACACCGCGCGGCGCAGCCCCTCCCCCAATACCGCCCTGATCGCCCGCAGTGGGGCGTCCGCGCGATATCCGGCCAGGCCTTCGATGAGGCCGAGCGCCGGGTCGTCGGGGCCGGTGAGGGCGGCCGGGCGCAGGAGGACGGCCTCCTGCTGGTGCCAGGGGTGGACCACGAACGCCTCGCCCACGCGCGTCAGTCCGTCCGCTCCGGCGCCGCCCGTCTCGGGCATCCCATGCGCCTTGCGCACCTCGGGCGCGGTGGCGCCGCCCTTCTCGGTCCAGTCGAGGCCGAGCTGGAGCAGCAGCTCCGGATCGGCGAGCCGGGTCCGCAGCGCGTCGAGGGCGGCGGGCAGGGCGGCGCGCAGCGGATGCCCGTACGGCAGGCCGTACGCGAGCGCGCCGAGCGCGGACACGGCGGGCACCAGGTCCCTGACGTGCGGTACCGCGGTGGGGTCATCGCCCGTCAACCGGCCGTCCGTGTCGAGTCGTTGGACGGTGGTGCGGCTGAGCCACGGAGTGTGCAGGGGGTTGAGTACGGCCTCGGCGTTGCCGATGGTGGAGACCCCGTTCAGCGAGATCTCCACGTCCTCGGGGAGGCGTACGAGGGCGCCGAACCGCTTCGTCCATACCTCCCGGGCGGCCTCGACGGCCGGCCCGGTCTCCCAGAGGTCGGCGGCGGTCTCGGGGAGCAGCGCGGCGACGACATCGACACGGCCCTGCCACGTGAGCGCGGTCAGGCGGTCGTGGCCCGCCTCCACCTGCGTGCGGGTGAGCCCGGAGCGGGCCTGGCACTCGGCGGTTCCGACGTCGTCGGCGAGGACGCCGGAGGGTCGACCGGCGAGGAGAAGCTCCGCCTGGACGGGGCCGCAGCCGGGCGCCGCCGCCAGCGCGCTCGCGTTCTCCGCGCGCCAGGGCGTGGCGCCCCGCTCGCGTACGAGGGCGGCGAGTGACGCTATCCGCTCGCCGGTGAGCGTGCCGGGGATCCGCTGTGCCTCACGGGTCGTGAAGTGGGCGACGGGCCCGAACTCGCCCGACGGGTCGTGGTCCAGGGCCAGCCAGTCCACCTCGTGGTCGTGGCCGCGCCTGCGGGCCGCCGCGAGGATCGCGACGGTACGGTCGCCCAGGCGCAGGACCTGGCCGGGGCGCGGCCGGTAGGCGCCCTTCTCGCCGAGTTCGACGCTGCGCAGGTGACGGCCCGGGTCCGTGAGGGCGCCTTCGGCGACGGCGTCCAGGAGGTGCAGGAGCGCGGATCTGTCGGTTTCGTCCAGGCCGGGGACGGTCGCGCGGTACGCCAGTGCGGGCAGGTGCTGGAGGACGCGCAGCCAGGTGGACGTGCAGCTCGGGATGGTGAGTTCGTCGGTGGTCCAGCCGCCGGTGAGCGTCGCGAGGTCGTGTCCGCTGGGCAGCGGGGTGCCTTCGGCGGCTTTGCCCGCGATGAGGTGGCCGACGGACTTGATCTGGCGCAGTGTGCTCCAGGTGTCGGCGCTCCAGTAGCCGAAGACGGTGTGGCCGAGGACACCGCGGATCGCGCTCAGCAGGGTCCGGTCGTCGCCGTCGCTGGGCGAGAAGTCGTGGAACATCTCCTGCCTGCGCGCCGCGACGGGCCGTGCGGCCACCGTCTGGGGATCGGTGAACTCGGCCACGGATTCGCGGAGTTGGACCATGGCGAGCGTGATGGCACCGACGCCCGCGTGCAGCGACGGGTGCCCGATCGCGGGCAGGGCCCGCTCGGTCGCGGCGAGCAGGTCGCGGTCGAACCGGTCGGACGCGGCCTTCCTCTGCTCGTCCGTGAGGGCCGTCCCGGCCTCGCCCGTGGTCTTCCTCCGGTGCCGCGCCAGCGCGGCCGCCGCCTCGTCCGCCAGTGCGGCGGCCTGCTCGTCCGCGAACGCGCGCAGCGCCCTGGAACCGTCCTCGTCGCGGGCCCGCATGGCGTGCCAGAACGATGTCGGCGGGACCAGTGGCGTGCCGGCCGCGTACTGCGCGCCCGCCCGGGACATCACGGTGTCGCCGAACGATCCGTCGGCGGGCCCGGCGCCGTCCCCGTAGAGACCCAACTCGTTGCCGTCGAGGGCGAGTACGGGCGCCGCTCCGCCGGGCAGGCGCAGCGCGCCGAGCGGCACGGGGGTGCGGCCGCTGGTGAAGCGGGCGGGCAGCGCGACCTCACGGCCGTCGGGCGTGCCCGCAGTCAGCCGCTCTTCCGCGCCGTCCCGGGCGCCGTCGCCGCGGACCCAGCGGCCGAGGACCGCGCCGTCGGTGCCCAGCGGGCTGTTCTCCAGGCCCGCTTGGAGGGGCAGCACCTGGCAGTCGGCGTGCCGCAGCCGGCCGTCGTCGCGCACGGCGCCCGCGAGGAGCGGGGGCAGGGAGGCGCGGCCGGTGGCGCCGGTGGCGGGGTCGTACTCGATCCAGGTGCTGGTCGTGCTCGTGGTGCGCAGCCGCCAGTGGTTCACGCCGTCGCCGCTGACCCGGTGCTCCTTGGGCAGGGCGGTGTCGCCCGCGTGCAGGGGGCGCGCGCCGGTGCTGCGGCCGCCGTCCGGCAGGGGCAGGGAGGCGTCCAGGGTGTGTGCGCGCCACTGGATGGCGGACTCGCCGCCGAGGTGGAAGACGTCGGCGGGGCGCGAGGACCAGTACGCGCGCTGCTTGCCCTCGTGCCACCAGGTGACGAGCAGTTCACCGCCGGCGAAGCGGAAGGCGGGCTGCCGCCAGTGGTCGGGCTTGCCGGGGATGCGCAGGTCGTGTTCGAGGAGGATGCCGTCGGGTCCCGCCACGACGGCCTTGTCCCGGTGGGCGACGATCAGCGCGGGCCAGGCCTCCTGGACAGTGAGCCCGTCGCCGTGGCGCTGTTCGGGTACGGGCCCCAGCAGTTCCATGGCCTCTTCGAGCGCGGGCCAGCCCAGTTCGTCGACGATGCCCGCGCGCAGGGTGCGGCCGAGGTTGCCGCTGAGATCGTGGGCGCGGACGCGGGCGACGGCCCCGGGCGCGACGTCCGCCGCGACCGACCGGAAGCGCCGGAGGCGCTGGAGCGAGGCGCGGGCGCCGGGCAGGCCCGCCGCCGCCGTGAACGCGTCGGCCTGTTCGGTGAGCCATTCGGCCAGCAGCGGGCGGAGCACCGGGTGCTCGGCGACAGCGAGGGTCTTGCGACTGCCCACGCTGCGGTGGGAGTTGCCGCCGATCGCCTCCTTGAGCAGCGGCCTGAACCGCGCGTCGGCGGCCACCGCGGCGAGATCGCTGCGGCCTGTGTCGGGTCCGCCGAACCAGTCGTCGAGGCCGATCCCGTGGCCGTCCGTGCGGGGCGCGGGATCCGCCACCGCGACACCCGACGCGAGGCACACGTCGATGAGGTCCAGGTCGGCCCAGTTGCGCCAGCCGCGCCCGCGGAACAGGTCGACCGGCCGCCCCTCGGCACGCAGGCGGGCCGCCATGCGCTCCACCAGGTCGTACGTCATCGGGGAGCGGCGCACCCCGCGCCAGCCGCCCTTCAGGTGGGTGGACCAGCGCGACAGCCAGTCCCCCGCGTCGACGGCCGCGTCCGGGGCCGGGTCGGTGAGGAGCTGTTCGGCGCCGGTCTCGGCGAGCAGCTCCAGCCAGTCGCCCTCGGAGCCGTTGTCGTGTCCGTACCCCGTCGGCATGATCTCCAGGAGCCGCTTACGGACGGCCGGTTCCTGCGCCGCGAGGACCAGGAGGGTGGGCCGGTACGCCGTCCAGAACGTGCCGGGTGCGCGTACGACCGCCGGGGAGGCCAGGAGGTCGGCGAGCAGTCGGCACTCCTCCTCGACCCGGTCAAGGCCCGCGGCCCTGATGAGCTTGCGGGCGTCCTGCGGCAGGGCCGCGTAAGGCGGCATCCCGGCACCACACCGCTCGACGACGAGCCTGCGGTACTGCTCCCAGGCCGGCTGCGGTGCCAGACGCTGCGTCAGGTCCCGTACATGGTCCTTGAGCGCCTTGACGGTGAGCGCCCCGGCGAAGGCGAATTCGAGGAACACCGCACGCTGCCGCTGCTCGTCCACGTCGAGGCTGTGGACGCGCTCGGCCTCACGTGCCTTGCCGAAGAGGGCGGCCCCGTAGGTGGTGTTCTCGTGCCGGAGGAAGGCGCGGCCCGCCTCCTCGTAGTACGTGGGCAGGAAGTGCGGGACGGAGCGGCCGAGGCGCTCGCCGAGCTCCTCGAACCCGTCCTTGGCGGCGCCCGCGCGGGTCTTGGCCATGCGAGCGAGGCGCTCGACGTCCTTGACGAGGGCGAGGGCGTGGTGCCCGTTGTCCGGGTCGTTCACCAGGGCCCAGGCGGGGAAGCCGAGGGTTTCGCGGCGCACCTGGCCGAGCCCGTCACGGACGCTCTCGCGCCGCAGCCCGAGGAAGTCCAGGGCGAGGTCCTCGGCGTCGCCGAGCGTGCCGGGCACGAGGCGGACGACCGTGCGCCCTTCAAGAACGGGGTGGGTGTACGCGCGGGCCGTCAGGTCGTCGGCGTCCTCGCCGCGGTGTGCGCCCGGGAGCAGGACGGCGCCCGCCTCCAGGAGCGCTCCCGTGTCCACCGTGCCGTCACCCGTGCCCATCGCGCCCCGCTCCCCTGCCGCCTCGCTCAGCGAACGCACCGACCCCACTGGCCCCACCGCACCCACGGGCCCCACCGAATCCGCTGTGCTGGTCGTGCCTGCCGCACCCGAACCCGCGCCCAGACCCGCGCCCGCGCCGCTCACCGTCGTGCTCACGCCGCCTGCTCCCCGTCCTCGAGCTCGCGGCCCGCGTAGAGGGCGGCGGCCATGCGCATGCCCTCCGACCAGGCCACCGGCCCGACTTCACCGAGGGCGACAGCCTGTCCGGCCTCGGTGGTCCAGGTGAGCGGCCCGGTCTCGGTCTCGGCGTAGCCCTCGTAGTCGCCGATCCAGACCCGTGCCTCCACCGTGCGCCCGGCCTCGAGCACGGGCTGGACGGCGTGGCCGCCGCGCACGCGGTAGCCGAGGGACGTGGCGCGGCCGGCGAGGAAGCGGAGCTCCTTGAACGTGCCGCCCTCGTAGTCGTCGACGGCCTGCGCGGCCGGGTCACGGCCGGCGCCGCGTGTCCAGATCTCACGGAACAACTGCTGGACGCCCTGGTCGACCCCCAACTCGACGGCGAACTCGCGCAGTTCGCCGAGGTCGTCCAGGAGGACCGGGTGCGGAATGCTGATCTGCCGCGGGCGGATGCGCACGGTGTCCCCGTCGAGGTCGACGAGGCCGATGCCGCGCTCGGGGTCGGCGTCGCGCAGGAACCCGGCGACCTCGCCGTCGTCGCCGGTGACGACCAGGTCCTTCAGGGCCGCTCGCCAGGCCGGGTCGGGCCAGACCTCGGCGAGCACCGCGGCCGGTACGGGAAGGGAGCGGGTCATCCAGCGCTCGGCGCGCTCCCGGCAGTCGCGCTCGTGGCGCTCCAGCCACTCGGTGAGCTGCCGGAGTCCGATGACGGCCTGCTCGTCGGCGATCTTCGGCGGCACCGACTTCAGGAGCCGCCCCTTGCCGTTGCGGCAGACGACCTTGCCGCCGTCGTCCAGGGCGACTTCATAGTCACCCGCGCGCATCCACCCCACCACTGCCTCCCCGACAGCCGATTTTCCGTGCCCCGATGTCGACCACCGGTCGTGGGCGCGCGCCGAAGGCACGCGTCACGAGCACCGGTTGTGAGCCGGTGTTGATCAACTGCCGGAAACTTTAGAGGGAGCCACTGACAACGCAGCGCGGCCCGGCCCCCTGAAGGGCCGGGCCGCACAAGAGGCAGGTCAGGACTTGGCTTCGGCCCATGCGCGCTGCACGGCGAGGTCGTCCTTCACCTCGGCAAGCTGCACCGCGACGGCCGAAGGAGCGGTGCCGCCCCGGCCGCCCCGCGAGGCGAGCGCGCCCTGCACGTTGAGGACGGTGCGCACCTCGGGCGTGAGGTGCTCGGAGATCTTCGCGAACTGGTCGTCCGTCAGCTGGTCGAGCTCGATGCCGTGCTGCTCGCACTCCTTGACGCACTCGCCGGCGACCTCGTGCGCGACGCGGAACGGCACGCCCTGCTTGACGAGCCATTCGGCGATGTCGGTGGCGAGCGAGAAGCCGGCCGGGGCGAGCTCCTCCATCCGCTCCCGGTTGACCGTGAGCGTGGCCATCATGCCGGTGAACGCGGGCAGCAGGACCTCGAGCTGGTCGCAGGAGTCGAAGACCGGCTCCTTGTCCTCCTGGAGGTCGCGGTTGTACGCGAGAGGGAGGGCCTTGAGCGTGGCCATCAGGCCGGTCAGATTGCCGATCAGGCGGCCGGACTTGCCGCGGGCGAGCTCGGCAATGTCCGGGTTCTTCTTCTGCGGCATGATCGAAGAACCGGTGGAGAAGGCGTCGTGGAGAGTGACGAAGGAGAACTCCTTCGTGTTCCAGATGATGATCTCCTCGGCGATGCGCGAGAGGTTCACGCCGATCATCGCGGTGATGAAGGCGAACTCCGCGACGAAGTCCCGCGACGCGGTGCCGTCGATGGAGTTGGCGGCCGAGCCGCGCTCGAAGCCGAGGTCCTTCGCGACAGCCTCCGGGTCGAGGCCGAGCGACGAACCGGCCAGGGCGCCGGAGCCGTACGGCGAGACCGCCGTGCGCTCGTCCCACTGCCGCAGCCGCTCGGCGTCCCGGGACAGGGACTGGACGTGCGCGAGGATGTGGTGCGCGAACAGGACCGGCTGGGCGTGCTGGAGGTGCGTACGGCCGGGCATGGCGACGTCGGCGTGCGCCTCGGCGAGGCCGACCAGTGCGTCCTGGAGGTCGGTGACGAGGCCGCCGATGACGCGCGCGTGGTCACGCAGGTACATCCGGAAGAGCGTGGCGACCTGGTCGTTGCGGGACCGGCCGGCGCGCAGCTTGCCGCCGAGGTCGACGCCGAGGCGCTCCAGCAGGCCGCGCTCCAGCGCCGTGTGGACGTCCTCGTCGGCGATCGTCCCGACGAACGAGCCGTCCGCCACGTCCGCTTCGAGCTGGTCGAGGCCGGCGAGCATGCGGGTCAGCTCGTCCTCGGTGAGCAGGCCCGCCTTGTGCAGCACGCGCGCGTGGGCGCGGGAGCCGGCGATGTCGTACGGCGCCAGGCGCCAGTCGAAGTGGACCGAGGCGGAGAGTTTCGCCAGGGCCTCGGCGGGGCCGTCGGCGAACCGGCCGCCCCAGAGGCGGACATCGCCGGTGTTGCTGCTCACGGTTGCTCCTAGATGTGCGGTGACGCGGGGCGGGTTTTCTCTTCCCCGTCCCGCCCCTTCCCGTAACGGGTATCAGGCGAGGTCGCGCTTCGCCGCGCTCTTCGAGGACAGGGCGAAGACGTCGATGACGTCATGCATGAGTATGCATTGGACTGCATGATTCGTCAATCGACCCCCGCATCGAGCGCTCCACGGACTGAGACGCGCGCGTGAAATTCTTAGACAGGCGAACGATCTCGGGTCGATAATCCAGAACCATGGGAAAGACCTACGAACGCATAGACGGCAGGCTGCGCACCTTCATCGAGGCGCAGCCCATGTTCTTCACCGCGACGGCTCCCCTCTCCGAAGGCGGCACGGTGAACCTCTCCCCCAAGGGGCTGACCGGATCCTTCGCCGTGCTCGACGAGCGGACCGTCGCCTATCTCGACTTCGCCGGAAGCACCGCCGAGACCATCGCGCACCTGCGCGAGAACGGCCGCATCACCCTCATGTGGTGCGCCTTCCAGGGCCCTCCGAACATCGTCCGGGTGCACGGCCACGGCGAACCCGTCTTCCGTGGCGACGCCAGGTTCAAGGAGCTGCTCGAACACTTCCCCCATATCGACCCGACCCGGCACGGCCTGCGCGCGATCATCGTCGTCACAGCCGAGCTCATCCGCGACAGCTGCGGATACGCGGTCCCCTTCATGTCGTACGACGCGGACCGCGATCTGCACGGGAAGCGCTTCGCGCGTGAGGACGACGCCTCCCTGAGCGAGTACTTCAAGAAGAAGGAACACATCGAGCACAGCATCGACGGACTTCCGGGGCTGCCGCTTCCACTGCCTCCGACTACCGTCTGACACATGCGTTCACGATCCGTCACCATCGCCTCCCTGGCCGCGACGACCGCCCTGCTGATCCTGGGTGCTGCACCGCCCGGCGGGCCCGCGCCGCTGCCCGCGCGGATGGCCGACACGGGCGGCGGCTCCCAGCTCGTCACCGCACAGGCCGCGCGCACGGGCTCCACCACAGGCACCGTCACCTGGTGGGACCGGCGCGACGGGAAGTGGGTCGCGGCTGGTTCGGCGGCGGCGCGGTTCGGGTCGAAGGGCCTCGCCGACGGGGGCTCGCGCAAGCAGGGCACGTACACGACACCCACGGGTCTGTACGGCCTGCCCTACGCCTTCGGGATCGAGCCCGCGCCCACCGGCACGGCCACCGCCTACCGGCGCGTGCACCAGGACTCGTGGTGGTGCCAGGACAACGACTCACGGTCCTACAACCGCTGGACCGAGCCGCGCCCGGCCGACTGCCGCGCCGCCGAGTCCGAGCACCTCGTGTCGTACGCGACCCAGTACGCACACGCCTTCGTCATCGCCTACAACTACGACAAGCCGGTGCGCGGCCGCGGAGCGGGGATCTTCCTGCACGTGAACGGGCGCGGGGCGACGGCCGGGTGCGTGTCGGTCCCGGCGGACGCGATGCGGCGGATCCTGCGCTGGGCCGAGCCCGGCCGGCGACCGCACATCGCGATCGGGACGGCGAGCGGCCCGACGGCGATCACGAACTACTGAGGCGGCACCTTCACCACTGATTGCGCCCACCCGTGAAGGCGAATGTGTGGCGATCCCATGAAGATGTAGGGACCACATAACGAGACAGGGTTGCGGGCACACCGGCCGACGGCGTTGCATCGCCCGGTGCAGACCGAACAACTGACCCCTCAGCAGACCCGGCCGACGGACACCGGCAACCGCGCGGCCCGCCTGGCCGTCACCGTGTTCCCCGTACTCGTGCTCGCGGCGGGCGGTATCGGGCTCGCGCTGCCGGACGCCTTCGTGAGCTGGAAGACGAACGTCCCGTACCTGCTGGGTGTGGTGATGTTCTGCATGGGGCTCACGATGACCCCGCACGACTTCAAGGGCGTCGCGAAGCGGCCCTGGGCCGTCGGCCTCGGACTCGTCGCGCACTACGTGATCATGCCGGGGCTCGGCTGGCTGATAGCCAACGCCCTCGACCTGCCGCCCCAGCTGGCGGCGGGCGTGATCCTCGTGGGCTGCGCCCCCAGCGGTACGGCCTCCAACGTGGTGACCTACCTGGCGCGCGGCGACGTGGCCCTGTCCGTCTCCGTCGCCACCGTCTCGACCGTGCTCGCCCCGCTCGTCACACCGCCGCTGACCCTGCTCCTCGCGGGCGAGTTCCTGCCCGTGGACGCGGGGTCGATGGTCACGGACATCCTCAAGACCGTGCTGCTGCCGGTCGTCGCGGGGCTCGTCGTACGCCTGGTCCTCGGCCGGTACGTCGACCGGGTGCTCGGCTTCCTGCCCTGGCTGTCGGCGCTGACGATCGCCGTCATCGTGGCCGTGGTCGTCGCCGGCAGCGCGACGGCGATCAAGTCGGCGGCCGGGCTCGTCCTGCTCGCCGTCGTCCTCCACAACGGTCTCGGCCTCGCACTCGGTTACGGCGCCGGAAAGCTCGCCCGCCTCGGGGCGCCCGCGTCCCGCGCGATGGCGTTCGAGGTCGGTATGCAGAACTCGGGGCTCGCCGCGTCGCTCGCCACGGCCCACTTCAGCCCGCTCGCGGCGCTCCCGGCGGCGGTGTTCTCCGTGTGGCACAACGTGTCGGGTGCCCTGGTCGCGGCCTGGATGTCGTACCGGGCGCGCCGCGCCGAGCAGGCCTGAGAACGCGGCAGCGCCCCGGACCACCCGTGAACATCGGGCGGTCCGGGGCGCGAGCCAGAACCATTCAGCGCACTCGGATCCAGGGCACTCAGTGGTCGTTCTGGGCGAGCCGCAGCAGATGGTCGGCGAGCGCCTGCCCGCCGGCCGGGTCGCGGCTGATCAGCATCAAGGTGTCGTCACCCGCGATCGTGCCCAGAATGACCTGGAGTTCCGCCTGGTCGATCGCCGACGCGAGGAACTGGGCGGCGCCGGGAGGGGTGCGCAGGACCACGAGGTTCGCCGAGGCCTCCGCGGAGATCAGCAGTTCCCCCGCGAGCCGCCGCATCCGCTCCTCCTTGGCCGAGCCGCCGAGCGGGGCCTGCGGGGTGCGGAAGCCGCCCTCGCTGGGCACCGCGTAGATCAGCTCGCCGCCGGTGTTGCGGATCTTGACCGCGCCCAGCTCGTCCAGGTCCCGGGAGAGCGTCGCCTGCGTGACCGTGAGGCCGTCGTCGGCGAGCAGCTTCGCCAGCTGGCTCTGCGAGCGCACCGGCTGCCGGTTGAGGATGTCCACGATCCGGCGGTGGCGCGCGGTGCGGGTCTGCGGCACGGCGGGTCCCGCGGCGTGCTCGTTGTCCTGCGCCTGACTCATCGTCGTCGTCCCATTCCTCAGGATCGTCCTTCCCCGTCGGCCCCTTCGAGGGCCTTGTCCAGAACGCCGGGCAGCGCCTGGAGGAAGGTGTCCACCTCGTCGTCGCGGAGGTTGAGCGGCGGCATGAGCCGTACGACATCGGGGGCGGGCGCGTTCACCAGGAGGCCGGCGTCCTGAGCCGCCTGCTGCACCTGGGGCGCGCGCGGCTCGGTGAGCACGATACCCAGGAGGAGCCCGGCGCCCCTTACGTGGCCGACGAGCGGGTGCCCGAGAGAGGCGATTCCGTCCCTCAACCGCGCCTCGGCGCGCTTCACGTTCTCCAGGAGGCCCTCGCCCGCGACGGTGTCGAGCACCGCGAGGCCGGCCGCGCAGGCGACGGGGTTCCCGCCGAACGTCGTGCCGTGGTGACCGGGCTTGAGCAGCTCGGCCGCCTCGCCGAACGCGACGGTCGCGCCGATGGGCAGTCCACCGCCGAGCCCCTTGGCGAGCGTGACGACGTCGGGGTCGATGCCCTCCTCCGCCTGGTACGCGAACCAGTGGCCGGTCCTGCCGATGCCGGTCTGCACCTCGTCGAGGACGAGGAGAGTGCCGGTGGCCCGGGTGATCTCCCTGGCCGCCCTGAGATAGCCGGCGGGCGGCACGACGACGCCGTTCTCGCCCTGGATCGGCTCGATGATCACGAGCGCGGTCTCTTCCGTGACCGCCGCCCGCAGCGCCTCGGCATCGCCGTACGGGACATGCGTGACGTCGCCGGGCAGCGGTACGAACGGCTCCTGCTTGCCGGGCTGGCCCGTCAGCGCGAGGGAGCCCATCGTCCGGCCGTGGAAGCCGCCCTGGGTGGCGACCATGTGCGAACGGCCCGTCAGTCGGCCGATCTTGAACGCGCCCTCGTTGGCCTCGGCGCCCGAGTTGCAGAAGTACACGCGGCCGGACCGGCCGAAGAGCTGGAGGAGCCGTTCGGCGAGCGCGACGGGCGGCTCGGCGACGAAGAGGTTCGAGACATGGCCGAGGGAGGCGATCTGCTCGGTGACCGCCCGGACGACCGCGGGGTGCGCGTGACCGAGGGCGTTGACCGCGATGCCGCCGACGAAGTCGACGTACTCCTTGCCGTCGGCGTCCCACACCTTGGCGCCCGCACCGCGGACGAGGGGCAGCCGGGGCGTGCCGTAGTTGTCCATGAGCGCGCCCTGCCAGCGCGCGGTCAGCTCCTGGTTGCTCATGACTCCCCCTGTGCGTCGATGGCGCTCACGTCGGTGGCCTCGGGGGCGTCCGGCACGACCATCGTGCCGATGCCCTCGTCGGTGAAGATCTCCAGCAGGATCGAGTGCGGGACCCGGCCGTCGATGACGCGGGCGGTCGTCACGCCATTGCGTACGGCGTGCAGGCAGCCCTCCATCTTCGGGACCATGCCGCTGGCCAGCTCGGGAAGGAGCTTCTCCAGCTGCCTGGCGGTGAGCCGGCTGATGACCTCGTCGGAGTTCGGCCAGTCCTCGTAGAGGCCCTCGACGTCGGTCAGGACCATCAGCGTCTCGGCGCCCAGCGCCGCGGCGAGTGCCGCAGCCGCCGTATCAGCATTGACGTTGTAGACATGTCCGTCGTCCTGGGAGCGGGCGATCGAGGAGACGACCGGGATGCGGCCGTCGGCGAGCAGGGCCTCGATGGCACCGGTGTCGATCGCGGTGATCTCGCCGACCCGGCCGATGTCGACGAGCTCGCCGTCGATCTCGGGCTGGTGCTTGGTGGCGGTGATGGTGTGCGCGTCCTCGCCGGTGAGGCCGATGGCGAGCGGGCCGTGCTCGTTGAGGAGCCCGACGAGTTCGCGCTGCACCTGGCCGGCCAGGACCATCCGCACGACGTCCATCGCGTCCTCGGTGGTGACCCGCAGGCCCGCCTTGAACTCGCTGACGATGCCGTGCCGGTCGAGGGCCTTGCTGATCTGCGGTCCGCCGCCGTGCACGACGACGGGCTTGAGGCCCGCGTGGTGCAGGAAGACGACGTCCTGGGCGAAGGCGGCCTTGAGGTCCTCGTCGATCATGGCGTTGCCGCCGAACTTGATGACGACGGTCTTGCCCTGGTGCCGGGTGAGCCAGGGCAGCGCCTCGATGAGGATCTGCGCCTTGGGCAGCGCGGTGTGCTTCCGCGTCGTGCTCATGAGCTGTACGCGCTGTTCTCGTGGACGTAGTCCGCGGTCAGGTCGTTGGTCCAGATCGTCGCGGTCTCGGAGCCGGCCGCCAGGTCGGCGGTGATGACGACCTCCCGGAAGCGCATGTCGACGAGCTCGCGGTCCTCGCCGACGCCGCCGTTCTTGCAGACCCAGACGCCGTTGATGGCGACGTTCAGCTGGTCGGGCTCGAAGGCGGCGGACGTCGTGCCGATCGCGGACAGCACCCGGCCCCAGTTGGGGTCCTCGCCGTGGATCGCGCACTTGAGGAGGTTGTTACGGGCGATGGAGCGGCCCACCTCGACGGCGTCGTCCTCGGTCGCGGCGTTGACGACGTCGACCCTGATGTCCTTGCTGGCGCCCTCGGCGTCGCCGATGAGCTGGCGTCCGAGGTCGTCGCAGACCGTGCGGACGGCCTCGGCGAACTCGGCGTATTCGGGGGCGACTTCGGCGGCACCGGAGGCCAGGAGCAGCACGGTGTCGTTCGTCGACATGCAGCCGTCGGAGTCGACGCGGTCGAAGGTGACCTTGGTGGCGTCCCGCAGGGCCTTGTCCAGGACGTCGGCCTCCAGGTCGGCGTCCGTCGTCAGGACGACGAGCATGGTGGCGAGGCCGGGAGCGAGCATGCCCGCGCCCTTGGCCATGCCGCCGACCGTCCACCCGTCGCCCTCGAACACCGCGGTCTTGTGCACGGAGTCGGTGGTCTTGATGGCGACGGCGGCCTTCTCACCGCCGTGCGCGCTGAGCTGGGCGACCGCCGTGTCGACGCCGGGCAGGAGCTTGTCCATGGGGAGGAGTTCGCCGATGAGGCCGGTCGAAGCGACGGCGACCTCGCCCGCGTTCAGGCCGAGCGCCTCCGCGACCTTCTCCGCCGTGGCGTGCGTGTCCTGGAAGCCCTTCGGGCCCGTACAGGCGTTGGCGCCACCGGAGTTGAGGACGACGGCGGACACGAGCCCGCCCTTGAGGACCTGCTCTGACCACAGGACCGGCGCCGCCTTCACGCGGTTGGAGGTGAAGACGCCCGCGGCGGCCAGGCGGGGCCCGTTGTTGACCACGAGGGCCAGGTCCGGGTTGCCGTTCTGCTTGATCCCGGCGGCGATGCCCGCGGCCGTGAATCCCTTGGCTGCCGTCACACTCACGCTGTCTCCTCGTTCGCTTCTCCGCCCGCGCAGCGCAGCGGCGCGGCTCTCGTTCCTGTCTGCGGCCCGGCGGCTGCGCGCGCGTCGCTCACGGCGCGACTCCGATCGTGGTAAGCCCTGTGGTCTCGTCGAGACCGAGGGCGATGTTCATGCTCTGAAGGGCGCCGCCCGCGGTGCCCTTGGTGAGGTTGTCGATGGCGCTGATCACGATGATCCGGCCGGCCGCCGAGTCGTACGCGACCTGCACCTGCACGGCGTTCGAGCCGTACACGGACGAGGTCGCGGGCCACTGCCCCTGCGGAAGCAGGTGCACGAACGGCTCGTCGGCGAAGGCCTTCTCGTAGACGGCCCGTACGCTCTCGGCGCTCACGCCCGGCTTCGCCTTGGCGCTGCACGTGGCGAGGATGCCGCGCGGCATCGGGGCCAGCGTCGGCGTGAAGGAGACGGAGACCGGCACACCGGCGACGGCGCCCAGGTTCTGGATCATCTCGGGGGTGTGCCGGTGGCCGCCGCCCACGCCGTACGGGGACATGGAGCCCATGACCTCGGAACCGAGGAGGTTCGCCTTGGGCGCCTTGCCCGCACCGGACGTCCCGGACGCGGCGACGATCACGGCCTCCGGCTCGGCGAGCCCGGCCTCGTACGCGGGGAAGAGTGCGAGGGAGACGGCGGTCGGGTAGCAGCCGGGCACCGCGATGCGCTTGGTGCCCTCCAGCGCGGCGCGCGCGCCGGGCAGCTCGGGGAGCCCGTAGGGCCAGGTCCCGGCGTGCGCGCTGCCGTAGAACTTCTCCCAGTCGCCCTCGTCCTTCAGCCGGAAGTCGGCGCCCATGTCCACGACGAGCGTGTCCTCGCCGAGCTGCTCGGCGACGGCGGCGGACTGCCCGTGCGGCAGCGCGAGGAAGACCACGTGGTGCCCGGAGAGCACCTCGGCGGTCGTCGGCTCCAGGATCCGGTCGGCCAGCGGCACCAGGTGCGGCTGGAGCGCACCGAGGGGCTGCCCCACGTTCGAGTTGCCGGTCAGGGCGCCGATCTCCACATTGGGATGAGCGAGCAGCAGACGCAGCAGCTCTCCGCCCGCGTATCCGCTTGCTCCTGCCACTGCTACGCGTACCGCCATGGAACCCTCCTCTTGGATGGCATGACTATACGCACTGATGCACGTTTATGCAATGCGGGTGATCGCCGCGGACGCGGGCCGTCAGTCGGCGACGAGCATGTCCCCGCCCCGCCACCCCTGGCGCGACGCGGCGCGTTCGCGCTGGCGGCGCACGAGGTAGCGGCCGGGGGCGATGCCGGTGCCGCCGTGTTCGGGGTGGATGAGATAGGCGACGGCGGTGTTCTCGATCATGCCGAGCGCGAGGCCCGTGGGGTCGACGACGCGGGCCGTCCACCGGCACACACCCTCGTCCGCGACGAGGGTGTGCGGATGGCCGCCCGCGGCGCTGCGCAGGAGCTCGATCCCGGCCGCGGGGACGCGCTGCCAGTCGGAGCGCCACGGTTCGCGGAGATGGCGCGCGACGAACGCGTAGGGGATGACGATCAGGTCGCCCTGGGCCTGGAGGCCGTCGACGACCGGGATGGTCACCTCGCGTTCGAGGTGGTCGAGGACGTCGAGTCCGGTGCGGGCGGTGAGGTCGGCGAGGGTGGGCGGGGCGGTCGGGGGCGTGGGCAGAGTCATGGTCATGTTCATCACCTCGGGTGTGTGGAGGGGTGGGTCAACGCTCACGTGCGTGGTCGACGCTCACTGCGTGGTCACTGCTCACGTGCGGCGCAGGAGTTGTGCGTAGTGCTCGCCGGAGAGGCCGTACGACCAGCCGGCCGCCGCGACCGGGTCGTCGAAGTGGGCCGGGACGCTCAGCCCGTATCGGCGCCTGTGCCCGTCGGGTTCGACGGATCCGTTCACCGCGAGCAGCAGCCGCGTGGGCCTTCCCCACAGGGCGAGCGGCACGTCGTACAGCTGCAGCTCGGAGTCCGGATTGCCGGGGTCGGGTGCCGAGCTCACGAGACGCAGCCCGGCGCGCCCGATGTAGCGGGCCCAGCCGATGCGCTCGATGGCGCTGCGCCTGACCTCGACGTTCGGTTCGGCGTGGATGCGCTCGGGGGTCGGGTCGGTGAGGACCCACTCCGGTACGTGGGCGCCGTGCAGGACGTGCACGGCGGCGCCGTCCGCGTAACGGACGGCCGGGGCGTCGTCACGGTGCAGCCTCAACTCACCGTGCAACGCGCCCGGTTGGGATTCCGTATGGATCTCGGCCGGCCGCTCGGACATGACGCAGACACCCTGGCCCGGCCACCACCAGCCGGTGGAGCGGGCGAGTTCGGCCCACAGGCCGAGATGCGCCACGTCGTCGTGGGCGTAGGTGGCGAGGCCGACGCGAGCACGTATGTCGTAGTGGGCGATCCACGCGGCGTCGTGCTGGCCGTACCAGGTGAGGGCGGCCGCCTCCCCTTCGGTGCGCATCAGTTCCGCGCGGATCGGGGCGCGGACCGCGTCGTCGACGGTCGTGCGCAGTGGGTGGCGGCCGACGGCGTCCACCACGTCGCGCACCGGGGATCCCGCGGCGAGTGCCTCGGGGACGGTCATGGTCCTGGGGGCGGTGGTTCCGTACCAGGACTGCCAGGCGATGGCCGTCCCGGTCCGTTCGTCCAGGCGGTCGCGGAGGTCGGCGACCAGGTTCGCGAGCCGGGAGACCAGCGGCCAGTCGGTGGGGCGCCGGGGGGCCTGGGTGCCGCGCAGGCGCGGCGGGCGGAAGCGGTGCGGCGCGTCGAGCAGAACCGGTCGCGCGGCGGCGGGAGAGGGCACCCAGACGAAGTCGGGGGCGGGTTCGCCGAGCCGCCGGTACAGGCCGGTGACGGCGGCTTCGGCGCGCGCCCGGTCGGAGGGGCGCGCGGACAGTGCGTGGCGGAGCCAGTCGGCTGCGATGATCCCCGCCAGCTCGACGCGCTCGCCTGAGGAGCGGGGTGGGGTGGACGTGATCTTCGAGGGTCCCCTGCGGGGACGCGTCACCGGGCTCACCGAAGGGTGGCGGTGTCCGCCTTTCCAGTCGTCATGCGGCAGAGCGTGACAGAGGCCGCGCGGCTGGCGCAAGGGATTTCCGGCGGCGGGACCCCGTCGCCGGGCGGGGTCCCGGCGAGCGGCAAAATAGGAAGCACGTGCAACGAGATGGGTGGGACGAGATGAGTGAGGCCTGGCCGGTTCCCGACGTGCTGGCCCATCTGGCGGGGCGCTGGCACGTCGAGCGAACGGTGCGCGACCTCGCCGGCGACGCGGTCGGCACCTTCTCCGGGACCACCGACTTCACGTACGAGGACGGCGGCGGGCTGCTGCACCACGAGGCGGGCACCTTCGTGTGGCACGGCGCCGCCCGGCCCGCCGAGCGCAACCTGCGTTTCGTGCCGGGCGACGCGCCGGGCACGGCCGTCGTGCGGTTCTCCGACGGCCGCTTCTTCCACGATCTGGACCTGCGCACCGGCCGCCACACGGCGGACCACCCCTGCGCGGCGGACCTCTACCGCGGCGGGTTCGAGGTGACGGGACCGGACCACTGGCGGATGGAGTGGCGGGTCAAGGGCCCCGCGAAGGACCTGGTGCTCACCACCGAGTACGCGCGTGCCGCGGCCTGACTGCCTGACTCAGGCCGCGGCGTCGAGCCGTACGCTCCAGCGGCCCGCGCCCCCCGTGAGGACGGCGGTCGACAGGGGGCGGACGTCGATGTTCCAGTACGTCGACGGGGGCGCCTTGAGCGCGTAGACGAGGGCCGCCCGTACGACGGCCGGCTCGGCTACCGCCACGACCGTCGCCCCGTCGTCGTTCGGCCGCGTGTCGAGCCAGCCGCCGACCCGGGATATGAACGCGAGCAGCGACTCCCCGCCGTGCGGCGCCGAGCGCGGGTCGCGCAGCCAGGCGTCGACGGCGCCCGGCTCGACGGCCGTCACCTCGGCGAGCGTGCGCCCGCGCCAGCGGCCCATGTCGCAGTCACGCAGGGCGAGTTGGGACAGGGGCGCGAGGCCCAGCGCCTCGGCGGTGCCGCGGCTGCGGGCGGTGGGCGCGCAGTAGCGCAGCTCCGCCGCGGCGAGCGGCACCAGCGCGGGCGAGGCCAGCTCCACCTCGTGCCAGCCGGTGTGGTCGAGGGGCCGGTCGTCGTCGAAGCGCTCGGCGAGCAGCGAGGCGCTGCGCGCGGCGGCCAGAAGCGTCACGCGAACGGGCATGCGGTGATCGTGGGGTGTGCCACGGCTGCGGTCAAGGGTCCACGGGGCGTATGCCAGCCGCATGCGCCCCGCCGCGCGCTCACCGCAGGACGAGTGCCATCCAGTTCCCCGGCTCGGCGAGCGCCGCGAAGCCGACCTTCTCGTACACCCCGTGCGCGTCCTGAGTGGCGAGCATGATGCGGCGCAGGCCGAGCGGCTCCAGGTGGTCGCGGACGGCGGCGACGAGCGCGGTGCCCAGGTTCTTGCCGCGGACGGCCCGGTCCACGTAGACGTCGCAGAGCCAGGCGAAGGTGGCGTGGTCGGTCACGACACGGGCGTACGCGACCTGCTCGCCGGATGCGGAGTCGTACACCCCGAAGTTCAGCGATCCCGCGATCGCCCGGTCCTGGTGTTCGCGGGCGCGGTCCATGGCCCAGTAGGCGTCGGTGGAGAGCCAGCGGTGCACGCGGTCGGCGTCGATGCGGGCGGTGTCGGCCGAGATCTCGTAGCCGTCGGGGAGTGCGGGGGCTGTGGCGTGGGTGTCGGTCATGACGCGAGATTTGCAGGCGGGGCCGGTGTCCGTCGAGCCGGTTTCGGGCGCCGATCGTCGCTCACTCGAGTACCTCGTCGCACACGGCCCGCAGCCGGCGGACGCCCTCCGTGATCTCCGCGCACTCCGCCGTCGTCGTCGGCCTGCTGCCCCTGACGACCGCGCTGCTCTCGGCGCTGCGCACCGGCGCGCGGCCCTCGCGCGGCTTCTGGATCGCGGCCTGCGCGGGCGCCGCCGCGATGATCGCGTTCACCGTGCAGCAGAGCGGCGGCACGCTCACCACCGCCGACCTGTACCTCTTCGGCGCGCTCCTCGTCTGCGCCGCCGGCTACACGGAGGGCGGCCGCCTGGCCCGTGTCATGCCGGGCTGGCAGGTCATCGCCTGGGCGCTCGTGATGTGTCTGCCGCTCGCCGCGTCGGGGGCCGTCGTCGCGCTGGGCCACGAGCCGCTGCACCTGACGTGGCACGCCGTCGCGGGGCTGCTCTGGGTGGCCGTGGGCTCACAGTTCCTTGGCCTGGTCGTCTGGTACCGCGGCATGGCGGTGATCGGCATCCCCAAGGCGAGCCAGCTCCAGCTGGCCCAGCCGCTGCTCACCCTGGTCTGGTCGGTGTTCCTGCTCGGCGAGCACCTCTCCCCCGCCGCGCCCCTGACCGCGGCGGCCGTTCTCGTGTGCATCGCAGTGACCCAACGGTCACGCGGCTGAAGGTCTCCAACCCCGGGACCCGGTCCTACTCTTGAGATACGGGTCGACGACGGACGAGGAGGTCACTCACGATGCGTGCCACGAAGGGCGACCATCTGCGGGTGCACGGCAGGACCGTGGGCGAGCACGACCGGGTCGCGGAAATCGTCGAAATCATGGGCCACGACGGCGAGCCGCCGTTCAGGGTCCGCTTCCAGGACGGCCACGAGGCGGTGATGTCACCGGGTCCCGACTCCGTCGTGCAGCACGAGGAGCCGGCCCCCTAGTCCTCCGGACGAAAGGCCCTAGTAGTGGTCCTCGACCACCCGGGCCATTGCGCCGATCCGGTCGGCGCCCACCTCCTTCGCCGAGAAGAACACATGTCCGTTCACCTGCGGATAGTGCTCGGCGAAGGTGAGGTGGCGGGAGAGTTCGGCCGGATCCTGCCACTCGGCGGGCTGCGCCGGATCGCCCGCCTTGTAGAGCGCCTCGCCCGCGTAGAGGCGCACCCCTGTCCCGCGTGCGACGTCCGACCACCAGGGCACGAGCTTCGCGTAGTCCGCGGCGGCGAAGCCGATGTTCCAGTAGACCTGCGGGCAGATGTAGTCGATCCAGTGCTCACGCACCCACTTACGGGTGTCGGCGTGCAGGTCGTCGTATGTCTGCACCCCGGCCCGCGTGTCCGAGCCGAGCGGGTCCGTCGCCGCGTTGCGCCACACCCCGAAGGGGCTGATCCCGAACTGGGTGCGTGGTCTGATCCGCTTCACGCTCGCGGCCATCTCGCGCACGAGGCGGTCGGTGTTGTCGCGCCGCCATGAGGCCCGGTCCGGGAAGTTACCGCCGTGCGCCGCGTAGGCCGCGTCGTCGTCGAAGACCTGGCCCGCGACCGGATACGGGTAGAAGTAGTCGTCCCAGTGCACGGCGTCGATGTCGTAGCGGCGGACGGCGTCGAGCATCGCGTCCTGGACGAACTTGCGCACCTCGGGCAGGCCCGGGTTGTAGTAGAGCTTCCCGCCGTAGGGGACGACCCAGTCGGGGTGCCGGCGGGCCGGGTGCGTGGGCACGAGGCGGGAGAGGTCCGTGTGGTTCGCGATGCGGTAGGGGTTGAACCAGGCGTGCAGTTCGAGCCCGCGCCGGTGCGCCTCCGCGACGGCCGTGCCGAGCGGGTCCCAGCCCGGATCCTTGCCCTGCACCCCGGTGAGGACGCCCGACCAGGGCTCGTACGGGGAGGGCCAGAGCGCGTCGGCCGTCGGCCGCACCTGGAAGACCACGGCGTTCAGGTGCCGGCCCACCGCGGTGTCGAGGTGCGCGATGAGCTCCGTACGCTGCTGGGCGGCGCTCAGGCCCGGCTTCGAGGGCCAGTCGCGGTTGGCCACCGTCGCCAGCCACATGCCCCGCATGTCGCGGGCCACCGGAGCGTGGCCGGACCCGGAGGCGACCGCGTCCCCGGCGGCGAGCCCGGTCAGCGCGGCCGCCGCCGCGACCGCGAAGCCCCTGCGTGACAAATGCCTCATCCGCCCACCCCCTGGCCAACAGCCCCGGCCTGTCCGGCCCGCACTGGGGACAGCATGCCTGACCCGGCCCGTCGTGTACGGGAGGTTCCGAGTAACGTGCAGGGCCGAGGCAGGCGCCGGAACCCGGGAGTCCTGCCGGCCGGAGAACAGCGAAAGGCACGAGGTGACCGACCCTATGGGGGACATCCAGCGCGTCGGAGTGGTGGGCTGCGGCCAGATGGGAGCGGGGATCGCGGAGGTCTGCGCCCGCGCCGGTCTGGACGTCATGGTGGCGGAGACCACCGGTGAGGCCCTGGAGATCGGCCGTACACGGCTGCACAACTCCCTCTCCAAGGCGGCCGAGCGCGGCAAGATCAGTGCGGAGGAGCTGGCCGAGACCCAGGATCGCCTGAGCTTCACCACCGACCTCGGGGAGTTCTCCGACCGGGACCTCGTCATCGAGGCCGTCGTCGAGAACGAGCAGGTCAAGACCGAGATCTTCCAGGTGCTCGACCAGGTCGTCACCCGGCAGGACGCCATCCTGGCGTCCAACACCTCCTCGATCCCGCTGGTCAAGCTGGCCGTGGCGACCTCGCGCCCCGATCACGTCATCGGTATCCACTTCTTCAACCCGGCGCCCGTGCAGAAGCTCGTCGAGCTGATCCCGGCCCTCACCACCTCCGAGGGCACGATCAGCCGCGCCCAGGCCCTGGTCGAGAAGGTCCTCGGCAAGCACGCGATCCGCGCCCAGGACCGCTCCGGCTTCGTGGTCAACGCGCTGCTGATCCCGTACCTGCTCTCCGCGATCCGGATGTTCGAGTCGGGCATCGCCAGCCGCGAGGACATCGACAACGGCATGGAGCTCGGCTGCGCCCACCCCATGGGCCCGCTCAAGCTCGCCGACCTCATCGGCCTCGACACCGTCGCCTCGGTCGCCGACTCGATGTACGCGGAGTTCAAGGAGCCCCTGTACGCCGCTCCCCCGCTGCTCCAGCGGATGGTCGACGCGGGCCGTCTCGGCCGCAAGACGGGCTCGGGTTTCTACCAGTACTCGTGATCGCGCGCGGTTCGACACCGCGCTGACTCTGCGTAATCGAAAGTTCGGGCCCGGCGCTCTTCGGAGCGCCGGGCCCGAACCATTCGCACACCGTGTGCGCACCGGGCCCGCATATGCCCATCGCACACTCTCCCGCCGTACCCACCAGGCGAGTTGACTTTCCGTGCGTAGGACAACGGATCTGCCCACTACGGAAAGGAGCCGACCCGTGACCGCCGACCCCGAGCGTCCCGTGGTCCCGGAAGAACTCGCGGAGTTACGCCGCAGCCTCGATGTGGGTCTCGCCCGCGTCGACGGCAGGCTGGCGTTGCTCACCCAGCGCGATGAACAGAGCGTCAAGGATCAGGACGACCTGAGCACTCGGGTCGCCGCGCTCGAGCACACCCGATGGCCCCTGCAGGCCATCGCCGCGATCACCGCGGCCGGCGCCCTCGGCCTTGCCGTCTGGCAGGCGTTCGGGCGCTAGCGCCGCAGGCCGGGGGCGTCCTGCCCCAGCCTGAGATGGTGCAGCATCAGCAGTGCGGCCGCCATGTTGGCGGCCGGGACCTCGCCGCGGGCGACCATGTCGGGGACGAGCTTGAGAGGGACCCACTCCCGGCGGTCCGACTCGAAGTCGTCCTCGGGATGGCCGACGTACGAACCCTCCTCGGCCCAGTAGACGTGGTGCCTGGCGTCCTCGAGACCGTTGGACGGCTCCACGCTCATCAGATGGCGTAAGGGTCCCGGCCGCCAGCCGGTCTCCTCCTCCAGTTCCCTGGCGGCCGCGGCGGCGATGTCCTCGCCGTCCTCGACCACCCCCGCCGGGAGCTCCCAGCCCCAGCTGTCGGTGATGAAGCGGTGCCGCCACAGGAGCAGCACCTCGTTGGCCTCATTGACCACGGTGGCCACGGCGACCGGCCGCAGTCGTATGACGAAGTGGTCGAGATGCCGGCCGTCCGGGAGCTCGACATCCGCGAGATTGACCCGGAACCAGCGGTTTTCATACACAGTTTGTTCGTTCTGTTTCGTCCACTGCACGGTTCTGCCACCTTCCGCCGAGTTAGATGGCAATATCCCAGCAGCGGAGCGTGAGAGAGCGGTGCGGGTCGGGCTCAGAGCGGTACGCGCAGTGCCCCGTCGATGAGTTCGGCGGCCTCGGCCGTGCCGGCGCAGCCGTTGCGCACCAGGTGTTCGCGTACCGCCCGGAGTCTGTCGCGCAGCCGCTGCGACTCCATTCCCCGTGCCTGTTCCGCCATCTCCACGGCGATCGCGACGGCCTTCTCGGCATTGCCCTGTCTCAGCTCGATCTGGCTGAGCATGGCGAGGCGGTGCACGCGTCCCCGGTCGTGGGCGGGGTTGTGCACGGCCGCCGCCGCGTGCTCGCGCGCCGAGGTGAGGTCGCCGAGGCTCAACAGGGCCTCCGCCACCTGCACGTTGACGAGTCCGGGCTGGACATAGCCCGTCTCGTCCGGTTCGTGGCCGCGCCGGATGCGGTCGGCGGCCGACTCGGCACGCCGGATGCAGGACAGGGCACTGGTGCCGTCGCCGAGGTGCGCGTACGCCTTGGCCTGCATCGCGTACAGATCCGATGCGAGCGCGGGCGTGATGTGCCGTCCAGCGGCCCGCAGCGCGGCCTCCGCGAAGGCCACGGACTGCCGGTACTGCCGCATGTGGAGCGACTGGTTGACCAGGAGGGCGATGACATAGGCGCCGAGCCCGCGGTCACCGCTCGCCTTGGCGAGGCGCAGCGCCTGGTGGAAGTAGCGCTGGGCGAGGCCGTGCGCGTCTGAGTCGTAGGCGCAGATGCCCGCGATCGCGACCAGGCCGCCGGTGGCGCGGTGCAGTTGGCGACCCGTCTCGTCGGTGTAGCTGCCGCGCAGCAGGGGCGCCGCCTCCGTGTTGAGGAAGCCGACGATGCGGGTGCGCGTCGCGATGCCGCCGGCCTTGCGGTACATCTGCTCGTAGTGCGTGCGGGCCGAGCGCATCATCTCCAGGTCGGCGGCGCTGACCCGGTGACGTCCACCGCGTGACACATCGGTGTCCTCGGGCGGGTTCTCCCACTCCCATACGGGCATCACGGCCGGGGTCCCGGTGACGGCGGGGGCGCCCAGTATGTGGGGCCGCTGCTGTTCGTCCGAGCGCCACAGGGCGGTGGCCCGCTCGACGAATCCGGACAGGCTCTGGCCGTGCGGGGTGGCCGGTTCGCCGGGCACGCCCAGGCCGATGTCGTCGAGGGTGACGGGGCGGTGCAGGCGGGCGGCGAGGACCTCGCAGATGAGGTCGGACACCTGGCCCCGTGGCCGCTGTCCCTTCAACCACCGCGCGACGGCGGTGTGTTCGTAGCGCAGGGCGAGTCCTCTGGCACGGCCCGCCTGGTTCACGTGTGCGGCGAGGCCCGCATGGGAGATCCCGGCCTCGTCGAGGATCGCGTCGAGCAAGGTGTTGGGCTGCATGGAGGCCCTCCGGTGGCTCGGTGCCGTCAGCCTAGTGGAGCGGGCTTCACACGGGGTGTGAACGGAGTGCCCGAATCCGGGTGTTGCGCACTCTTTTGTGGCGTGATGCAACTCGATTGACTGAACTGCCTCGCAAGAGGCCGGCCGGGCCGCCGGCTCCCCCTCGTACAGTGCGGCGGCCCGTTTCGCGCCGTCCGACCGGCTGCCTGCCCGACACCCCGCGGCCGGCGGACGGCGCGCCCCGGGGAGCGGGCGCCCCCGGGATCAGGTCACTCGGTGGCACCGTTCACTGGGCAGCACTGTGGACGCGGGGCTCCCCCTGCTGCAAGGGGACTCGCTTGCGGTCGTTGCGCAGGACGAGGAGCGCGGCGTCGTCGGCCGGCAACCCGCCCGTGTGGCGCAAGAGTTGGGTGTACACGGTACGGATGACGGCCTTGGGCACGACCGGCTGGACGCGCACGGCCTCGGCGAGCGCGGCGGGCAGCGGGAAGAACCGGCCGCGGGCGTCCCGCGCATCCTCGAGCCCGTCGGTGTGGAGCAGCAGCCCCTCCCCGGGAAGAAGGTGCCCGCACGCCACGACGGGCAGCTCGGCCGGGAGCGGGAACGGGCCGAGCGGCGGCAGGGGCTCACCGCCCACGACCAGCTCCGCGTAGCCACGCGGGACAGCCGCGGGACCCACATGGCTGCGCAGCAGATACGGCCACGGGTGCCCGCAGTTGAGCGCCAGCACCTCCCCGTCCTGCCTGATCTCCAGGAGCAGCACGGTGACGAACTCCTCCGCGACCGGACTGACGGGGTCGGCGCCGCCGGCCGCGGGGTGCTCGTCCCGTGACCGTTCGCGCAGATGCCGGGCCATGGCACGCTCAAGTCGCCTCAGTACGCAGGTCAGTTCGGCCTCGTCGTGCGCCGCCTCGCGGAAGCTGCCGAGGACGGCGGCGACGGTCGCGAGGGCGTCGAGGCCGTGCCCGCGGACGTCCCCCATGACGACCCGCACGCCGTGGTCGGTGGCGATGACCTCGTAGAGGTCCCCGCCCACGGTGGCGCCCCGGTCGGCCGAGAGCTGTCCCGCCGCGATGGCCAGTCCGTCGATGCGGGGCGGCAGCGGGCGCAGCAGCACGTTCTGTGCGGCCCCCGCGATCCTGCGCAGCTGCCGCAGTTCGCGCTGGAGGCCGCGCCGCACATGGAGGATCAGACCCGTGCCGACGGCGAAGAACACGGCGCTCGACGCGATGCGCGCCCCGAGTCCGGTCTGCTGCGCGAGCGGGCAGGCCAGCTTGAAGGTGATCGCCACGGCGCCCCAGGCCGTGGGCAGCACCAGATCGAGCGCGCGGCGGACGCGAAGGGAGCGGGAGCGGGCGAGCCGGGATCTGAAGAAGGTGCGGGGTGGTCGGGAGGGCGTCCTCGGATGGTTACGGATCATGCCGACGGCCTCCCTAAGGCCCTGTTCAGCGCGGTCGGCCCTGCGGCCGCAATGATTCTGTCGACCGCCTGCCCCGATCGGACCGGATCACCGCCACTTCTCACCCGAACGAGTGAGGGACACCTCCGGTGGTCCGGAGGTGCCCCTCACTGCGTCTCACTCTGCCGGGATCAGGCCCCGCGCAGCACCGCCCCGGTGCGCTCGGCGGCCAGCGCCACCGCCGCGTCGCGGGCCGCGGAGGCCTCGTCGACGGTCAGCGTGCGGTCGCCGGCACGGAAGCGCAGCGCGTAGGCGAGGGACTTGCGGCCCTCACCGAGCTGCTCGCCCGTGAACACGTCGAACAGGCGGAGGGACTCGAGGAGTTCGCCCGCCCCCTCGCGCAGCGCCTGCTCCACGTCGGCGGCCGGCACGGAGGCGTCGACGACGAGCGCGACGTCCTGCGTGGCCACGGGGAACGTGGAGATCCGCGGCGCCTGGAGCGCTCCGGTGCCGGCCCGCTCGATGCGGTCGAGGTCGACCTCCATGGCGCAGCTGCGCTCAGGGAGGTGCAGCGCCTTGATGACGCGCGGGTGCAGCTCACCGGCGTGGCCGACGAGGGTCTCCGCGCCGTCCACCACGGCGAACAGCGCGGCGCACCGGCCCGGGTGCCAGGGCGCGTGCTGGTCGCCGCGCACGATCAGCTCGACACCGGCCTCGCGGGCGATGGTGCGGGCCGCCTCGACGGCGTCCGCCCAGTCGGCCGGGCGGCCGTTGCCCCACCAGCCGGCCTGCTCGCGGGCGCCCGTCAGGACGACCGCGGCGTGGCGGGGCTGACGCGGCAGCGCGGCGTCGAGGCTCGCGATCTCCTCGTCGGTGGGACGCCGGTCGATCGGCAGCCGTACGGCCTGCGGCTCGTCACCGGTCGGCCGGAAGACGAGACCGGTCTCGAACAGCGCCAGGTCGTGCGAGCCACGGCCGTCGTTGCGGCGCAGCGCCTCCAGGAGGCCCGGCAGCAACGTCGTACGGAGCGCGGGCTCCTCGTCGGAGAGCGGGTTGACCAGCTTGACCGTGGTGCGGCGCGGGTCGTCCTGCTCGATGCCGAGCTTGCCGAGCGTCTCGTCGCTGATGAACGGGTAGTTCAGCGCCTCGACGTAACCGGCACCGGCCAGGGCGCGGCCGGCGCGGCGGTGCAGGCGCTGGCGCTCGGTGAGGCCGCGGCCCGCCGGGGGCCTCGGCAGCGTCGAGGGCAGGTTCTCGTAGCCCTCGAGCCGGATGACCTCTTCGGCCAGGTCGTTCGGCTCCCTCAGGTCGGGACGCCACGACGGCACGGTGACCGTCAGGTTGTCCTGGCCGTAGACGTCGCAGCCGACCTGCTGCAGGCGGCGCACGACGGTCTCGCGGCCGTACGTGACACCTGCGACCTTGTCGGGGTGGTCCGCCGGGAGCGTGATGGTGTGCGGCCCGGAGGGCGCGATGACCTCGGTGACGCCGGGGTCGGCGGTGCCGCCCGCGAGCAGCACGAGCAGGTCCACGGTGCGCTGGGCCGCGGCGGACGCGGCTTCCGGGTCGACGCCGCGCTCGAAGCGCTTGGACGCCTCGGAGGACAGCTTGTGGCGGCGCGCGGTGCGGGCGATCGAGACGGGGTCGAAGTGCGCAGCCTCGATGACGACGTCGGTGGTGCCGGCGTCGGCGGCGTGGTCGGCGATCTCGGTGTTGGCGCCGCCCATGACGCCCGCGAGGCCGATGGGACCGCGGTCGTCGGTGATCACCAGGTCCTCGGCGTCGAGCACGCGCTTGGCGCCGTCGAGGGTGGTGAACTTCTCGCCCTGCTCGGCCCGGCGGACGCCGATCGTGCCCTGGACGAGGGAGCGGTCGTAGGCGTGCAGGGGCTGGCCGAGCTCCAGCATCACGTAGTTGGTGATGTCGACGGCGAGCGAGATCGGGCGCATGCCCGCCTTCTGCAGCCGGCGCTGGAGCCAGATCGGGGAGCGGGCCTCGGGGTTGAGACCGGTGACGGTGCGCGCGGTGAAGCGGTCGCAGCCGGCCGGCTCGGAGATCTGGACCGGGTAGCCGTTCGCGTTCGGCGCGGGCACGTCGAGGAGCGCCGGGTCGCGCAGCGGCAGGCCGTACGCGATGGCGGCCTCGCGGGCGACGCCGCGCAGGGACAGGCAGTCGCCGCGGTTGGCGGTGACGGCGATGTCGAGGACCTCGTCGACGAGCTGGAGGAGCTCGATCGCGTCGGTGCCGACCTCGTGCTCGGGCGGCAGGACGATGATGCCGCCGGAGCCGTCGTCGCCCATGCCCAGCTCGTCGCCGGAGCAGATCATGCCGTGCGACGTCCTGCCGTACGTCTTGCGCGCGGCGATCGCGAAGTCGCCGGGCAGCACGGCGCCCGGCAGGACCACGACGACCTTGTCGCCGACGGCGAAGTTACGGGCGCCGCAGACGATCTCCTGCGGCTCGCCGGTGCCATTGGCCTGGCCGACGTCGACGGTGCAGAAGCGGATGGGCTTCTTGAAGCCCTCCAGCTCCTCGATGGTCAGGACCTGACCGACGACGAGGGGGCCCTTGAGGCCGGCGCCGAGCTGCTCGACGGTCTCGACCTCGAGGCCGGTGGCGACGAGCTTCTCCTGCAGGTCACGGCCTGTCTCGGTGGCGGGGAGATCGACGTACTCCCGCAGCCAGGAAAGCGGGATACGCATCAGATCTCCATCCCGAACGGCCGGGTGAACCGGATGTCACCCTCGACCATGTCTCGCATGTCTTCGACGTTGTGGCGGAACATCAGCATCCGCTCGATGCCGAACCCGAAGGCGAATCCGCTGTACTTCTCGGGGTCGATGCCCGCCGCGGTCAGCACCTTGGGGTTGACCATGCCGCAGCCGCCGAGCTCGATCCAGCCCTCGGAGGAGCAGGTGCGGCACGGGCGGTCCGGGTTGCCGACGGACTCGCCGCGGCACACGTAGCAGACCATGTCCATCTCGGCGGACGGCTCGGTGAACGGGAAGAAGTTCGGCCGCAGGCGGGTCGTCATGCCCTCACCGAAGAGCGCCTGGACCATGTGGTCGAGGGTGCCCTTGAGGTCCGACATCGTCAGGCCCTCGTCGACGGCGAGCAGCTCGACCTGCATGAACACCGGGGTGTGCGTGGCGTCCAGCTCGTCGGAGCGGTAGACGCGGCCCGGGCAGATCACGTAGACCGGCGGCTCGCGGTCGAGCATGGACCGGATCTGCACGGGGGACGTGTGGGTGCGCAGGACGACGTTCGACTCGGTCTCGCGGCCCTTGGGCCCCTCGACGAAGAACGTGTCCTGCATCCCGCGCGCGGGGTGGTCGGGGCCGATGTTCAGGGCGTCGAAGTTGAACCACTCCGCCTCGACCTCGGGGCCCTCGGCGACCTCGTAGCCCATGGCCACGAAGACGTCCTCGATGCGCTCCGAGAGCGTGGTCAGGGGGTGACGGGCGCCGGCCGGGGTCCGGTCGTAGGGCAGCGTGACGTCCACGGCCTCCTCGACCAGGACGCGCGCGTCGCGCTCGGCCTCGAGCTCCGTCTGGCGGGCGGCGAGCGCCTTGCTGACGGCGCCGCGGGCCATGCCGACGCGCTTGCCGGCCTCGGCCTTGGCCTGCGGGGGCAGGGCGCCGATCTCGCGGTTGGCGAGCGACAGGGGCGAGGTGCCGCCGGTGTGGGCGACCTTGGCCTCCTGGAGCGCGCCGAGGGAGTCCGCGGCCGCGAAGGCGGCGAGCGCCTCGTCCCGCATGCGCTCGATCTCTTCCGGTTTCAAGGCCTCGACCTCAACAGGGTCGTACGACTTATTCGGTGCCGACATCTCTTCCCGTGCTTCCGGTTGGTTTGGCGGATGGTCCCCGTCCACGACTCGGAGACGATTCGTCTCAGGATTGGGACGCAAAGTGCCAAAGACCGAGTCTAACGGGGGTGGGGTGTGCCGATGCGCCCGTGGGGGCCCGCTCAGGCTCCCACCCGTCGCCCGCCACCGCCCTATTCGACGCTGCGCGGCTGTTTAGGTCAGATACGCCGGGGCCCCCACGGGCAACATAAATCGGAACTGGGCGCCGCCGCCGGGCCCGCGGCCGACCGTGATCGTTCCGCCGTGCGCCTCGACGATGCCCTTGACGATGTACAGGCCGAGTCCGGTGCCGCCGCGCTTGCTGCCCCGCCAGAAGCGGGTGAATACGCGGTTCATGGACTCCTCCGGGATGCCGGGCCCCTCGTCGCTCACGGTGACCGACGTGCCGGCGCACTCCCGCTCGCGGGGTGATGCCGAGGGCATGACGTCGATGGTGACCGTTCCCTCGCCGTGGCGCACGGCATTTTCCAGGAGGTTGCTGAGCACCTGGTCGATCTTGTCCGGGTCGGCCCAGAGGTCGGGCAGCGGCTGTTCCACCCGGACGAGGAAGCGGTCGGCCGGCTGTCCTGAGGCGACGTGGGCCTGGATGTGGCGGCCCACGGCGGCGCCGATGTCGACGGGCTGCCGGCGCACTTCGAGGCGGCCGGAGTCGATGCGGGAGATGTCGAGGAGCTCGGCGATGAGCCGTGTGACGCGGTTCGCGTCGGCGTCGACGGTCTCCAGCATCAGTTTCTTCTGGTCGTCGGTGAACCGCTCCCACTTCGCGAGCAAGGTCGCGGTGAAGCCCTTCACCGAGGTGAGGGGCGAGCGCAGCTCGTGGGCGACGGTCGCGATCAGCTCGGCGTGGCTGCGCTCGGTGCGGCGGCGGGCCTCGGTGTCACGGATGGAGACGACGACGCGGCGGACGGGACCGGTGGGCGCGGTGCGTACGTACCGCGCCGAGACGAGGACCTCCCGCCCGCCGGGGAGCAGCAGATTGCGCTCGGGCTGGGCGAAGCGGATGGCCAGGCCGCCGTACGGGTCGGTCAGCTGCCACCATCGGCGGCCTTCGAGGTCCTCTAAGGGGAGCGCGCGCTCCAGCGGGTGGCCGAGGGCGTCGGCGGCGGGAACGGCCGTGATCCGGACGGCCGCGGCGTTGAAGCAGATGACATGCCCGGTCTCGTCGGCGACGACGAGACCGTCGGGCAGGTCGTCGGGGTGGAGGCCGCTGTCGGCGAGGGTGGCGAGGTCGTCGGGGCCGCATCGGGGCGCGGGCGGGCGCAGGGTGTCCCGTGCCCCCGGTGCTCTGCTCGTGCCGACGCTCATATCCCCGTATCCCGCCTCTCGGAAGGGCGCTGTGGCCTCCGAGCTCGCCACACTACTAGCTGGGGGTGACGGAGCGGCACCCTCCCGGGGCTCGCTGTGCACGCGCGGAGGCGTACAGGCAGACGGCGGCGGCCGTGGCGAGGTTCAGGCTCTCGGCCCTGCCGTGGATCGGGACCCGTACGACGGCGTCGGCGAGTTCGCGGGTCTCCTCGGGGAGCCCCCAGGCCTCGTTGCCGAAGATCCAGGCGGTGCGGGTGCCCATGGTGCCGCGGTCGAGTTCGGTGTCGAGGTCGTCCTCCCCCGCGCCGTCGGCGGCGAGGATGCGTACGCCCGCGTCCTTGAGCCCCTGTACGGCTCGCTCCACGGGTACGCCGACGGCGACCGGCAGATGGAACAGCGAGCCGACGGACGCCCGCACGGACTTGGGGTTGTACAGGTCGACGGACGCGTCGGTCAGGACCACGGCGTCGGCGCCCGCGGCGTCGGCACAGCGCAGCACGGTGCCGGCGTTGCCGGGGTCGCGGACGTTGGCGAGGACAGCGACGAGCTTGGGGCGGGCGGCGAGGACGTCCTCGAACGGGGTGTCCAGGAAGCGGCAGACACCGACGAGGCCCTGCGGGGTGACGGTCGTCGAGATGTCGGCGATGACGTCCTCGTCGGCGAGGTGCAGCCGGGCGCCGGCGTCGCGCGCCTCCGCGACGATGTCGGCGTAGCGCTCGGCGGCGTCGAGGGTCGCGAACAGCTCGACGAGGGTGTCCGCGTGCCCGGCGGCCTCCCGCACGGCCTGTGGCCCCTCGGCCAGGAACAGCCGCTCCTTGCCCCGGAAGTTCCGCTTGGCAAGCCGCCGCGCGGCACTGACGCGGGGCGACTTGGGGGAGATCAACTCGGGGGCGGCGGCCATTGACTCACTTTCGGGTACGGCCCCAAAGGGGCGCGGGGCTGTGACATGTGCGGATCCGCCGCGTGGGCGCGGTCAGCCCCCACGGCCCGCAGCCGACGACGCAATCGGACCCGCAAGCCAACGGCTTGCGGGTCCGATCAAATCCGGCTCAGCGAAGTGCAACGCTTAGGCGGCAGCCTTGGGCGCGTTCACGTCGGCCGGAAGGGCCTTCTGCGCAACCTCGACGAGCGCGGCGAACGCGTTCGGGTCGTTGACGGCCAGCTCGGCGAGGATCTTGCGGTCCACCTCGATGTTGGCGGCGTTCAGACCCTGGATGAGGCGGTTGTACGTCATGCCGTTCTCGCGGGCAGCGGCGTTGATGCGCTGGATCCACAGACGGCGGAAGTCGCCCTTGCGCTTCTTGCGGTCGTTGTAGTTGTAGACCAGGGAGTGAGTGACCTGCTCCTTGGCCTTGCGGTACAGGCGCGAGCGCTGACCGCGGTAACCCTTGGCGGCCTCGAGGACTGCCCTGCGCTTCTTGTGGGCGTTCACTGCCCGCTTGACGCGTGCCACTTGTTAACTCCTTGTAGCGGGGCCGTGGTTGGACTCACACGACCCGAAAACGAATTGGTCCCGGTCTGAACTCCGGCGCGCTGCTGCGCGCCCGAACTCACTTGCCGAGAAGCTTCTTGATCTTCTTGGCGTCGCCCGGGGCCAGCTCGACCGTGCCGGTGAGGCGGCGCGTCACGCGGGACGACTTGTGCTCGAGCAGGTGGCGCTTGCCGGCGCGCTCACGGAGCACCTTGCCGGAGCCGGTGATCTTGAAGCGCTTGCTGGCACCGCTGTGCGTCTTGTTCTTCGGCATAGCGCCGTTCTCTCCTCGTCAGTGGCGTTCCCTGCCGGTCCGGGGCGCGGACCGGCATACGGAACGTCCAGATGTATCGGTTGGCATCCGGTCCGTACGGGCTGTACGTGGCCGGATCAGGCCTCGGCGGAAGCCTCGGCCGTGGGCTCTGCAGCAGGGGCCTCGTCGGACGCCTCGGCCGGGGCCTCGGGCTCCGACTCGGCGGCGTCGTCGCTGGCCCGCTGCGTGCGGCCGTGCGTCGGCAGGGCCTTCTGCTCGGCCTTGCGGGCCTCCTGGGCCTCACGAGCCTCGGCCATGGCCTCGGTCTTCTTCTTGTGGGGACCCAGAACCATGATCATGTTGCGGCCGTCCTGCTTCGGGTTCGACTCGATGAACCCGAGGTCCTCGACGTCCGAAGCGAGACGCTGCAGCAGTCGGTAGCCGAGTTCCGGCCTGGACTGCTCGCGACCACGGAACATGATCGTGATCTTGACCTTGTCGCCCTGCTTGAGGAACCGGACGACATGACCCTTCTTGGTGTCATAGTCGTGCGGGTCGATCTTCGGCCGGAGCTTCATCTCCTTGATGACCGTGTGCGCCTGGTTCTTGCGCGCCTCACGGGCCTTCATGGCCGACTCGTACTTGAACTTCCCGTAGTCCATGAGCTTGCAGACAGGCGGACGGGCTGTCGCCGCCACCTCGACGAGGTCGAGGTCGTACTCCTGAGCAAGCTCAAGGGCCTTGGCAAGCGGAACAATCCCGACCTGCTCGCCGCTGGGACCGACAAGTCGCACTTCGGGAACGCGAATCCGGTCGTTGATGCGGGGCTCGGCGCTGATGGATCCTCCTCGGTAGCACCACACGACGGTCTGGCGGACCGCCGCGTAACGTCTGTTTTCAGTAGTACCAACCGCACCGAAACACAAAAAATGCCCCGGACGGTACACAGGCGGGGCTCCAAGGACTACCGGAGCACCGCCACGGGTAACCGTGGGGCGCACATCGGACGGCTCCATCGTCCGTACGGAACGATGGGGGCCGTCTGACCGGTGACCCGCCGCCCCTGAGGAGCGGCCAGGTGGGAGATCGGAGCCTCCACTTGTGGGCCGGTCACTCAAGCCAGTGGCATGCGTGTCCGGCCGGTCGTTACACAAGGTTAGCAGCTCCCGGGGGGTGGGCCCAACCGAGTGCGCGGGCGGCATATCGTGGGGCACATGAATGACGCCACCCCCGCCGCCGAAAACACTGACTACGACGCCCTGACCCGGGACATCGCCGAGGTCCCCGCCGTCGAGGTGATCGTGACGGTCGCGGTCAACCTGATGAGCGCCGCCGCGGTGAAGCTCGGCCTCACCGAGGAGGGCGACGCCCACAAGGACCTCGACGAGGCCCGCAAGCTCGTGCACGCCCTCGCCGGTCTGCTCGACGCGAGCACGACCGAGATCAGCTCGTTCCACGCGGCGCCGCTGCGCGACGGTCTGAAGTCGCTGCAGCTGGCGTTCCGCGAGGCGTCCTTCGTGCCGGACGAGCCGGGCCAGGGCCCCGGCGAGAAGTACACGGGCCCGGTCTACGGCTGATCGTTCCGGTAGTTCACGCGCGTACGTAGAAGGGCTCGCCGGGTGGCGTGGTCTCGGTCGGCAGGAGTGCCAGGTCGAGGCCCCGTACCAGGCGGGCCCTCAGTGTTTCGTCGGCGGCGATGCGCGCGGCGACGGCGCGGGCCGTCTCGGCGGGGGCGGCCGACGGGTCGAGGACGAGCGCGAGGATGCCGTCGGCGCTGCCCGGGCCCAGGTGGGCGCGGAGCACGCCGGGCTCGGCGGCGACGGCGGCGCGGATCGCCTCCGTGACGGCCGGGTCGGCGAGGGGCTCGGCGCTGGTGCGGCCCTCGTTCGCGGCGCGCAGGACAGCGCCGCTGAGCTCGTAGGCGACCGGGCCCGCAAGGTCGATGACGATGGTGTCAGCCTGCTCGTGCGCGGCGGCCTGGAGCGCCTGGTGCAGGGGTACGGCGACGGGGCGGGCCTCGGGGTCCCACAGGGCGAGGGCCGCGGTGGAGGTGAACGCAGGCAGGGCCTTGCGGTCGCCGGCCTTGAGGGTGGGCACGGCCATGTCGCTGGTCTTCTCGCGGCGCAGCCCGTTCTCGTCCTCCTCGACTTCGCCGAGCACGGCGACGACGGGGACGAGGAGCCGTGCTTCCTTGAGCGCCTCGAGGACCGGGCCGTGCGCAGTGCGGTCCTCGGCCCACGCGGCGAGGGCCGCGCTCAGGCGCGGGTCCGCGGAGCCGTCGTCGTCGGAGAAGCCGGGGTCGGGAATGTTCTTGTTCGCCACGTTCACCGACCCTACCGACCGGGCGGCGCGATCTTCTCAGCGGACCCTGAGCCGGGTCTCACGGTGCGCACAGGACGGGCGCCGAGCATCCGGGCATGGACCGGAACGGACTCGCGGCGTGCGCCGCCCTTCTCGCGGGAACCCTCGTGGGGACCCTCATAGGCTGCTCGCCGGGCGGGGCGGAGCAGCCGGTTCCGGTCGCCGCCACGGCGTCGGCGTCCGCACCCGTATCCGACGAGGAGGTATCCGTGGACCGTGACGACGCGCTCGCGAAGGCGCTGAAGCCCCTGCTTCCGGACGGTGACGCGCGGGTCTCGGTGGCGGTCGCCTCGCTCGGCGGGTCGGCGGACGGCGCCGTGTACGACGGCGCGTCCGCGTTCGACACCGCGAGCATCGTCAAGGTCGACATCCTCGCGGCGCTGCTGCTGCGGGCACAGGACGCAGGGCGGGCGCTGACCTCGCAGGAGCGCGCATACGCGACGGCGATGATCGAGAACAGTGACAACGCGTCCGCGACGGCCCTGTGGGACTCGATCGGCGGCGCGGACGGGCTCGACGCGGCGAACCTGACGCTGGGGCTGACCGGGACGAGGGCGGGCCCGGGCGGCGAGTGGGGTCTGACGCAGACGACCGCGGAGGATCAACTGACGTTGCTGCGCGCCGTGTTCAGCACGGAGGGCTCGGGGCTGAGCGAGGTGTCGCGCGCCTACGTCGTCGGGCTGATGGGGCGGACCGCTGCGGACCAGCGGTGGGGTGTGTCCGCGGCCGCCGACTCCGTGTCCGGGTGTGCGCTGAAGAACGGGTGGCTGCCGCGCACCGCGACCGGGCTGTGGGACATCAACAGCGTGGGGCGGGTGACCGTCGGAGGGAAGCCGTACCTGGTCTCGGTGCTCTCCGACGGCAACGCGACCAAGGAGGCGGGGGTGGCGCTCGTGGAGGGGGTCGCGACGGCGGCCGTCTCCGTGCTCACCGGCTGAGGCTCAGAGGACGGCGCGACGCCCGCGCCACAGGTAGACAGCGGCCGCGAGGAGCACGACGCCGAGGCCGCCCGCGACGGGGCCCACCCAGCCGGTGCCCGCTTCGCCGTCGGGGGTGTCGGGTCCCGTGCCGAAGAACTTCTCCGAGTACGTGGTGGAGCGCAGGCCCTCGGGCTTGAGGGAGTCGCCCTTGCGGATCGCGGCGGCCGGGTCGACGAAGCCGAAGCCGAGGGAGTCGTCGCGGCCGCCTGAGGGGGCGTCGCGGGCGGTGTCCTCCAGGAGCTGCTTGATCTGCGCGGGCGTGAGCCCCGGGTGGGCGGCGCGGACCAGCGCGACGGCGCCGGACACGAAGGCCGAGGCGGCGCTGGTGCCCCAGCCCGAGTAGTACGTGCGGTCGGGGTCGGCGATCGCGATGGCGTCGCCGGGGGCGCTGACGGTGGCGTACCAGCGGCGCGTGGAGAAGGGGGCGCGGTGGAGGTAGCGGTCGACGGCGGTGGCCGTGATCACTCCGGGGTACGCCGCCGGGTACGAGATGTGGTCGCCCTTCTTGCCGCCGTTGCCCGCGGAGGCGACGACGACGGAGCCCTTCTTCAGGGCGTACTGGACGGCGGCGTCCTCGGTGGCTTCCGGGTGGGCGGTGGCGGAGTCGTCGCCGAGGGAGAGGTTGATGACGTCGGCGCCGTGGTCGACGGCCCAGCGGATGCCGTCGGCGAGTGCGCTGCCCCGGCTGGAGCGGGCTTCCTTGCGGGCCGGGTCGCCGTCCTCGAGGATCACGCGGACGGGCAGGATCTTCGCCTCGGGCGCGATGCCGAGTACGCCGTCGTCGCCGCCCGGGCCGTGGCCGTGACCGGCGATGATCCCGGCCATGGCGGTGCCGTGCCGGGCCCAGGAGCGGTCCCCCCTCTTGGCGCCGAAGCCGACGAGGTCCTTGATGGGCAGGACGTTGCCCTTGAGGTCGGGGTGGGTGCCGTCCACGCCGGTGTCGAGGACGGCGACGGTGACGCCCTTGCCCTTGGTCGTGCGCCAGGCGTCCTCGGTGTGCATCGCGTCCAGGCCCCACTGCTGGGCGCGGACGGAGTCGGCGTGGGCGGTGGTCGACGGGAGCAGCGCGAGGGCCGCGGCGGCCGTGAGCGCGGTGGCGGCGTTCCGCCAGGCGGCGGCCGTGCGGGTCATGACGGCTCCTCGGTGGCCTTGGCGACGGCGGTGCGCAGGCTTCGTTCGACACGGTCGGCGATGCCCTGCGCCTCGAAGCCGAGGCCGGCCTGCGCGGGGGTCGTGACGCTGCCGGACTTCATGGCCTCGGCGGCGGGCTGCGGGTCGGTGACGGTACGGGCGTCGGCGAAGCCGGAGACGGCGTAGGCGACAACGGGGGCGTCGGTGAGGACGGAGATGGTCCAGGAGGCGCGCTGGGCGTCGCCGAACCCGGCGGCGAGGGTGCCCTTCGCCGCGTACGGGCGGGGCACGAGGTCGGTCCTGCGGTCGAGGCCGTCCTCGGTGAACCGGGTGCGCAGCGCCTTCATGGCCTCCGTGTCCGCCTTGGTGAACAGCAGGCCGACGGTGGTGACATGACTGCGGGTGGCGTCGGTGTAGGTGGCGCGCAGGAGGCGCAGACAGCCGGCGGGCCTGAGCGCCTTCTGCAGCAGCGGGTCGAAGGCGTTCTCGCAGGTGCTGTCCGGGGCGACGGCGATACGGGTCCAGGTGCGGTCGGCGCCGCCGGGTCCCGCTCCGTCGCCCTTGATGACGGGCGGGAACAGCCGGTCGACGGGGACGCTGTGCCAGAGGGTGCCCGCGGCGGCGTACGAGCTCGGTGAGCCGACGCTGCCGGCGCTGTCCCCGGTCAGCCAACTCCCGGTCGCCGCACCGCCGATGAGGCCGAGCCCGAGCACGGCGCAGGCCGCGGCGGCCGCGACGCGGGGCCGTATCCGGGAGCCGATGGGGCGCAGGCGGGTGGTGCTGTCGTCGTACGAGGCCGGGCGCGCGAAGAACACGAAGGGGCGGCCGGCGCCGGGTCCCGGGGTGAGGTCGACGGCCCCGACGGGGCGCCTTCCGACGGGGGGCTCGCCCGGGATGCGCGGGGGCGCGGCGGGGCGGGGGACGGTGGCGTGCGGTTCGCCGGGGGCGCGCGGCGGCGTGGCGGGACGGCGCGGGACCGCTGTCGCGGGGGGTGCGGCGGGGTGGGGCGGGGGCGTGCCGTCGGGGCTCTGCGCTGCGGTGTCCCTGATCGGCCGAAGCCTGGTCGTGGTCTCCGTCGGGCGCTCGGGCGGCAGGGGGCCGGGGTGTGCCGGCCGGTCGGACACGGGGGCCGCGGGCGCGCCCGGCACGGGCGGGGTGTCCGGAAAGCGGGCCGAGGCGGGGGGCGGCGGAGGAGTCTGGTCCGGCGCCGGAGTGTGCGCGGGGCGCGGGGGTATCGACGCGTCCGGGCCGGCCGAGGCATCGGCCAACTCGTCGCGCTGCGTGGGCGGCTGGGAGGGGCGCGGCGGGATCGGCGCGCGGCGCGCTTGCGTGCTCATGCCTCCCCGTTTCCGTCCCGTTCTCGTCCTGCGTCCGCGTCACTCTACGGGCTGACGCGGCCTCGCAGGGACCCCGTATCGCAGGTCAGGACGATCTGCCCGGATCCTCCCCCTACCCCGCGGTAATCGTGTCTGGCAGGCTTCGGTCATGACACCCCGCGCAGCCGACAGGGCCCGCTACGACCGGGCCACCGCTCATCTCGACGCCCCGGTCGCGATCGTCGATCTGGAGGCGTTCGACGCCAACGCGGACGATCTGGTGCGGCGGGCGGGCGGCAAGCCGATCCGCGTCGCGAGCAAGTCGGTGCGCTGTCGCGCGCTGCTCGAACGGGTCCTGGCCAGGAACGGTTTCGCCGGGATCATGTCGTTCACGCTCGCGGAGTCCCTGTGGCTGGCGCGGTCCGGTTTCGAGGATGTGCTGCTCGCGTATCCGTCGGCGGACCGGGCCGGTTTCGCGGAGCTCGCGCACGATCCGAAGCTGGCGGCGGCGGTCACGGTCATGGTCGACGACCCGGCCCAGCTGCGGCTGATCGACGACGCGCGGGACGGCGGGCGCGAGGAGATCAGGGTCTGTCTGGAACTGGACACCTCGTGGCAGGTGCTCGGCGGGCGCGTGCGGGTCGGCGCGCGCCGCTCCCCGCTCCGCTCCCCCGCCCAGGTCGCCGACATGGCACGCGCCGTGGCCCGGCGGCCGGGGTTCCGGCTCGTGGGTGTGATGGCGTACGAGGGTCATGTCGCGGGTGTCGGTGACGCGGTCGCGGGGCGGCCGGTGCGCTCCCGGGCGATCCGGCTGATGCAGGCCGCGGCCCGTAAGGAGCTGACGGTCAGGCGGGCCGAAGTGGTGCGCGCGGTACGGGCGGTGGCGCCCGACCTGGAGTTCGTGAACGGCGGCGGGACGGGCAGTGTGCAGCACACCGCGGCCGAGCCCGCGGTGACCGAGATCGCGGCGGGGTCGGGGCTCTATGTGCCGCGTCTGTTCGACAACTACACGTCGTTCACGGGCCGGCCCGCCGCCCTGTTCGCGCAGCCCGTGGTGCGCAGGCCGGGCGTCGGGGTCGTGACCGTGCTCGGCGGCGGCTACCCGGCGTCGGGCGCCGCGGGAGCCGACCGGCTGCCGGTGCCGTATCTCCCGGAGGGCCTGCGCTACGACCCCCAGGAGGGCCCGGGCGAGGTGCAGACACCGCTGCTCGGGGCGCCCGCCGACGATCTGCTGATCGGCGACAAGGTGTGGTTCCGGCACGCGAAGGCCGGCGAGCTGTGCGAGCGGTTCGACGTGCTGCGCCTGGTGGAGGGCGACACGGTGACGGCGACCGTGCCGACGTACCGCGGTGAGGGCTACACGTTCCTCTGAGGATTCCGGGACGGTTCACGGCGTGACGGTGGGGCCGATGCTGCTGCCCACGCCGCCGTCGGACCCGCTGTCGCCCGCCGCCCTGATGCCCTTGACGATGCGGTCCATGTCGGAGAGCGGTGGCGCGTCCTGGCCGGCGTCGACGGTGATGCGGACGGTCACCAGGGCCTCGGAGCCGGAGCTGGAGGGGAAGACGACGGACTCGACGTAACCGCCGGGCCCCTTCGCGGTCTTCACCTTCCAGCGGACGAGGTAGCCGGCGCGCCCGGCGACCGCGGTCTGGCGGGCGGCGATCTGCTGGTGCGACTCGATGCCGCCGAAGGGCTGCTGGTTGATGCCGTTCTTGTCGTACGAGGCGTCCGCAGCGTCCTTGATGTCCCGTTTGGCAATGACTTCGGGCGAGGTCTCGTCGGTCCCGGTGACAGTGCGGGAGACGACGGTGCCGTGCCGGCACAGGCCCGAGTCGCCGGGGCAGTCGTAGGTGCGCGGGGTGGTGATCAGCATGTCGTCGTCGACGACGTTCTCGGCCTTCTGCCAGCCGTCGAGGACGGGGAGTGTGATGCCGTTGAGCTGGTCGACGGCGGTGGACGCGTCCTCGGTGGGGGTGGGCTCGGCGCTGCTCGCCGTGACGGTCGGGTCCGTGGGTGTCGGAGCGCTCGAGGTGGGCGCCGTGCGGGACTTGGGGTCGTCGTCGCCGCGGCCGAGCAGGACGGCGCCGGTGGCGATGGAGGCGACGAGCACGATGCCGGCGGCGGCCAGGGCGATGGTCTTCGCGCCGCGGCCCGGTGCGGCGGGCGGACGCTGCGGGCCCGCGGCGGGGAGCGGGGGCTCGACGGGCGGCCCGAAAGCCTGTGGCGCGGCCGGGGTGTTCGGCGGCTGCCGTCGGTGCTCGGTCCACGCGGCCCCGTCCCACCAGCGCTCGGTGGGCGGGGCCGTGGGGTCCGGATACCAGCCGGGCGGGGGCGTCATGCTCATCCCGGCACTCTAAGTTGTGCGGGGAAGGTCAGTACACCGCGTCCGCCTGGTCCGGCACGACGGAGCCGTCCGGGCGCAGGACCGGGCCGAAGCCGCCCTCGGGCCTGTTGTACGCGGCCGTGGAGCAGGGGTAGCTGCCGGACTTGCGCGGGAGCGGTTCGATGAACATGGGGTTCACGACCCAGCGCCCGTCGGCGTTGTCGTAGGCGCGGCACATCACCTCGTTCTTGTTGCGGTTGAGCACGAGGTGCGCGCCGGTGGCGTCGCCGACGAAGGTGACGTCGGTGTCGGCGTCACCGCCGCCGAGGGCGATGCGCTTGCCCCAACGCTGCTTCTCCCAGGCAGACTTACCCTTGATGTGGAAGATGTCCTGGTTGATCCAGCAGCGCTTGCCGTCGATGTACGGGATGGCCTCGCCCTGGGTGCGTCCGACCCCGCCGCAGCCTTCGTTGTACGTGGTGATGCGGCCCTTGCTGTCCAGGACGGAGCGGATGGCGATGGTGTGGGCGCGGTCGATGCCGACGCCGCCCCGGCCGCGCGACCACACCTCGGTCACGGGCTCGGATCCGGCCGACACGATGTAGACGTCGAACCCGGCCTTCTGCAGTGTGCGGATGAGGTCGCGCTGCTGCTCGTAGTAGCGCACGTAGCCGGGGATGGTGTGCGTGCCGAGGGTCTGGGTCGAGCCGACGGGGGCGGCGAGGGCCTCGCGGCGGGCCTGTGCGGCGTACGACTCCAGTTCGGGGACGGTGTGTCCGGCGAAGAGCTGTGGCACCCAGGCGTACTGGGGCACGGTGCGGCGGTGGTTCCACTCGCCGGCGAACGCGGCGGCGCCGCTCATGGTTCTGCCGGATTCACGGATGTTGAAGATCTCGTCGGTGCAGTCGGTGTCGGTGGACGTCGGCAGGGGTGCGCCGACGGGGACGGCGGTGCCGCAGGCGGCGGTGAGGGCCTTGTCGGCGTCGTCGGTGAGCCACTTGCTGGTCTTCTTCCAGCTCGCGGGCCGAAGGATCTTGTCGTGCTTGAGCGACCAGGCGATCGTCGCGTCGGTGACGTCGTTCTTGGAGACGGTGTTGTCCCAGTCGAACGCGGCGACGGGGCGGGGGCCGTGGTGGCCTTCGCAGGTCCCCCGCTCGTCGATCATGCGCTGGAGCCTGGCCCGGTTCTGCCCGTACCACGGCAGCTTCTCCGAGAGCTGCGGGCAGGCCCGGTCGGTGGTGGGAGCGGACGTGGCGGCGGCCGCAGGAGAGACGAGAGCCGTGGCCACCAGGACGGTGACCACGGCTGAAGTCCACGCGGCAACATCTCTGTTACGCATGCCTGGGGACCGTACACCTATATGACACGTCCCCTACAGAGGCGTGACGTACGCCCCCGAGATGCCGCCGTCGACGAGGAAGTCGGTGGCGTTCACGAACGAGGAGTCGTCGCTCGCGAGGAAGGCCACGGCGGCGGCGATCTCGTCGGCGTCCGCGAAGCGGCCGACCGGGATGTGGACGAGGCGGCGCGCGGCGCGCTCGGGGTCCTTGGCGAACAGCTCCTGGAGGAGCGGGGTGTTGACCGGGCCCGGGCACAGGGCGTTGACCCTGATGCCCTCGCGGGCGAACTGCACGCCGAGCTCGCGGGACATGGCGAGGACGCCGCCCTTGGAGGCCGTGTACGAGATCTGGGAGGTCGCCGCGCCCATGCGCGCCACGAACGAGGCGGTGTTGATGATGGAGCCCTTGCCCTGCTGCCGCATGTAGGGGATGGCGGCCTTGCAGCACAGGAAGACGGAGGTGAGGTTGACCTCCTGGACGCGCTTCCAGGCCTCAAGTCCCGTGTCCAGGATGGAGTCGTCGTCGGGGGGCGAGATCCCGGCGTTGTTGAAGGCGATGTCGACCGAGCCGTAGGTGTCGTACGCGGTCTTGAAGAGGGCCTCGACCTGCTCGGCGTCGGTGACGTCGACCTGGACGAAGGTGCCGCCGACGTCTTCGGCGGCCTTCTTGCCGGCGCTCTCGTCGATGTCGGCGCAGACCACGTTCGCCCCTTCGGAGGCGAGGCGGCGGGCGGTGGCCAGGCCGATGCCGCTGCCGGCTCCGGTGATGACGGCGGTGCGGCCCACGAGGCGGCGGCAAATGTTCTCGGTCATGGTGCTTCAGGCCTCCGTGCTTTCCGTGCTGATGAAGACGTTCTTGGTTTCGGTGAAGGCGGTGAGGGCGTCGGGGCCCAGTTCGCGGCCGACGCCGGACTGCTTGTACCCGCCGAACGGGGTCGAGTAGCGGACGCTCGAGTGGGAGTTGACCGACAGGTTCCCGGCCCGGACCGCTCCGGCGACGCGCAGGGCGCGCCCCACGTCACGGGTCCACAGGGATCCGGAGAGCCCGTACTCGGTGGCGTTGCCGAGCCGGATCGCGTCGGCCTCGTCGTCGAAGGGCAGGACGACGGCGACGGGCCCGAAGACCTCCTCGGCCGCGGCGGGCGCGTCGGGTGCCGTCTCGGTGAGGACGGTCGGCGGGAACCAGAATCCGGCGCCCTCGGGGGCGCTGCCCCGCACGGCGGCCGCTCCCCCGTCGACGTACGAACGGACCCGTTCCAGCTGGGACTTGGAGATGAGCGGGCCCATCTGGGTCTTCTCGTCGGCGGGGTCGCCGACGACGACGGACTCGATCGCGGGCGCGAGCAGGCCGAGGAACCGGTCGTACACGGACCGCTGTACGAGGATGCGGGTGCGGGCGCAGCAGTCCTGGCCGGCGTTGTCGAGGAACGACATGGGGGTCGCGGCGGCGGCCGCCTCGATGTCGGCGTCGGCGAAGACGATGTTCGGGCTCTTGCCGCCGAGTTCGAGGGTCACGCGCTTCACCTGGTCGGCACACTTGGCCATGATCTGTTTGCCGACGCGGGTGGAGCCGGTGAACACGATCTTGGCGATGCCCGGGTGCTCGACGAGGGCGGCTCCCGCCACGTCCCCCGCGCCGGGCAGGACCTGGAAGAGGTACTCGGGAAGCCCTGCTTCCAGGGCGAGTTCGGCGAGGCGGAGCGCGGTGAGCGGGGTCGCCTCGGCGGGCTTGAGGATCACCGCGTTCCCGGCGGCGAGGGCCGGGGCCGTGCCCCACGCGGCGATCGGCATGGGGAAGTTCCAGGGCGCGATGACACCGACGACGCCGAGGGGTTCGAGGATCGTGATGTCGAGACCGCCGGCGACGGGGATCTGCCGGCCGGTGAGGCGCTCCACTCCCCCGGCCGCGTAGTCGAGCAGGTCGCGGACGTTGCCGGCCTCCGAGCGGGCATTGCCGATGGTGTGCCCGGCCTCGCGCACCTCCAGGCGGGCCAGTTCCTCGACGTGCTCGTCGACGACGGCGGCGTAGCGGCGCAGGAGGCGGGCCCGGTCGGCGGGGGCCTCGGCCGCCCAGTCGCGCTGTGCCCGGTGGGCCCGCAGCACCGCGGTGTCGACCTGGTCGCGGGAGGTCGCGTGGATCGTGGCGATGACTTCTTCGGTCGCCGGGTTGAGGATGTCGTGCACGCTAGAGCCTTTCGAACGACCTGCGGAGTTCCCAGTCGGTGACGGCCGCGTCGAACGCCTCCAGCTCGACGCGCGCCATGTTGCGGTAGTGCGCGACGACCTCGTCGCCGAACGCGGCCTTGGCGACGGGGCTGGTCTCCCACAGCTCGGCGGCCTCGCGCAGCGTCGTGGGAACGTGCTCGTACTCGCCGGTGTAGGCGTTTCCGGTGCACTCCTCGGGCAGTTCGAGCTTCTGCTCGATGCCGTACAGGCCGGCGGCCACGAGACCGGCGACCGCGAGGTGCGGGTTGACGTCGCCGCCGGGCAGGCGGTTCTCGAAGCGCATCGAGCGGCCGTGGCCGACGACGCGGAGCGCGCAGGTGCGGTTGTCGTAGCCCCAGGCGGCGGCGGTCGGCGCGAAGGAGCCCGGCTGGAACCGCTTGTACGAGTTGATGTTGGGCGCGTAGAGCAGCGAGAAGTCACGCAGCGCGGCGAGCTGGCCCGCGAGGAAGTGCCGCATCACCGGCGACATCCCGCCGGGGTCGTCCGCGGTCCCCGCCATGACGTTGGTGCCGTCGGCATCCTGGAGCGAGAGGTGGATGTGACAGGAGTTGCCCTCGCGCTCGTTGAACTTGGCCATGAAGGTGAGCGAGACACCCTCCTGGGCCGCGATCTCCTTGGCGCCCGTCTTGTAGATGGCGTGCTGGTCGCAGGTGACGAGGGCCTCGTCGTAGCGGAACACGATCTCGTGCTGGCCCGGGTTGCACTCGCCCTTGGCGGACTCGACGACGAGCCCGGCCGCCGCCATGTCGTTGCGGATGCGGCGCAGGAGCGGCTCGATGCGTCCGGTGCCGAGGACCGAGTAGTCGATGTTGTACTGGTTGGCCGGGGTGAGGTTCTTGTAGCCGGCGTCCCAGGCCTGCTCGTAGGTGTCCTTGAAGACGATGAACTCGAGCTCCGTGCCGACGTGGGCGGTGTAGCCGAGTTCGGCGAGCCGGTCGAGCTGGCGGCGCAGGATCTGCCGGGGCGCGGCCACGACGGGCGAGGCGTCGTTCCACGCGAGGTCCGCGATGAGCATCGCGGTGCCGTCGTTCCAGGGAACGCGGCGCAGGGTGGAGAGGTCGGCGTGCATGGCGAAGTCGCCGTAGCCGCGGTCCCAGGAGGACATCTCGTATCCGTCGACCGTGTTCATCTCGGTGTCGACGGCGAGGAGGTAGTTGCAGCCCTCCGTGCCGTGGGCGAGGACCTCGTCGAGGAAGAAGCGGGCGGCGAACCGCTTGCCCTGCAGCCGCCCTTGCATATCGGGGAAGGCCAGGACGACAGTGTCGATCTCTCCACTCTCGACGAGGGACGTGAGCTCCTCGACGCCGAGCGGGGGTGTGCGGTCTGCCACGGGAAGGCCTCCTTCGGGCTTCTTCGGTCAACCGGAAGCCATAAGGTATTGCGGAGAACCATTGCTTGGGAAGGGGGTACGGCCATATGTCGCACACCGATGACGAGGACCGGCTCACGCCGGTGCTGCGGCCCGTGCGGGCGGGCAACGGATTCGAGGAGGCCCTGGAGCAGATCCTCCAGGTCGTCCGGCTCGGCCTGGTGTCGGGGGGTGAACGCCTACCGTCCGAACGGGAGTTGGCGGACCGGCTCGGGATCAGCAGGGTGACGCTGCGGGAGGTCCTGAAGGTGCTCCAGGACCAGGGCCTGGTCGAGTCGCGGCGCGGGCGCTACGGCGGCACGTTCGTGGTGGCGCGCACGGACGCGCCGGGCGAGGACGAGCTGCGCCGCCGCCTCAAGGGCGTCGACGTCGAGGACGCGCTGCGCTTCCGCGAGGTCCTGGAGGTCGGAGCGGCCGGCCTGTGCGCCGCGCACGGCCTCACCGCCGAACAGACGGAACGGCTGCGCGGCGCCCTCGCGCGCACCCATGACGCACCCCTCGCCGACTACCGCCGCCTCGACACGCTGCTCCATCTCACGATCGCCGAGCTGTGCGGGTCACCCTCGCTCACGGCTCAGTACGCGGCGGTCCGCGCGACGGTGAACGACCTCCTCGACTGCATCCCGCTGTTGGTACGAAACCTGGAGCATTCGCAGCGCCAGCACACGGCCCTGGTGGAGGCGGTGCTCGACGGGGACGCGGACGGGGCACGGGAGATGATGCGCGAGCACTGCGCCGGCACGGCCGCTCTCCTGCGGGGCTTCCTGACCTGAGCCCGTGATTAACCGGCGCGTAACGCAGGGGTCTTGATTTCTTCGCACGCTCCCCGCAAAGGTATGGATCCACTCCATTGAGCATCCACCGCACGACGGGGAGCCCGCGCCATGACCTTGGACACCCAGAACACCCGCCCCACCGGTGATACGGGGGACGACTATCTGGAACGCAGAACGCTGCGCCGCGGCAGCGCGGGCTGGCTGCTCCTGACCGGGCTCGGCGTCGCGTACGTCGTCTCCGGCGACTACTCGGGCTGGAACTTCGGCCTGGCGCAGGGCGGCTTCGGCGGCCTCGGGATCGCGATGGCCCTGATGGGCGTCATGTACGCGTGCATGGTGTTCTCGCTGGCCGAGCTGTCCTCGGTGCTGCCCACGGCGGGCGGCGGCTACGGCTTCGCGCGCCGCGCCCTCGGCCCCTGGGGCGGCTTCCTCACCGGCACGGCGATCCTCATCGAGTACGTCCTCGCGCCGGCCGCCATCTCCATCTTCATCGGCGACTACGTCGAGTCGCTCGGCCTGTTCGGCCTGACCTCCGGCTGGCCCGTCCACCTGGCCTGCTTCGTCGTCTTCATCGGCATCCACCTGTGGGGCGTGGGCGAGGCGCTGCGCTTCAGCTTCGTGGTCACCGGCATCGCGGTCGCGGCGCTGCTCGTCTTCGCGGTCGCCGCGTTCACCGACTTCGACGTGTCGAGGCTCAACGACATCCCGGTGGACACCGGCGCGTTCGGCGCCAACTCCTGGCTTCCGATGGGCCTGTTGGGCATCTGGGCGGCGTTCCCGTTCGGCATGTGGTTCTTCCTGGGTGTGGAGGGCGTGCCGCTCGCGGCCGAGGAGACCAAGGACCCGGCGCGCACCCTGCCGCGCGCCATCCGCTGGTCCATGGCGATCCTCGTCGTGCTCGCCGTCCTGACGTTCCTCGCCTCGTCGGGGGCGCGCGGTTCGGCCGCGATCCAGGAGGCGGGCAACCCGCTCGTCGAGGCGCTCCAGCCCGGTGGCAAGGCGACCGCGCTGAGCCGCATCGTGAACTACGCGGGGCTCGCGGGCCTGGTGGCGTCGTTCTTCTCGCTCATCTACGCGGGCTCGCGCCAGCTCTTCGCGCTCTCCCGCGCGGGCTACCTCCCCCGCTTCCTGTCGCTCACCAGCCGGCGCAAGGCGCCCTACCTCGGCCTGCTCGTGCCGGGCGCGATCGGCTTCGCGCTGGCGGCCGCGACGGGCGACGGTGCCCGCATGCTGAACGTCGCGGTGTTCGGCGCCACGATCTCGTACGCTCTGATGTCCCTGTCGCACATCGTGCTGCGGCGCCGGGAACCGGGCCTCGAGCGGCCGTACCGCACTCCGGGCGGCGTGCTCACGTCCTCCGTGGCGCTGGTCCTCGCGTGCGCGGCGCTGGTCGCCACCTTCCTGGTGGACGTCACGGCGGCGCTGATCGCGCTCGGGGTGTACGCGGTGGCGATCGGGTACTTCGGGGCCTACAGCCGCAGGCATCTGGTGGCGCGGGCCCCCGAGGAGGAGTTCGCGGCGCTCGCGGCGGCAGAGGCCGAACTGGAACGGGATTGACCACGGTGAGGGAGCACGGGCAGATGTTGAGCAGGCCGCTGATCGGGGTCAGCACCTACCTGGAGGAGAAGGCGAGCTGGGGCGTGTGGGAGCTGCCCGCCGCGCTGCTGCCCGCCGGGTACCCGCGGCTCGTGCAGTCCGCGGGCGGCCTCGCCGCGATGGTGCCGCCGGACGACCCCAAGTACGCGCCCTCGGTGGTCGCGCGGCTCGACGGGCTCGTCGTCTCGGGCGGGCCCGACGTGGAGCCGGGCCGCTACGGCGCCGAGCGCGAGGACCGCACGGGGCCGCCCGCGGTGGAGCGGGACGCGTGGGAACTGGCCCTGATCCGTGCGGCGTTGGCGTCCGGCAAGCCGCTGCTCGGCATCTGCCGGGGCATGCAGCTCCTGAACGTGGCGCTCGGCGGCACGCTCACCCAGCACATCGAGGGACACGTCAAGGACATCGGCGTCTTCGGGAAGCACGCGGTGACGCCCGTGCCCGGGACGCGGTACGGCGAGCTGGTGCCCGAGGAGTCGGACGTTCCGACGTACCACCATCAGGCGGTCGACCGTCTCGGCCGGGGTCTGGTCGCGTCGGCGCACGCGGCGGACGGGACGGTCGAGGCGGTCGAACTCCAGGGCCTCACCTGGGTGCTCGGCGTGCAGTGGCACCCCGAGATGGGCGAGGACGCGCGCGTCATGGGCGGCCTGATACACGCGGCAGCGCGGGGCGGCTCCTGACGTCACGGGTGAGGCTCAGGCCGGTCCGCGGGTGAGCGCGAGCAGCTCCCTGGCCGGCCCCACCGGGCGGTGACCGGTCGGCCAGACCGCGCGCAGGTCCCTGCGCAGCCGTACGCCTTCGAGCGGGATCTCGACGAGCCTGCGGGCGGTGAGCTCCTCGCCGACTGCGAGCTCGCTCAGGACGGAGGGGCCCGCGCCGCTCACCGCGGCCGCCTTCACCGCGGTCGTCGACGACAGCTCGATGAGGGGGCGGGCCAGGCCACCGAGCGCGGCGTCGAGGACCTGGCGGGTGCCCGAGCCGCGCTCGCGCAGGATGAGCGGGGTCGCCGCCAGCTCGTCGGCCGCCAGCGGCTTCCTGCGCCGGGCCCACGGGTGTCCGGGGGCGGTGACCACGATGAGCCGGTCGTGGGCGATGACGGTGGCGTCCAGGCCCGCGGGCACCGCGAGGCCCTCGACGAAGCCGAGGTCCGCGTCGCCGGACAGGAGGCGCTCCGCGACCGCCGCCGAGTTGCCCGCGTGGAGCGACACCGCCGTGTCGGGGCGCTCCGCGCGCAGCGCGAGCAGCCAGTTCGGCAGCAGGTACTCGGCGATCGTCATGCTCGCGGCGACCCGCAGCCGCGAGTCACGGCGGTCGCGCAGCGCCTGCGCCCCCACGTCGAAGGCCGCCGCCGCCTCGACGATCCGGCGCGCCCAGTCCGTGACGAGCGCGCCCGCGTCGGTGAGCCGTGAGCCGCGCGGCGACCGGTCGACCAGGGCGACCCCGAGCTGGCGTTCCATGGAGCGGATACGGCTGCTGGCCGCGGGCTGCGTGATGCCCATCTCGCGGGCGGCCCGGCCGAGGCTGCCGAGCCGCGCCACGGCGAGGAGGAGTTCGAGGGCGCCGAGGTCCGGGACCCGGTGGGCGAGCCCCGCCCCCGTCGTCGAACCGTCCGCCGCACCCGCCGTATCGCCACTCATAAATCCAGCTTATGCCCTCATAGAGGCATGGTCCCTGGTGGGGGGAGCCGCCCGCAGCGACCGTGGTGTCATGGTCACCGCCGCCCAGCCGCTCACGGCCGCCCGCATCCCGTCCCTTCGATGTCCCACCGTCCGCCATCTCGGCCCCAACTGGTACGCGTCCGTGATGGGAACCGCGATCATCGCGAACGCGGGCGCCGCGCTTCCCGTACACGTGCCGGGCCTGCGGGCCCTGTGCACCGCGATGTGGGCGCTGTCCCTCGTGGCGCTCCTCGCCCTCCTCACGGCCCGCGCCCTGCACTGGACGCACCACAGCGACCGCGCCAAGGAGCATCTGCTCGACCCGGCCGTGGCCCCCTTCTACGGCTGCCTCGCAATGGCCCTGCTCGCTGTCGGCGGCGGCACGATGCTCGTCGGCCAGGACTGGATCGGTACGCAGGCGGCGGTCGCCCTGGACACGGTGCTGTTCACGGCGGGGACGGTGATCGGGCTCGCCGCGGCGGTGACGATCCCGTACCTGATGGTGGCCAGGCACCGGATCGAGCCGGGCCAGGCGTCCCCCGTGTGGCTGCTCCCCGTCGTGGCACCCATGGTGTCCGCGGCCGTCGGCCCGCTCCTGGTGCCGCATCTCCCGTCGGGCCAGTGGCAGCAGACGCTGCTCCTCGCCTGTGTCGCCATGTTCGGGCTCAGCCTGATCGCCACCGCGGTGATGCTTCCGGTGATCTTCGCGCGCCTGGTGACGGCGGGACCTCTGCCGCTGATGCTCACGCCGGCGCTATTCCTCGTGCTCGGCCCCCTCGGCCAGTCGACGACCGCCGTCAACAAGTTCGCGGACACCGCGCCGGGCGTCCTGCCGGCCCCGTACGCCGAGGGGTTCGGCGTCTTCGCCGTCCTGTACGGAGTCCCCGTGATGGGGTTCGCGCTGCTGTGGCTGGCGCTCGCGGCGGCGCTCGTGGTGCGGGCCCGACGTCGCGGGATGCGGTTCTCGATGACGTGGTGGGCGTTCACCTTCCCCATCGGCACGTGTGTCACCGGCGCGGAGGGCCTCGCAAAACACACGGGGCTCGCGGTGTACGACGTGCTCGCGGTCGTCCTGTACGCCGTGCTCGTCGCGGCCTGGGCCTTCGCCGCCGTGCCCACGGTCCGCGGCCTGATCAGCGCAGAGCTGCTCGCAGCGCCGCGCCCAGTACCTCCGGCGCCCGCGCCAACGACGGCCCGTACCACGTGAGATGACGCCCGCTGACGAGCGCGGCGGGCACCGGGAACTGTTCGGGCCCGTCGTCGTGCGTGAAGCGGTACGGCTCGTCGGGCAGCACCACCAGGTCGATGTCCGCCGAGCGCAACTCGTCGGCCGCCAGGCGCGGATAGCGCTCGCCGTGGTCCGCGTACACGTTGTCCACGCCGAGCCGGGCGAGCACGTCACCGGCGAAGGTCTCCCTGCCGAGCACCATCCAGGGGCGCCGCCACACCGGCACCGCCGCCCGCAGCCGCCGGGAGGGCGATTCCAGCTCGTCCCAGGCCGCCGCGGCCTCGTCCAGCCAGCGGGGCCGGCGTGGCGAACCGCAGGCCCTGAGGACCCGTTCCAGCTCGCGCAGCGCGCCCGGCAGATCGCGGATCTCGGTGACAAGGACATCGAGTCCCGCGGCGCGCAGGGCCGCGAGGTCGGGCGCGCGGTTCTCCTCCTCGTTGGCGATCACCAGATCGGGGGCGAGGGCGACGATCCGTTCGACGGCGGGGTTCTTCGTGCCGCCGATCCGGACGAGGCCGCTGCCGAGGTCCGCCGGGTGCGTGCACCAGTCCGTGGCTCCGACGAGCACTCCGGGCAGGGTGACGGCGACGGCCTCGGTCAGCGAGGGGACGAGGGAGACGACGCGCGGGCCGCGGGACACGGTCACCGCCCGGGTTCGTCCAGTGCCTCGATGTGTTCGGCCACCGCGACGACGAGCACGCGGGCGTCCGCGCCGGTGGCCCGCCACCGGTGCCGTACGCCACCGGTCAGGTACAGGGTGTCACCGCGGCCCAGGCGATAGGCCCGGCCCTCGGCCTCGACCTCGACGGCCCCCTCGGTGACGTACATGAGCACGTCGTTGCGGAGCTGGAACTCGCGGCCCGGGTCGTGGTCGCCGATGAACTCCTCGGCGTGCAGCTGGTGATGACCTCGCACGAGGGAGCGCACGACGGAGTCGGGGGACGCGTCCTCGACGACCGTGGTGTCGTCGGCGCGCACCAGGTCCACGGTGTGGGCGGGATCCGCGGCGGCAAGGAGCTCGACCGCCGTGGTGCCGAGCGCGTCGGCGACCTTCTCCAGGGAGCGCCGGCTCGGCCGGGCGCGTTCGTTCTCGACCTGGCTCAGGAACGGGACGGACAGGCCGCTTCGCTCGGCCACGGTGGCAAGGGTGAGCTCCTGGCCCCGGCGCCTGCGCCGCACGGCCGCGCCCACCCGAAGAGTCTCCTTGTGTTCGTCCATCCCTCCGGCTCCCTCCCGCGCGTCGTCACCTGTTCGGTTCCTTGCACCCTACGCAGGTTCACCGGACGGTTTCACGTGAGCGGCGGAACGCGCGTGGGCGGCCGGTGCTGAACACCGGCCGCCCACGCGCGTTGGTACTGCTTCGGAACGTACTCGGGACCTACTGCGGAGCCATCCGGTCCGCGACACCCTTGTGCGTCTTCAGCCACGCGTCCACGGCCTCTTCCTCATGGCCCTGACCGCGCTTCTTGATCGCCGCCTCGAGGCTGCCCAGCTCGCTCTCGCTCATCTTGAAGTTCTTGAACCACTTCGTGAGCTGCGGGTACTTCGAGGGGAAGCTCTTGTTGGCGATGGTGCGGATCGTGTTGCCCTCGCCGAAGAGCTTCTTGGAGTCGGTCAGCTTGTTGAGCTTGTACTCGCTGTACGCCCAGTGCGGCGACCAGAGCACGACGGCGACCGGCTGCTTCTTGGCGTACGCGCGCTTCAGCTCGGCGAGCATCGCGGGCGTGGAGCCGTCGACGACCTTGTACTCCTTGTCCAGGCCGTAGCCCGGCAGGACGTTCTTCTTCAGCAGGTTCATCTCGCCGGTGCCCGGCTCGATTCCGATGATCTTGCCGTCGAAGGTGGAGCCCTTGCCCTTGAGGTCCTCGAGGGACTTGACGCCCTTCACGTAGGACGGCACGGCGATCTCGAGCGACGTCGGGCTGTACCAGGAGCCCAGGTCGATCAGGTTGTCCTTGTGCTTGTCCCAGTAGTTCTTCTGGGCATAGGGCAGCCAGGCGTCGAAGTTGACGTCCAGGTCGCCGGAGCCGAGGCCCGTGTAGACCGGGCCGACGTCCATCTGCTTCAGGTTGAGCTTGTAGCCGCGGTCGCCGAGGACCCGCTTCCACAGGTAGGTGACCGCGACGTCCTCGTCCCAGGGGAACCAGGCGACGTTCACCGGACGGGCGGCCTCGCCCTTGCCGCCGGCCGTCGACGACTTCTTGACCGGGGCCAGCTTGTCGACGACGCCGTGGTTGGACTTCAGCCAGGTCTTGACGGCGTCCTGCTGCTTGCCCTTGCCGGCCTTGTTGATCTCGGCCTCGAGGCTCGTCAGCTGCTTCTCGGTCATCTTGAAGTTCTTGAGCCACGCGCCGACCTGCGGGTTGTCGGCGGCGAAGCCCTTGCGGGACAGCGTGTGCACGCCGTCGCCCTTGCCCCAGGCACCCTTCGGGTCCTTGAGCTTCTTCAGCTTGTAGTCGCTGTACGCCCAGTGCGGCGACCAGAGCGTCGTGACGATCGGCTGCTTCTTGGCGTACGCGCTCTTCAGCTGCGCCAGCATCGCCGGCGTGGAGCTGTCGACGACCTTGTACTCCTTGTCGAGGCCGTACTCCTTGAGCACCTTGTCCTTGAGGAGCCCCATCATTCCGGCGCTGGACTCGATGCCGGTGATCTTGCCGCCGAAGGTGCCGCTCTTGCCCTTGAGGTCCTCGAGCGAGTCGATGCCCTTCATGTAGGCCGGCACCGAGAGCTCCAGCGACGTCTGGCCGTACCAGGCGCCGAGGTCGTCGAGCTGCTTGCCGTACTTCTTCCAGTACTGGGCGTGCGTGGTCGGCAGCCAGGAGTCGGTCTCGAAGTCGATCTGGCCGGAGGCCAGCGACGTGTACAGCGGCCCGGCTTCGAGCTGCTTGACCTGCACGTCGAACCCGCGCTGCTCGAGGATCTCCTTCCACAGGAAGGTGGAGGCGACGCCCTCGTCCCACGGGATGTAGCCGATGGTGACCTTCTTGCCCTGGCCGACGTTCGACGCGTCGGCCACCGGCGTCTCGTTCTTCGCACCGCCGAAGATGCCCATGCCGCCCGCGACGAGCGCGAGGATGACGACACCGACGACCGCGACCGCGGCCTGCGGACGATAGTTCCAGACCGTCAGACCGTGCGCGGCGCGCACCTTGGCGAGCGCGCGGCGGCCCATCGGAGACGACTGGGTGCCGAGCGCGCCGGTCATGCGGTCGAGGTAGATCGCGAGGATCACGATGGCGACGCCGGACTCGGAGCCGAGACCGATGTTCAGCTGGCCGATGGCCTCGTTCACGTCGGCGCCGAGGCCCTCGGAGCCGACCATGCCCGCGATGGCGGCCATGGACAGGCCCAGCATGATGACCTGGTTGACACCGGCCATGATCGACGGGAGCGCGAGCGGCAGCTGGACGCGGAACAGCGTGTTGCGCGGGGTGTCACCGAACGCGTCGGCGGCCTCGACCAGTTCCTTGTCGACCTGCCGGATGCCCAGCTCCGTCATACGGACGCCGGGGGCCAGCGCGAAGATCAGGGTCGCGACGATGCCCGCGGGGGCGCCCGAGCCGAAGAACAGGATGGCCGGGATGAGGTAGATCATCGCGGGCAGCGTCTGCATGAAGTCCAGGACCGGGCGCACGACCGCGCTGACCCGGTTGGAGCGCGCCGCCCAGATGCCGACCGGCACCGAGATGACCAGGGCGATGATCGTCGCCACGAGGACGAGCGACAGCGTCATCATCGCGTGGTCCCACAGTTCGAGGGAGTCGATGAACGCGAATCCCACGAAGGTCAGGACACCGGCCACCGTGCCGCGCAGCCAGAAGGCGATCACCGCGAAGATGCCCGCGAGGATCAGCGGCTGCGGGGCCTGGAGGACCCAGTTGATGCCGTCGTAGGCACCGTTGAAGACGTTCTTGAAGAAGTCGAAGAGCCAGGCCGCGTTGCTCAGCAGCCACTCGACGACGTCGTTGACCCAGTCACCGAAGGGAATCCTAGGCACCGGTGCTCACCTTCTTCACCGGCTCGTCGCCCTCGCCACGCGGCGTCGGGACGGCGTCCTGCTTCGTCATGGAGGTCTGCGCGCCGGGCTTCATCGGCTCACCGAGTACGGCGAGGAGCCGTTCCCGCGTCACGACGCCTATGAGCTTGCCGCTCTTGTCGGTCACGGCGACGGCGACGCCACCCGTGGAGCACGGCGTGAACAGCTCGATGACCGGGGTGTCCTCGGTGACCGTCGCCGGCGCGTCGGACGGGTCGTACCCCTTGTCGGGGGAGGTCATGATCGCGCCCGCGGTCAGCACGCGGGAGCGGTCCACGTCCTGGATGAACGAGGCGACGTAGTCGTTGGCCGGCGTGACGAGGATGTCCTCGGCGCTGCCGATCTGGACGATGCGGCCGTCGCGCATGACGGCGATGCGGTCGCCCAGGCGCATGGCCTCGTTCAGGTCGTGGGTGATGAAGACGATGGTCTTCTTCAGGGTCTTCTGGAGCTCAAGGAGCTGGTCCTGCATGTCGCGGCGGATCAGCGGGTCGAGCGCGCTGAACGACTCGTCCATGAGGAGCAGGTCCGCGTCGGTGGCGAGCGCGCGGGCCAGGCCCACGCGCTGCTGCATACCGCCGGAGAGCTCGTCGGGCCAGGACTTCTCCCAGCCGGCGAGACCGGCCAGGCGCAGCGCCTCGACGGCGCGCTTCTCGCGCTCCTTGCGCGGGACGCCCTGGACCTCGAGGCCGTACGCGGCGTTCTCGAGCACACTGCGGTGGGGGAAGAGCGCAAAGTGCTGGAAGACCATGCTGATCTTCTTGGAGCGCACGGCGCGCAGCTCGCGGGGGCTGAGCGCGGTCAGGTCCTGGCCGTCGAAGCGGACATGCCCGGCAGTGGGCTCGAGCAGTCCGTTCAGCATGCGCAGAAGCGTGGACTTGCCGGAGCCCGACAGACCCATCACGACGAAGATCTGGCCCGGCTCGACGGTGAAGGAAGCGTCGATCACGGCAGCGGTGGTGCCGCCGGCGCGCAGTTCCTCACGGTCTGCTCCGTGGCGGAGTTTCTCCACCGCTTCATCGGGTCGTCTGCCGAACACCTTGTACAGGTCTTCGGCTTGCAGCGTGGACACATACACCTCTCGGGTAGAACCATGACGGCCCGCCTCCCCCGCCGGCGGGCCGTGGAGCGATGCGAGGTCCGCTCGCGGGCCGGAAACACATCCATTGGTTGAATGAGGGACCGGGTTCGCTCCGGGGGCGCGCCTGCCCTCGCTTATGCAGATCAAACGGAAGAGTGTTCCAGTTCACATCGCGTTCACTTCCGGAACTGGATCCGCCACATCTCTCCGTGCCGGGCCGCCACATCCGCGAGCGGCCGTGACTGTCGGTGCCGTGCGGCAGGATGTGCGACGTGACCCAGCGAACCGATCGCCTGATGCTGCTCGACACCGCGTCCCTGTACTTCCGGGCCTACTTCGGGGTCCCCGACTCCGTGAAGGCCCCGGACGGGACGCCGGTCAACGCGGTGCGCGGCCTGCTCGAATTCATCACCCGGCTCGTGCACGACCACCACCCCGACTCCCTCGTGGCCTGCATGGACGCGGACTGGCGCCCCCAGTGGCGGGTCGACCTGATCCCCTCCTACAAGGCGCATCGCGTCGCGCAGGAGACGGAGACCGGGCCGGACGAAGAGGAGATCCCCGACACCCTCTCCCCCCAGGTCCCGATCATCGAGGACGTGCTCGACGCGGTGGGCATCGCGCGCGTCGGCGTCGAGGGATACGAGGCGGACGACGTCATCGGCACGTTCACCGGGCGGGCCACCGGTCCGGTCGACATCGTCACCGGCGACCGCGACCTCTACCAGCTCGTCGACGACGCGCGCGAGCGCCGCGTCCTCTACCCCCTCAAGGGCGTCGGCACCCTCCAGATCACCGACGAGGAGCTGCTGCGCGAGAAGTACGGTGTCGACGGCTCGGGTTACGTGGATCTGGCCCTCCTGCGCGGCGATCCGAGCGACGGCCTGCCGGGCGTGCCCGGCATCGGCGAGAAGACGGCCGCGAAGCTGCTCGCGCAGTTCGGGGACCTGGCCGGGATCATGGCCGCCGTCGACGACCCGAAGTCGAAGCTGACCCCGTCGCAGCGCAAGCGCCTGGACGAGTCACGGCCGTACATCGCGGTGGCGCCGACGGTCGTGCGGGTCGCCGGGGACGTGCCCCTGCCGGACGTGGACACGGCGCTGCCGCGCGAGGCTCGCGATCCCGAGGCCCTCGAGAAGCTCGCGGAGCGCTGGGGCTTGGGCGGATCTTTGCAGCGGCTGCTCACCATCCTGGAGCGCTGAGTGTTAACTTAGGTAAACCTAAGTAGCCAGTGATCTTCAGGGGAGGCCGCCATGGCGGAACGTCCGGAACGCAGGAAGCCGACGGCACACCGGGGCGAGGTCCTGCGCACCGAGCGGCTCACCCCGCACATGCAGCGCGTGGTCCTCGGTGGGGACGGCCTCGCCGCCTTCGCCGCGGGCGGCTGCACCGACCACTACGTGAAGCTGCAGTTCCCGCTCGACGGGGTCACCTACCCCGAGCCGTTCGACCTCGGCCGGATCCGTGAGGAGCTGCCGCGCGACCAGTGGCCCGTGACGCGTACGTACACCGTGCGCGCCTGGGACCCGGTGGCGCGCGAGCTGACGCTCGACTTCGTGGTGCACGGCGACGAGGGCATCGCCGGTCCCTGGGCACGCGACGTACAGCCCGGCGCGAGCGTGCACCTGGCCGGTCCCGGCGGCGCCTACGCCCCGGACTCGACCGCCGACTGGCACCTGCTCGCCGGTGACGAGAGCGCCCTGCCCGCGATCGCCGCCGCCCTGGAGGCGCTGCCCGAGGACGCCGTGGCCCACGCCTTCGTGGAGGTCTCCGACGCCACCGAGGAGCAGAAGATCGACTCCGCCGCGCAGGTCGTCTGGCTGCACCGCGGCGGCCGGCCGGTGGGCGAGGCCCTGGTGGAGGCCGTACGCGGGCTCGCGTTCCCGGCGGGCCGGGTGCACGCCTTCGTGCACGGCGAGGCGGGCTTCGTGAAGGAGCTGCGCCGCCATCTGCGCACCGAGCGCGAGATCTCGCGCGAGGACCTCTCGATCTCCGGCTACTGGCGCCTCGGTCACAACGAGGACGGCTGGCAGGCCTCGAAGCGGGAGTGGAACGCGCAGGTGGAGGCGGAGCAGGAGACGGCGTAGCGCCATCTCCCGCCCCGCTGCGGCGTGGCGCTCAGACCGATCGCTGGTACGAGCGGAAGGTGCGGGTCGACAGCCACACCGCGGCGACGGCCAGCACGAGGAGCGCCCCGCCGCGGGTCAGCACGTCACCCCAGTCCGGGGCGTCGGACATCGCCGAACGGCCCGCGACCATGGCCCAGTTGAGCGGGTTGAAGTCGGCTATGTGCCGCATCCACGACGGCATCTGCGACGGGGCCATGAACGCCGAGGACAGGAAGGTCAGCGGGAGCAGCAGGAACGTGTTGATCCCGATGATCGACTCCCGCTCCCTGACCAGCATGCCCAGCGCGTTCGACAGCGCCCCGAACACGGTGCCGAGGAGCACCGCGGCGGCGACGAGGATCAGCACTCCGCCCGCCCCGCCCGGCAGTTCGGCCCCGCCGAGGAGGCCGAGCAGCACGATGACGACGGACTGGAGCGCGGTGACCAGACCGTTGCTCACCACATTGCCGTTCATCAGTGCCCCGCGGCTCACCGGTGTGGTGAGGAACCGGTTGAGCGTGCCCCGCTGGATCTCGTCGAGCGTCGCCATGCCCGCCCACATGTTGGAGCTGAGCGCGCTCATCACCACGACGCCGGGGATGAGGTAGTCGAGATAGGTCGTGGTGCCGAATCCGCCGAGCTCGACGACCTTCTTGAACAGGTTGCCGAACAGGAACAGCCATACCACCGGCTGGATCAGGGTGATCAGGAGATACGCGGGCTGGCGCAGGAACACCATGAGCTGACGTTGCGTCATGTACCAGGTCTGCGGGATCGCGGTACTCATCGGGCACCTCCGGCGGGGGCGAGGGTGTCGGCGGCGGACTCGTCCAGGGTGGCGGCCTGCGCCTCGGAGTAGCGGCGGCCGGCGTAGCGGAGATAGACGTCGTCGAGCGAGGGACGGGCGACGGTGGCGGCGGTGACCGCCACGCCCGCCCGCTCCAGCGCGGCGAGCAGGGCGGGTACGGCGGCGGCCCCGTCGTCGGCGCGGACGCTGACGCGCCGGCCGTCGAACTGGGTCTCGCGCACTCCGGGCAGCGCGGCGAGCGCGCTTTCCAGGAGCGTGCGTCCGGCGTCCTGGACGGCGGCGCGCAGCTCCAAGTGGACGGCGTCCCCGCGCAGTTCACCCTTGAGGCCGTCGGGGGTGCCCTCGACGACGACATGTCCGCGGTCGACGACGGCGACGCGTTCGGCGAGCCGGTCGGCCTCTTCGAGGTAGTGCGTGGTGAGCAGGATGGACAGACCCTCGTCGCCGGCGAGGCGCGCGATCTCGTCCCACATCGCGGTGCGGGCCTCCGGGTCGAGGCCGGTGGTCGGCTCGTCGAGGAAGAGCACCTCGGGCCGGTGGACGAGGCCCAGCGCCACGTCGAGGCGGCGCTGCATGCCGCCCGAGTAGCCCTTGACCTGACGTCCGGCGGCGTCGGTGAGGCGGAAGCGGTCGAGGAGTTCGGTGACACGTCGGTTCAGGTCCGCTCCGCGCAGGCCGTAGAGCCGACCCTGGAGCTGGAGGTTCTCGCGGCCGGTGGCGACGGGGTCGGCGCCGGACTTCTGGGCGACGACGCCGATGGCGCGGCGCACGCGGTCGGGGTGCCGCAGTACGTCGTGGCCCGCGACCGTGGCGGTCCCGGAGTCGGGGCGGGCGAGGGTGGTGAGGATCTTGACGGTGGTGGACTTGCCTGCGCCGTTCGGGCCGAGCAGGCCGAAGACGGTGCCGGGTTCCACGGTGATGTCCATGCCGCTGAGGGCGGTGACATCGCCGGGATAGGTCTTGACGAGTTGACGCGCCTGCACTGCGGGCGCACGGGTGCTCATGACGACGGCTCTCCTGTGTGAGCGGACGACGGTGGATCCGCTCGCGGGTGTGAGCGGACGACGGCCGAGATCCACGTGAAGAGCGCCGGGCTATCCTGGGTGTGCCGCACCTCGATCGCCTGGCTCGCCGCACGGTGGGTCGGTCCGGGGTTCGAGACCCTGGCGGGACTGGTGCAACAGTCCTGCCAGGGTCTGTCTATTTCTCTCGGCCTGATTCCCTCTTGGTTCTCTTCTCGTCGGGGCGGGCGTCTTCCAACTCCGCGAATTCCGGCGGGACTTCACCGGTCTCCTGGAACGTCCGCCACTGTTCGACGCCGTCGAGCGTGTCCTCCTTGACCTCCCGCAGGAAGCCCCGGATCCACTCGGCCTGCGCCTCGACCATGTGCAGCTGGTACTCGGTCTCCACGAGGAAGATCCGCGGCAGCGTCTCGTACAGCTTCATGAGTCCGCCACGCGCGCTCGCCGCCTGAACCTCCAGCGAGGCGAGCCGCTCCTCCAGCAGCCGCGTCACCTCGTCGGGGTGTATGACCCCCATGAGGGACAGCGCCGTCTCGAAGATCGGATACTCACGCGCGGGCACGGCGAGCAGGTCGGAGAGCCACTCGAGCGCTTCCTCCCTGCCGTCGTCGGTGATCCCGTAGAGCGTGCGCTCCGGCCGGTTCCCCTGCCGCTGCACGTCCGCGACCTCGACGAAGCCGTGCTTCTCCAGGTTCTGGACGACCGTGTAGAGCGAGCCGTAGTTGATCTTCGTCGTGGTGTCCTTGCCGCGCCGGCGCAGAGTCTGCGCGATCTCGTACGGGTGCATGGGCTTCTCCATGAGCAGCACCATCACCGCGAGGGCCAGCGGATTGCCCAGCTTGCGCCGCTTGGTGGCCACCGAACTCACCTCTCCCCTCGCGCCTCGCGCCCCTCACCTGGAAGCGCCGCACCTCGTATCCGAATATCCGTAGCCGAACATATCGCGATGGACGACAAGGCGTCAATACACGATGTATCGCGAATGATGTGGACGCACAAGGGGTGGGACTTCGGCGGGCCCGATACGGCAGCGTCACGCCCCCGGAAGGCGGTCGCCCTGCACGCGCGCGTGGAGGTGGGAGTCGTGCCAGCCGTCGGCGTGCAGGAGCGCGCTGCGCTTCGTGCCCTCCAGGGCGAAACCCGACTTGAGGGCGACCCGGCACGACGCCATGTTGCCGACGGCGTGCTGGAGTTCGAGACGGTGGAAGCCGACCTCGTCCAGCGCCCAGCGAGACAGTGCGGCGACGGCTCGCGGGGCGATACCGGCACCCCGGGCCGCGGGCAGGACCCAGTACGCGACCTCGGCCACCCCCTCGTGCAGCGAGAGGGAGCGCAGCCCCATGCGTCCCACCACCTCGTCGGTGTCCGCCGTGGCGACCGCCCAGCCGACCCTCTGCTCGCCGTCCCAGCCGTCCCGCCACTCCCTTATCCAGCCGCGCGCTTCGTCCTCGGACTCCGCGACCCGCACGTGCCAGTGCTGGATCGCCGGGTCACGGAACGCCGCGTACACGGCCGGCACGTCCTCGTCCCGCCAGGGCCGCAGGAGGAGGCCGCCCTCGGCCTCGATGGTGGGCTGGGGGCCGCGGGCGAGCGTGCCGGCGGCCAGGACCTGCGAGATCGTCATCGGCATGCGCCCCATCCTGCCCCCGGCGTCCGGCCTCCGTCCGTGGTTCAAGGGGGCAGGCGGCCGCCCGTAGGCTGGGCCGCGATGAGACGTAAGCGGCGCATTCCGCCCTCCCCGCTGCCGCAGCGCGACGGCATCGACGCCTTCCGGGTCATGCTGCCGCTCGACGGCGCCTGGAGCACGGTGCGCGACCATCTCGTGGAACGGCTCGCGGCCGGGCCCGGGGTGATCGACGCGATGCTGCGCGAGGGGCGGATCGTGGGCGCGGACGGGGCCGCGGTGACGTCGGACGCGCCCTATGTCCCGGGCGCCTGGGTGTGGTTCCACCGCGACCTCGCACCCGAGGTGCCCGTGCCGTTCCCGATCGGGATCGTGTACCGGGACGAGCACATCGTGGTCGCCGACAAGCCGCACTTCCTGGCCACGACGCCGCGCGGCAGCCATGTCACGCAGACCGCGCTGGCGCGCCTGCGGCAGGAGCTGGACCTGCCCGCGCTCGGGCCGGCGCACCGGCTCGACCGGCTCACCGCCGGCCTCGTCCTGTTCGTCGTCCGACCCGAGGAACGCGGCGCGTACCAGACGCTGTTCGGCGACAAGCTGGTGCGCAAGGAGTACGAGGCGGTGGCCGCCCACGACCCCGGAGTCGCGCTGCCGAGGACCGTGCGCAGCCGGATCGAGAAGGAGCGCGGGGTGCTCGCCGCGCGCGAGGTGCCGGGCGGCGAGCCGAACGCGGAGAGCCGGATCGAGCTCGTCGAGGAGCGCGGCGGCCTCGGCCGCTACCGGCTACTCCCCCACACCGGCCGCACCCACCAGCTGCGGGTCCATATGAACGCGCTCGGCCTGCCGATCCTCGGCGACCCGATCTACCCCGTGGTCGCCGACGCGGTGGCGCCCGACGACTTCCGCCGCCCGCTCCAACTCCTGGCACGGACCCTGGAGTTCAGGGACCCGGTGACGGGCCGGGAGCACCGCTTCGACAGCGGGCGGGTACTGGAGGCCTGGTCGGCGTACGAGGAGTGGGCGGGCGGCAGTCCGACGGCGCCCGCGCACCCCTCGTAACACCTGGATACGGCACGGTCAGTAGCCGCGCCACCAGCGCAGGAAGCGACGCCAGGCGCCCTGCGGCGGTGCGGCGGGCTCCGGGAACGCGACGGGCGGCTGCTCCGGCGCCGGGGCGGCAGCCGGAACGGGGGCGGGCTGCGGGGCCGGCGGGGCGTGCGTCGACACCTGCCAGTCGTCGCGCTGCTCCGGGACCGGCCGGTGGCCCGGCTTGGCGACGACGTCCTGCGGCGGGCGCGGTTCGAACTTCACCGGCAGCTCCACCAAGTGCTGCGAGAGGATCGAGGAGCGCCAGCGCAACTCGTGCTCGTGCACCGAGAGTTCGACGTCGGGCAGGCGCATCAGGAGCGCGTCGACGCCGATGTCGGCGATTGCGCGGCCGATGTCCTGTCCGGGGCACTCGTGCGGTCCGCCGCCGAAGGCGAGGTGCGAGCGGTTGCCCTGCATGTTGGCAGACAGGTCGGGGCGTACGACGGGGTCGACGTTGCCCGGCGCGATGCCGAAGATCAGGCCGTCGCCGCGCCGGATGTGCCGGCCGCCGAGCTCGGTGTCCTCCTTGGCGAAGTAGCCGACCATCGCGCTGAACGGCGGCTCGTCCCACAGGGACTGCTCGACCGCCTCGGGCACGGTCATCTGGCCGCCGTTGAGCTGGGCGCGGAAGCGGGGGTCGGTGAGGACCACGCGCAGCACGTTCGCGATGAGGTTGGCCGTGGCCTCGTACGCGGCGATCAGGACGAGGCGCAGGTGCTGGGCGACCTCGTCGTCGTCGAGTGCGGCGGGCTGGGCGATGAGGTGACTGGTGAAGTCGGCCTCGGGGTTGGCACGGCGACGGGCGGTGAGCCTGGTGAGGACGCCCATGATGTATTCGTTGCTGGCGATGGCGGTCTCGGTGCCCTTGATCATGTCGCGGGCGGCCTGCACCATCCGCTCGTTGTACTCCTCGGGCATGCCGAAGATCCGGCACATCACCATCATCGGCAGATGCTCGGCGAACTGGCTGACGACGTCGGCCTCGCCGATCTCGCAGATCTTGTTGACCAGCTCGTTCGAGGCGCGGTTGATGAAGCGCCGCAGGCCACGGGACTCGATCGTGCCGATCGCCCCGGTGACCGCCCCGCGCAGCCGCTGGTGGTCGGCGCCCTCGGCGAAGCTGCAGATGGGCTGCCAGCTGAAGACGGGCGCGAGGGGGTTGGTGGGCGTGACGCTGCCGTCGAGGACCGCGTTCCAGTGGCGCGCGTCGCGGTTGAACTGCGAGGTCGAGCGGACCATGTGCAGGTTCTCGCCGTGCCCGAGGACCGCCCACATCGGCACGTCTTCGTGGATCAGGACGGGGGCGACGGGGCCGTGTTCGGCGCGCAGCTTCTCATACACGGCCGCGATGTCGTCGTCCGCCTCGGGACCGTAGAGCCGGCGCAGGCCGCCGGGGCCCAGGGCGTGGGCCGGGCAGCCGGGCGGCGGACTGAGCGCGGCCTCGTCCGTGCCGGCGTGTGAGTGGGAGGGAGTCGTCACGGTGATCGCTCCGGTGGTGTGGAAAGGCTGTGTGGAAAAGGCTGTGTTGCAGCAGAGAGGGCCGGCACCGGCCGGGTCAGACGCGGGTGAGCGCCAGTTCGTGCAGATAGCGCATCAGCGTCATCAGGACGTCCCGGCTGGAGGCACGGCGCCGGGCGTCGCACTCGAGGATCGGGACGTCCGGGTCGAGGTCGAGGGCCTGGCGCAGTTCTTCGGCGGGGTAGCGCGGGCCGTCGGGGAAGGCGTTGTTGGCGATGACGAACGGCACGCCGCGCTCCTCCAGGCGCCCGATCACGTCGAAGCTGACTTCGAGGCGGCGGGTGTCGATGAGCACGACGGCGCCGAGTGCGCCCTCGAACAGGCCGTTCCACAGGAACCAGAAGCGCTCCTGGCCCGGGGTGCCGAAGAGGTAGAGCACCAGCTCGTCCGTGATGCTGATGCGTCCGAAGTCCATGGCGACCGTGGTGGCGGTCTTCGTCTCGGAGCCGTAGTTGTCGTCGACTCCGATGCCCGCCTGGGTCATGGTCTCTTCGGTGGTGAGCGGCCTGATCTCGCTGACGGATCCCACCATCGTGGTCTTGCCCACGCCGAATCCGCCGACGATGACGACCTTCACGGCGGCCGAGACCGTGTCGGGCAGGTGGTCCTCCCTCCGGGGCCCCGGAATGCGGGGTCCGTCCCGGAGCGTGTCAGAGCTTTTGAAGTCCATGCATCACCGCTTCGAGGAGGGAACGGTCGGCGACGGCGCCGCGGATGACAGGGGCGCGCGCCTGAACCAGTTCAGCCGCGAGGAGTTCGCCGAGCAGCACGGTGACCACGCTGAACGGCAGACTGAGGTAGGCCGAGATCTCGGCCGTGGACAGGGGTGACTTGCACAGCCGTAACAGGGCTGCCTGCTCGGGCGGCGCAGCGGGCGGGGGGTCGGCGCGCGCGATGATCAGGGTGACCAGGTCGAGCGGCGCGCGCTCGGCCCCCTCGCTGCCGCCCGTGATGGTGTACAGGCGTTCGGGGTTGGCGCCCTTGCCGTCCGGCCCGCGGCGCTCGCGCTGCGGCGGCTGCGGCTGCGGCTGCGCTCGGGAGGGTTGCGGGGGGTGTGTCATACGGTCTGCCCGTTGCGCCGGGGCGGACTGGTGAGGTGCGCACCGATGCGTACGACGAGGTCGCGCATGCGGTTGCTGATGAGTCCGGCGTCCACGTGGGCGTCGGCGAGGACCGCGAGGTACGCGCCCTTGCCCGCGGCCATGAGGTAGAAGAACCCTCCGCTGACCTCGATGATGACCATGCTCATCCGGCCGTCGCTGTCCGGGATCTCGCTGGCCACGGCGGTGGCGAGGCTCTGGAGTCCGGCGCAGGCGGCGGCGATGCGGTCGGCGGCGTCGGGGTCTCCGCCGTAGCGGGCGATGCGCAGGCCGTCAGCGGAGAGCACCACGACCTGCCGTGTCTGGGGCACGCCGTCGGCGAGCTCCTTGAGCATCCAGTCGAAGTTTGCCCTTTGCTGGATCACTGGCGGTCTCCCTCGTCGACCTGCTGATTGGTCTCGCCGGTCTCGCCCGACGCGTCGCCCTGCCCGTCACCCTTGAGCCCGTTCATGAACGCCTCGACCCACAGGCCCGGTTCGGGCTGGTCCGGCTTCTCGGGTTCGGCCTCGGAGGCCGGCACCGGGATGGGCGTCCACTGCGGGGGCTGGTCCGCACGGGGCGCCGCCCCGCTGCCGTTCTCGGGCGCCCTGGGCGTCACGATGATCTGCTGGTCGATGACCTTCGTGTCGACCTTCCTGCGGCGCTGCGGCAGTCCGTTGGCGCGCCACTCGGTGACGACGGGGACGTCGTCCTCCATGGCGGCCACCAGCGGCGCGGAGGGGCGGGGGCCCGTGGTGGGGCGGCGCAGCTTCTTCTTACGGGGCTCCTCCACGATGGGCTCGCCGTCGTTGTTGACGCGAGGCACACCGGAGGCGCCGATGCCGTGGGCGAGACCGGGCGCGGCGTCGCTCGTCACCATGATCCGCGGCACGATGAGAACGGCGCGGACACCGCCGTACGCGGACTGGCGCAGCGCGATCTGCATGTCGTACATCTGCGAGAGCCGGCCGACGACGGCCATGCCGAGGCGGGGGTTCTCGCCGAGGTCGTTGAGGTCGATACCGGCCTTGGCGCGGGCGAGCATCTCCTCGGCGCGGCCGCGGGCCTCCTCGCTGAGGCTGACGCCGCCGTCCTCGATCTCGATGGCGATGCCGGTCTGCACCTCGACCGCGGTGACGTGCACCTTGGTCTGGGGCGGCGAGTAGCGCGTCGCGTTGTCCATGAGTTCGGCCAGCGCGTGGATGAGCGGCTCGACGGAGATGCCGCGGATGGCGATCTTGGCGATCGAGTGCAGCTCGATGCGGGGGTATTCGAGGATGCGCGACATGGCGCCGCGCAGCACGCTGTAGAGCGGCACGGGCCGGGGCCACTGGCGGCCGGGGCGGGCGCCGCCGAGGACGGTGATGGAGTCGGCGAGGCGGCCGATCAGCGCGGTGCCGTGGTCGATGCGCAGGAGGTCGTCGAAGACCTCGGGATTGCGGCCGTGGTCCTCCTCCATCTCGCGCAGTTCGGCGTTCTGCTTGTGCACGATGGACTGGACGCGGCGCGCGATGGAGACGAAGGCGCGCTGCGCGGCGTCGCGCATGTTCTCCTCGCGGTCGATGACGCTGAGCACCTCGGCCATCAACCTGCGCTGCGCGTCGGGGAGTTGGGCGTGCGCGGGGTCGACCTCGACCACGACCTTGACGGCCTCGGAGGCCGTGTCGCCGGAGCGCAGCCGGTACAGGGACTCGGGCAGCAGATACCTGGCCATCCACTGGGCCTCGTCGTCACGGGCGGCGAGGCTGCGTTCCAGGTGCTCGACGTGCCGGGCGGACTGGGCGCGCTCCCACTTGATCGTGCGACCGCGGCGTACCGCCTCGGCGGCCACCAGGATCAGCAGAAGCGTGGCGAGGCCGCCGCACAGGGCGACGGCGAGCCGCGCGGGCTGCGCCACCACCGCGACGGCGGCTCCGGTCGCCGCGGCCATGGCCACGGCGGGCAGCAACAGCACGCGTGTGTAGGGGATTTCTCGGCCACCGGGAGGCGATTGAACACTCACCATGTATGCCCTCTGAACGGTCGGATCGGGGGAAATATGCGTTACGGGATACGTGCTGACGTACGCGTGGGGATGAACTGGAACCATCTGCAAGATTGGGAACAAACGCACGAATATGTGCCAACTCGGTGCGCTGCGGGCGAGCTTAGTCCGGTGGAATCACCGCTGTGTCATATTCCGCAAGCACCTGAAATGGCCGGACGGGAGGAATAGACTCGGCTCCATTTGCACGCTCAGCGGCGGTTCGCACACATGGAGTGATCACGTCCGCCCGTGCGAAATCCCCGTCACGGCGGGGCTGTTGGGCCTTCGGCGCGTGACGTGTGTGAGGTCAGAGGCCCGCGATGCGCGGGGCCGGTGCGCAGTCGCCGCAGCGAGGACCGGGGCGGCGACCGGTACGGAGCGTTCGGGATCGCGGCGGTGCACGAGAATGACGCCTTCGGTCACGCCGGAGAGCAGATCGGTACGAGGGGAGAGTTCACCCCCGGCGAGCGCAGGACCTGGTCGATGGCGGTTGCAACTGCGCGTGGCTGTCCTTGAGTTCGGCGGCACGCAGCACGGCGGCCGGTGTCCCCGCATCCGTCAGGGACGCGGGGACACCGGCCGACCGGCCACAAGCGGCCGCCCACCTACCCGACGGACGAGTACGCCACCACGCCGCGCCGCAACGCGTCCACCGCCTTGCGGGCGTTCTTGGCGACCGTGTCCCCGCCCCCCGCGCCGGAGACGGCCGGCGCCGCGGCCGAGATCTGGCCGAGCACGTCGATGACCTGCTTGCACCAGCGCACGAAGTCACCGGCAGGCATGTCCGCCTCGCGCAGGACCTCGTCGAGCCCCTTGCCGGACGCCCACTGGTGCGCGGCCCAGGCGAAGCCCAGATCGGGTTCGCGCTGGCCGACGCCCTCGGTCTGGCTGATCTTGAACTCTTCCTCCAGGGCGTCGAGCCGGCCCCAGATGCGGACCATCTCGCCGAGCGCCGCCTTGGCCTTGCCGGACGGCAGCTTGGGTGCGAGCGCGTCGTCGGCGGCGCGGGCCTCGAACACCAACGCCGAGACGCACGCGGCCAGTTCGGCCGGGCTGAGGCCTTCCCAGATCCCGTCGCGCAGGCACTCGCTGGCGAGCAGGTCGAGTTCGCCGTACAGGCGCGCGAGGCGCTTGCCGTTCTGCGTGACCTCGTCGCCGCGCAGATAGTCCATCTCGGTCAGCAGGGCCACGATGCGGTCGAAGGTGCGGGCGATGGTGTTCGTCCGGCCCTCGATGCGGCGCTCCAACTGCTGCGTGTCACGCCGCAGGCGGTAGTAGCGCTCGGCCCAGCGGGCGTGGTCCTCGCGCTCGTCGCAGCCGTGACAGGGGTGGGCGCGCAGCTCGGCGCGCAGCCGCGTGATCTCCCGGTCGTCGGCCGCCGCCGCGCGGTTCTTGCGGTGCCGGTCGGGCACGATGTGGCCGGCCTTGGTGCGCAGCGCGGACGCGAGGTCCCGCCGCGACTGGGGCGAACGCGCGTTGAACGACTTGGGGATCCGCATCCGCTCCAGCGCCTCGACGGGCACCGGGAAGTCGATCGACGCGAGCCGCTTGACCTGGCGTTCGGCGGTCAGGACCAGCGGGCGCGGGCCGTCGTGCTGCTCGAAGCCACGGTGTCCGTTCGACCGGCCGGCCGGGATGCCGGGGTCGAGTACGAGGGCGAGGCCGGCGAACTTGCCGGAGGGGACGTGGATGACGTCGCCCGGCTTGAGCTTCTCCAGGGCGGCGGCCGCCGCGGCGCGCCGCTGGGCCGCCCCCTGCTTGGCGAGGTCCGTCTCGCGGTCCTTGAGCTCGCGGCGCAGCCGCGCGTACTCCTCGAAGTCCCCCAAGTGGCAGGTCATGGAGGCCTTGTAGCCGTCCAGGCCCTCCTCATTGCGCTGGACCTGGCGGGAGATCCCGACGACCGACTTGTCGGCCTGGAACTGCGCGAAGGACGTCTCGAGCAGCTCGCGCGAGCGGTGCCGGCCGAACTGCTCGACCAGATTCACCGCCATGTTGTACGACGGCTTGAAGCTGGAGCGCAGCGGGTACGTGCGCGTGCCCGCGAGTCCCGCCAGGTGCTCGGGGCTGAAGCCGCGCTGCCACAGGACGACCGCGTGGCCCTCGACGTCGATGCCGCGCCGGCCGGCCCGGCCGGTGAGCTGGGTGTACTCGCCGGGTGTGATGTCGGCGTGCTGCTCGCCGTTCCACTTGACGAGCTTCTCCAGGATGACGGACCTGGCCGGCATGTTGATGCCGAGGGCGAGGGTCTCCGTCGCGAAGACGGCCTTCACGAGGCCCCGTACGAAGAGCTCCTCGACGACCTCCTTGAACGTCGGCAGCATGCCCGCGTGGTGGGCGGCGATGCCGCGCTCCAGGCCTTCGAGCCACTCGAAGTAGCCGAGGACGTGCAGGTCCTCGTCGGGGATCGCGGCCGTGCGCTCCTCCACGATCTCGCGGACGCGGGCGCGGGCCTCTTCGTCGTTGAGCCGCAGGCCCGCGTACAGGCACTGCTGTACGGCGGCCTCGCAGGCGGCGCGGCTGAAGATGAACGTGATCGCGGGCAGCAGCCCCTCGCTGTCGAGGCGCTCGATGACCTCGGGGCGGCCGGGCGTCCAGATCCGGGAGCGCTGTCTGCGCTCGCGCTCGCGGTCCGCCTCGCGCACCATCTTGCCCTTGCGGCGGTCGCGCGGGTTGTACGAACGGCTGGCCTCCATGCGGGCCATGCGCGTCAGATCCGGGTTGACGGCCTTCTTGCGGCCCTCGCCCTCCTCGAAGAGGTCGTACATCCGGCGCCCGGCGAGCACGTGCTGGAACAGGGGCACGGGCCGGTGCTCGGAGACGATCACTTCGGTGTCGCCGCGCACGGTGTCGAGCCAGTCGCCGAACTCCTCCGCGTTCGACACCGTCGCCGAGAGGGAGACCAGGGTGACGGACTCCGGGAGGTGGATGATCACCTCTTCCCAGACGGCGCCGCGGAAGCGGTCGGAGAGGTAGTGCACCTCGTCCATGACCACGTAGCCGAGGCCGAGGAGGGTCTGCGAGCCCGCGTACAGCATGTTCCTCAGGACCTCGGTGGTCATGACGACCACCGGAGCGTCCGCGTTCACGCTGTTGTCGCCGGTCAGCAGGCCGACCTTGTCGGCGCCGTACCGCTTGGCGAGGTCGGCGTACTTCTGGTTCGACAGCGCCTTGATGGGTGTCGTGTAGAAGCACTTCTTGCCCTGCTGGAGGGCCAGGTGGACGGCGAATTCGCCGACGATCGTCTTGCCGGAGCCGGTGGGCGCGGCCACCAGGACGCCCTTGCCCGTCTCGAGAGCCTGACACGCCTCGATCTGGAAGGGGTCGAGGCCGAAGTCGTACATCTCGCGGAAGTCGGCGAGCGCGGTGGCCTGCTCGGCAGCGCGCTTACGTGCTGCCGCGTACCGCTCGGCCGGTGAGAGGTCCTCTGTCATCGTGCTTTCGAGACTACCGGCCACCACTGACAACGGACGATCTTTATTGTGATCGGCCCCTTCCAGGGCAGGGGGCCCATGATTTGCGGGGTCGGGGCGCCATGATCTCAGGGGTCCGGGCCCCAAGATCTCAGGGGGTCAGGGCCCTATGACCCGGACGGCCTGCGGCACGCACTCGGCGGTCAGGGGCAGGCTTCCGAGCGGCTCCCCGTCGGCGTAGCCGGTGATCCCCTCGGCAGCCAGCTCGACCTTCTTCGCGCGGTGGACGGTGACCACGGGGTGGTCGAGGTGAGTCCCCTTGTAGACGCGCGGGAAGACCTTGAGCAGCGTCGTCCGCGAGCAGTCCCCGACGACCGTGATGTCGAAGAGCCCGTCGGTCATGTCGGCGCCGGCACAGATCTTCATGCCACCCCCGTACGACGTCCCGTTGCCCACGGCGACGAGCGTGGCCTCGACCTCCAGCGCGGGGCCGTCGTCCAGGGTGATCCGATACGGGATGGGCTTGAACGCGGCGAGCTCGGCGAGGATCGCGAGGTCGTACTTGAAGCGGCCGCCGGGCCAGCGCATCCGGTTGCCCCGGTCGTTGACCCGGGAGTCGAAACCCGAGGCCAGGACGGTGCCGAACCAGTGGCCGCCGGCCCGCCCCAGGTCGAGTTCGCGGATCCGCGCGCCCTTGAGGGCGTCGGCCATGAGGGCGCCTGCGGCAGCCGGGTCCCGTACGGGCAGTCCGAGGGAGCGGGCGAAGTCGTTGCCGGTGCCGACGGCGATCACGCCGAGCGGGGTGCGGGTGCCCGCGACGGCCTGAAGCGCGAGGTTGGCCATGCCGTCACCGCCGACGGCAATGAGCGCTCCGGTGCCGTCGCGGACCGCGGCACGGGCGCGTGTGAGGGCATCATCGGCGTCCTCCCCCACGACCGTACGCACGGAGAAGCCGGCCGCCCGCAACGCGGAAGCGGCCGGCTGCGCCGCCTGGGCGCCCCGGCCGCGTCCGGCGGTGGGATTGACGAAGAGGGTGATCTCGCTGGTCACGGGCGGACCTTACAAGATCGTGCCGCCCTGTCAGGTCACGTCGTCATAACCGTTGACCCGGTCATGGTCCGAGCTCGCCTGCTCGGGCAGCGCGCGGCTGGCCGAGACGGGCTCGGGCGTGAGGTCCACGTTCGAGGCCTCGTCGTCGTCGAGGTCTTCGCGGTCCCTGGCCTTGCGGCGGTCGTTGAGCAGGGAGAAACCGGCGGCCGCGAAGTACAGGACCCAGATGGGTCCGGCGAGCGCCAACATGCTCAGCGGGTCGGTGCTGGGCGTGGCCACGGCCGCGAAGACCGTGATGCCCATGATCATGCCGCGCCACCAGCCGATCATCCGCTTGCCCGTGATCACCCCGGTGAGGTTGAGCATCACGAGGAGCAGCGGCAGCTCGAATGAGAGCCCGAAGACGACCACCATGCGTGTGATCAGGTCGAGCAGATCGTCCAGCGGCAGCTGGTTGTCGACACCGCCGGGCGAGAAGTCGAGCAACACCCTCGCCATCGTGGGGAGGGTCTTGTACGCGAAGAAGGCGCCGCACAGGAACAGCGGGAAGCCGGTCGCGACAAAGGCGGTCGCGTACTTCTTCTCGTGCCGGTGCAGGCCCGGCGCGACGAAGCCCCACAGCTGGTAGAGCCAGACCGGCGACGCGAGGACGACACCCGCCATCAGCGAGATCTTCAGCGCGAGCGTGAACGGCGTCAGCAGGCCGTTGAGCACGATCCGCGCGCACGTCTCGTCGTGCTGTCCCTTGTTCGCCTGCTCGGCGAGCTCGGCGAAGCTCGACTTGCAGCCCACCGAGTCGAGCACCGGGTTGGTGAAGAACTCGATGATGTCCTTGTAGAAGAAGGCGGCGACGATCGTGACGACGACGATGGCCAGCAGAGCCTTCGTGAGCCGGTTGCGAAGCTCACGCAGGTGTTCCGCGAGCGGCATCCGCCCCTCGGGATCCTTCTCCGTCTTGCGGGCAGACTTGAGCAACCCACGTCCTCATCTCGTGCGACAGGCCGCCTTCGCGGGGCGGCCCGGGATCAGCGCTGCGAAGTCTGGTCGGTCGGCTCGGTGACCGGGCGCGCGTTGGTCACGTCGCCGGGGGCGGCCTTGATGGTGCGCTGAGCCGGGGGCTGCTCGTCGTTCTTCGGCGGGTCCGTGGGCGCGGTCTGCTGACCGTCGGACTTCATCGCCTTGGCCTCGCTCTTGAGGATGCGGGCCGACTTGCCCAGCGAGCGCGCCATGTCGGGAAGCTTCTTCGCGCCGAACAGCAGGACGATGACGACGAGGATCAGAATGATCTCAGGGGCGCCGATCTTTCCGAACATATGCGTTTACCTTCTCACCGAGGCGGCAGGGGCGGGGCTGCCGGTACAGGTCGGACTGATGTCCGACCACCGTGCTGGCAGCGATCGTATCCCGTGGGGGTGAACAGGGGGCAATCCCTCTGCGTACTCCCAGTTGCGGGCCGCGCCTCGCTCTTCGGGCCGCGTCTGGCAGCGTACCCGCCCGCCCCGACAACCGGACAGGCCACACGGGTAAAGCGCTTACCATCCCGTTGCGCACGTCACACGCGGTGCGGCTTACAGCAGTTCGCGGCTCGTGCGGGCCGTGCTGGTCGCCGCCCGCTCCAGGTCCTCCGCCGCGCGGTTGATCTGCTGTGTGGTGTCGGCGACTTGGCGCCCGAGGCGCTGGGCCTCGACAAAGACCTTGACCGCGAGTACGCCGAGCACGGCGAGTCCCACGAACCCCACAGCAATCGCCAGCATCGCCCAGAACATGCGCCGAGCCTAGACGGTCTGATGGAGGCGGAGCGTGCTCACCCCTCCACCGGTGAGGAGTTCGATGATGCGCTCCCCGGCCGGCTTGCGTACGGAAGCGCCGCACTCGGGACAGGTGAACGAGTAGAACGTGGTGCGGCGGGTGGCGCCGATCGCCAGGCGCAGGGCCCCAGCGGAGAGTTCGAAGCGCTCACGGCAGTCGGGGCAGGCGGCCTTGAACAGCACCGGACCCACCACCGCGGACAATCCACCCATTTCGACCATCCCAGACTCTTCGGAGACTCGTCAGAACTTCTCGAACTTCTGGCTCCCCCGGGCCGCACCGCGGTCAACGGCACGCCCACCCTTCTCGCCGGACCGCGCGCATGAGGGTCGCCACAGACCCCGCCCGCGGCCAACGGCCCTACCCCTGCCCGTCGTACGCGGCCAGCGCCTCCCCGGCGGCCTGCCGCGCACTCTCGGCGAGCCCGACCGGCGACACGATGCGCCCGTCGCGGCCGAGCCGGAGCGCCAGCCGCTTCAGCGAGGAGGGGTCCGGCGTGCGCAGCGTGATCCGCAGGCCGCCGTCCGCCAACTCCTCGGCGCTGTCGTGCGGGTAGTACTCCGCGACCCAGCGTCCGCCAGGACCGACCTCGACCACGACCTCGGGGTCCTCGGCCGCGGGCTGCACGAGCCCCTCGGACAGGTCCCGCAGTTCGATCTGCGGCGGCGCGGACGGCTCGTCCAGGATCCGGATCTCGGCGACCCGGTCGAGGCGGAAGGTGCGCCGCGCCTCGGAGCGCCGGCACCAGGCCTCCACGTAGGTGTGGCCGACGCTCACCAGGCGGATGGGGTCGATCTCCCGCTCGGTGAGCTCGTCACGGGCCGGCGAGTAGTAGCGGATCCACAGCCGGCGCCGCTCCGAGATGGCCCGGTCGACGTCGGCGAAGACGCCGCCTTCGGACTCGAAGGTCACGGAGAGCCGGGCGCTCGCCCCGGCCGCCTCGCCGGCCGCGGCCTCCAGCTTCGCGGTGGCCCGAAGGAGCGCGAGCCGGTCGCTCTCCCTGAGGCCGGGCAGCGTGGACACGGCGCGCGCGGCGACGAGCAGCGCCGTCGCCTCGTCGGCGGCGAGCCTCAGCGGCGCGGCGACATCGTCCGGGTTGTGCCACCAGATGCGGTCGCCGTCCGTGTCGATGTCGAGGAGGTCGCCCCCACGGAAGCTCGTCCCGCACAGCGGCAGGATGTCGAGGTCCGAGATCAGCTCGTCCTCGGTGATCCCGAAGGCGCGGGCGACATCCTCGACACGGGCTCCGGGTCGCTCCCGCAGATACGTCACGAGGGACAGCATCCGCCGGGTCTGGTCGATGGCGTTCGTGGCCATTGGTCCTCGTTCCCCTCAGCCCTTGGCCACGGCGCGCAGCCGGTCGACGACCTCGGCCCGCAGCTCGGCGGGTTCGAGGACGACCACGTCGGGTCCGAACTCGACCAGCCAGGCGTCGAGCCCGTGCCCGTATGGAATCTCCAGCTCGTCCCAGCCGTCGCCGAGATCGCGTACGGCCGAGGCCTTGGCGCGCAGCGGATAGCCGGAGCCGGAGCGCAACCTGATGAGGGCCGTGCGGTCGGCGGTCTCGCCGGCCCAGCTCGCGACGGTCTCGCGGACGGTCACGACGTCGGGCACGTCTGCGGTGAAACGGCCGGCGCGGGAGCGGACCTTGCCGGTGATGCGGGAGAGCCGGAAGACGCGTTCGGCACCGCGGTCGCGGTCCCAGCCGGCGAGATACCAGTGGCCGCGCCAGCATTCGAGCGCCCACGGCTCGACATGCCGCTGCTCGGGCCGCGCAGCGGTGGCCTTGCGGTAGTCGAAGACGACGGGCCGGCGGTCGCGGCAGGCCAGCATCAGCGGCTCGAACGACGCCTCGTGCGCCGGGATGCGTGGTTCGAGGGCGGAGTGCGCCTCGTAAGGGTCGACGTCCTCGGGCAGGCCCGCGGCCCGCAGTTTCTGCAGGGCTCCGCTGGCGGCGCCGGCGAGGCGGGCCTGCTGCCAGACCTTCGCGGCGAGGCCGAGCGCTGCGGCTTCCTCGGCGTCGAGGGTGACGGGCGGCAGCCGGTTGCTGTCGCGGCGGGCGAGGTAGCCGATCTCGCCGTCGAGGCTCTCCACGGTCGCGATGACCAGGCCGAGCTCGCGCAGGTCGTCCTTGTCCCGCTCGAACATCCGGTTGAAGCTGTCGTCGGAGCCCGCTTCCAGGTAGGCCTCGATGGAACCGCGCAGCTCACGCTTGCTGAGCGGGCGTCCCGTCCCGAGCAGACACAGCGCCAGATTCATCAGCCGCTCGGCCTTCGCAATGGCCATCGACGCCCTACGTCCTCTCTTCGAGAGCCCCCTGGCTCTCCCCCATCCGAACGTCGACCGTACCGCTCCGGGGTGTCGTGGCAAAAGCCGAGGACAAGGGGTGCATCCCAAAGGGATTCGGTTGAGGGCGGTGGAGGCAGACGAGAGGGCCCATGCCAGGAGGCATGGGCCCTCGGTCGACCGCTTGCGGTCACAGCCTGATCAGAGTGCGACCGCGTCGGTGACGATCAGACCGCGACCAGGTCGCAGACGAAGATCAGCGTCTCGCCGGGGGCGATCACGCCGCCGCCGGCACCGCGCTCGCCGTAGGCGAGGTGGGCGGGGATGGTCAGCCGACGGCGGCCGCCGACCTTCATGCCCTGGATGCCCTTGTCCCAGCCGGTGATGACCTGGCCGGCGCCGAGCTGGAACTCCAGCGGGTTGCCGCGGTTCCAGGAGGCGTCGAATTCCTCACCGGTGGAGAAGGCCACGCCCACGTAGTGGACCTTGACGTAGTCGCCGGCCTTGGCGACAGCGCCGTCACCCTCCCAGATCTCCTTGATCTCCAGGTCAGCCGGCGGCTGGCCCTCGGGGAAGTCGATCTCGGGCTTCTCGATGCTCACGTCTCTTGCTCCTGCTGCTAAACGGTTGGGCAACCCGGACAGTCTTGCATCCCGCAGGGTCAGGACGTGGCCAGGATGTCGACGACGAACACGAGCGTCGAGTTGGCCGGGAGCGTGTCGCCCTTGGCCTCCTTGCCGTACGCCTGGTCGGCGGGGATCACCAGGAGGACGCGGTCGCCCACGTGCTTGCCGACGAGACCCTTGTCCCAGCCCGGGATGACCTGGCCCTGGCCGATCACCGTGGTGAAGGGCTGGCCGGTGTTCCACGACGAGTCGAAGAGCGTAGCCTTCGGCTTGCCCTCGTTGATCTTCCAGGCGGCACCGCTGTACTGCATGGTGACCGTCTTGCCGCTCTTGACCTCGGCGCCCTTGCCCTGGATCAGGACCTTGTCGACCAGCTTCTTCGGCGGGTCGTTCTTCGGCACGGAGATCGTCGCGGGCTCCGGCTTGTCGGCCTTGATCTGCGGCAGGTTCGACGGAATGGACGCCTGCGTGCCCGTCACCATCTTCGGGGTGACCTTGCCGACGTCGATCGCGAAGACCAGCGTGTCGGTGCCGGTGACGCCCGCCTGCTGGTTGCCCTGGCTGCCGAAGCCGGCGGCGGGCGGCGCGACGACGAGGACGCGGCTGCCCTCCTTCTGGCCGACCAGGGCGTCCGCGAACGCCGGGATGACGGACTTCGAACCCGCGGTGATCAGCTGCGGGCTGCCGCCCGACTGGTAGGAGCTGCCGAGGTCCTTGCCGCTCTTCCAGACCTTGCCGGTGAAGTTCATCGACACCAGGTCGTCCTTCTTGACCACGGCGCCGTCACCCTGCGACAGCGTGTGCACGACGAACTTGCCGCTCGGCTCGGCCTTCGGCACGGTGATCGTGGCCTGCTTGCCGAAGTCGCCGCTGATCTGCGGCATGGGCGACGCCGAGTCGACGGGCTTGGGCGCGGCCGCCTCGGCCTTGGGCGAGGCGGACGCCGAATCCGCCTTGTCCGTGTCGCTCTTCTTGTTGTCATCACCCCCGCACGCCGTCGCGGTCAGCGCCAGAGCCGGGACGATGAGCAGAGCAGCAAGTCGGCGTCGCACAGTGATCCTCAGGTTGCGGGTTACGTGAGTACGGTTCAGCCACTGTAGGCCCTCCCGTCCCTCACCCGGGGTACCGCACACGCACCAAAGGGCCCCGTACACGGATCATGTACGGGGCCCCGGGGCGACGGTCGTCCTACATTCCGGCGATCAGCTTCTCCACCCGGTCGTCCACCGACCGGAAGGGGTCCTTGCACAGCACCGTCCGCTGCGCCTGGTCGTTCAGCTTCAGGTGCACCCAGTCGACCGTGAAGTCACGGCGCTGTTCCTGGGCCCTGCGGATGAAGTCGCCCCGCAGCCTCGCGCGCGTGGTCTGCGGTGGCACCGACTTGCCCTCGAAGATCTTGAGGTCGTTGCAGATGCGGGCCGCCTGTCCCTTCCTCTCCAGAAGGTAGTAGAGGCCCCTGCGGCGGTGGATGTCGTGATACGCGAGGTCTATCTGCGCGACCCGCGGATGCGACATGGTCATGTTGTGCTTGGCCCGGTACCGCTCGATGAGCTTGTACTTCATCACCCAGTCGATCTCGGTGCCGATCCGGTCGAGGTCCTCGGCCTCGATCGAGTCGAGAACGCGGCCCCACAGTTCGAGGACCTGCTCAACGGTGCCGGTGCGGATCCCGCGGCGCTCGCAGAAGTCCACGGCCTTCTCGTAGTACTCGCGCTGCACCTCGAGGGCGGATGCCTCGCGGCCACTGGCCAGACGCACCTTGCGCTGACCGGTGATGTCGTGGCTGACCTCGCGGATGGCCCGGATCGGGTTCTCCAGTGTGAGGTCACGCATGACCGTGCCCGCCTCGATCATGCGGAGCACGAGGTCGGTCGCGCCCACCTTGAGGAGCATCGTCGTCTCGGACATGTTCGAGTCGCCGACGATGACGTGCAGGCGCCGGTAGCGCTCGGCGTCCGCGTGCGGTTCGTCGCGGGTGTTGATGATGGGGCGGGAACGCGTGGTCGCGGAGGACACGCCCTCCCAGATGTGCTCGGCACGCTGGCTCACGCAGTACACGGCACCGCGCGGAGTCTGCAGCACCTTGCCCGCGCCACACAGCAGTTGCCGTGTGACCAGGAACGGAATGAGGATGTCCGCGAGTCGCGAGAACTCCCCGTGACGGGCCACCAGATAGTTCTCGTGGCAGCCGTAGGAGTTTCCCGCCGAGTCGGTGTTGTTCTTGAAGAGATAGACGTCGCCCGCGATTCCCTCCTCGTGCAGGCGGCGTTCGGCGTCGACGAGCAGGCCTTCCAGAATGCGCTCGCCCGCTTTGTCGTGCGTGACCAACTCGGTCACGTTGTCACATTCAGGAGTTGCGTATTCCGGATGTGACCCGACATCGAGATAGAGGCGGGCGCCGTTCCGCAGAAAGACATTGCTGCTGCGGCCCCATGACACGACACGGCGGAAGAGGTACCGCGCCACCTCGTCAGGAGACAGGCGGCGCTGTCCCCTAAACGTACATGTGACGCCGTACTCGTTCTCCAGCCCGAAAATGCGGCGGTCCATGAGTGAACATTACGCCTGATGCCCTGTACTGAAACCGGGTTCGACAGCACCGTTTCGATCATTTTCCGATGAGCCCGCGACACGCCCGGCGCCACGGGGAGCTGCGAGGACCCGTCCGGTGGCGAGGAGCACGAGCAGCGCGGCCACCCCGGCCGCTCCGGGAACGGCGAAGCCCCACACCGTACCGCCCCACTCGACGACCGGTCCGGCCACGGCGGTTCCGACCGACGTACCCACCGTGAACGTCGTCACGAGCCACGAGAACGCCTCCGTCACCGTGCCCCGCGGCGCATGCCGGTCCACGATGATGAACGCGCACGCGATCGACGGGGCGAGGAACACACCCGCGAGCGCCGTCAGCGCTGTCATCGCCACGACGCCCGGCATCAGCACCAGCGGCACGTAGAAGAGGGCCAGCAGGGCCACCAGCCACCGCAGCCGCCGCTCGGGGACGCCGGCCCACTGCCGCACCCCGTACACGGAGCCACCGGCCAGCGCGCCCAGCCCGAGCGCCGCCATCAGCCAGCCGTACGTCACGTCACCGCCGTGCCCGTCCGCGTACGAGACACCCGCCACCGTGATCGAGCCCAGCGCCGTCCCGATGAACAGGAACGCACCGAGGAGCGCCAGGAGTCCCGGCGAGCGCAGGGCGCCCAGCCAGTGCGCCTCACGCGGCGCCGAGCGCCACGCGCGCGACGGCTGCGACACCACCACCGAGAGCGCCCCGAGCACACCGACGACGTTCAGGACGACGAGCGCGGCCTGCGCCGACCACAGGGACACGCACACAGTGACGAGCAACGGCCCGACGGTGAACATGACTTCCTGCGCCACGGCGTCCATCGCGTACGCGGTGTGGACCTGATCCTCGCGCGGCAGCACATTCGGCCACAGCGCGCGCAGTCCGCCCTCGAGCGGCGGCGTGAACAGTCCGGCCGCGGCCACCGCGACGTACGCGAGCGCCGGTGATCCGGTCCCGGCGAAGGCGAAGACGGTCATGGCGAGGGCCGACGCCAGCGCCGCCGGGAGCTGCACTCTCGGCTGGCCCCGCAGGTCCACGAGCCGGCCGAGCAGCGGCTGCCCCACCGCGTTGGCGACGCCGTACACCGCGGCGAGCGCCCCGGCCAGGCTGTACGTGCCGCCCTCCGCGCGGACGAACAGCACGATCGCGATGGCGGCCGTCGCGTTCGGCAGCCGCCCCACCAGGGTGCCCACCAGCAGCCGCGTCGCGTGCCGCGCCTTGAGGATCTCCGCATATCCCGCGGCCATCGCCCGCCCTCTCGCCGCCCCGAGGCGCCCTAGGTTTTACGTATAACTTCGAGGGTCATACGTACCATGTCCGCAGGCCACGGGTCCACCCGAAGGCCCCGCCACACACCCCACGGAGGCATGAGTGACGACCGGGTCAGACGAGACGGCCCCCGCGCGCCCCACCAGCCGCGACGTCGCCCGCGCCGCCGGAGTCTCCCAGGCCGCCGTCTCCCTCGTGCTCGGCGACAAATGGCGCGGCCGCGTCGCCGAAGCCACCGCCGAACGCGTCCGCACCGCCGCCCGCGACCTCGGCTACCGCCCCAACCTCGCCGCCCGCAACCTCCGCCTCGGCCGCACCCGCACCGCCCTCCTCGTGGTCCCCGCCCTCACCAACGAATTCTTCGCCGGCGTCTACACCGGCGCCGCCCGCGTCGCAGCCCAGCACGGCTTCGGCGTCGTGCTCTACCCCTCCCCCGAAGGCATCGGCCCCGCCCGCGACCCCTTCGACTCCGCACGCGCGGCCCTCGACGGCGTACTCGCCTCCTCCATGGCCTCCGACGCCGTCACCGCCATCCGCGGCGACGGACTCCCTCTCGTCATGCTCGACAGTGACCCCGACGACACGGCCGCCACCGGCGCCGCCACCGTCAACCTCGACATCGCCGACGGAATGCGCCAGGTGACGGACCATCTGCTCGCCCTCGGCCACCGCCGGTTCCTGCACCTCGCGTCCGCCGTGCCCTCCTGGACCTTCGACGTACGCGCCCACGAACTCGCCGACCGCACCGCCCGCGTCCCCGACACCCACGTCCACACCGTGCACTCACACCTGACAGTCGAGGCAGCCCGCACCGCCGCACAGGCCGCACTCGCCGCCCCCGGCCCCCGCCCCACCGCCATCGTCTGCGACGACGACAAACTCGCCACCGGCGCCTACAAAGCCGCCCGCACACTGGGCCTGCGCATCCCCGACGACCTCTCCGTCACCGGCTTCGACGACCTCTCCCTCGCCACCGCCGTCGAACCCGAACTCACCACCGTCCGACTCCCCGCGGAACTCTTCGGCGAGCGAGGCATGGCCGCGCTCCTCGCCGTCCTGGACGGCCGTGCCCCGGAAACCACCGCACTCCCCGTCGAGTTGGTCGTCCGCGGCTCCACAGCCGCGCCCGCCCGCTGATACAACGAACGGCGCCCCGACCACTACTGCGATCGGGGCGCCGCACACTTCAGCAGGAAACCCTGCTCACTCCTCGTCGTCGGACTCCGCGTCACTGCTCTCCACCGGCTCCGCGGACGTCGCCGCACCGGCCTCGAGCAGCCGCGACAACTGCGGCCCCACAATGCGCTTGAACTTCCGCTGCTGCGGGCGCGTGCGGTCAAGAACCGCCACCTCGAGCCGCTCCGCGGGGATCTCCCGCTCACTGCCACTGGTGTCCCGCGACAGCGCCTGCACCGCCAGCTTCAACGCCTCCGCGAGAGTCATCCCGTCCCGATGGCGCTGATCCAGATAGGTACTGATCTGCTCCGCATTACCCCCGACCGCGACCGAGCCGTGCTCGTCGACGATCGAGCCGTCGTGCGGAAGACGGTAGATCTGGTCACCCTCGGGCTCGGACCCGACCTCGGCGACCACCAGCTCCACCTCGTACGGCTTCTCGGCGCTGCTCGAGAAGATCGTGCCCAGCGTCTGCGCGTACACATTCGCCAGGCCACGCGCCGTCACATCGTCGCGGTCGTAGGTGTAACCCCGCAGGTCGGCGTAGCGCACACCGCCGATCCGCAGATTCTCGTACTCGTTGTACTTACCGGCGGCCGCGAAACCGATCCGGTCATAGATCTCGCTGAACTTGTGCAGCGCACGGGACGGGTTCTCGCCGACGAACACGATGCCATCGGCGTACTGCAGCACAACCAGGCTGCGACCGCGGGCGATGCCCTTACGGGCGTACTCCGCCCGGTCGGCCATGGCCTGCTGGGGTGAGACATAGAACGGCGTCGACACCGGCTGACCGTCCCTTTCTGTCAGTGACTCAGTGACTCAAGTCTGCGGCGAATACAGGCCAGTCAGAGAAGCGCGGCCCGCGGGCCGTCGGGCTGCTCCAGCCGGCGCTCCAGGATGGAACGGGCGATCTCCGAACCCTCCTCATCGGTGAGCCTGCGGAACCCGTCGTCCGTGATCACCGTGACGATCGGATAGATCCGGCGCGCCACATCGGGACCACCCGTCGCCGAGTCGTCGTCCGCCGCGTCGTAGAGCGCCTGCACGACCAGCGTCGTCGCTTCCGACTCCGTCAGATCGTCGCGGTAGAGCTTCTTCATCGCCCCACGCGCGAAGATCGAACCGGAACCCGTCGACGCGTACCCGTGCTCCTCGCTCCGCCCGCCCGTGACGTCGTACGAGAAGATGCGGCCCTTGCCGCGGTCCACGTCGTACCCCGCGAACAGCGGCACCACGGCCAGGCCCTGCATGGCCATGCCGAGGTTCGACCGGATCATGGTCGAGAGCCGGTTCGCCTTGCCCTCCAGCGACAGCTGGGCGCCCTCCACCTTCTCGAAGTGCTCCAGCTCCAGCTGGAAGAGCTTCACCATCTCCACGGCCAGACCGGCCGTACCGGCGATACCCACCGCCGAGTACTCGTCCGCCGGAAAGACCTTCTCGATGTCGCGCTGAGCGATCATGTTGCCCATGGTGGCCCGACGGTCACCGGCGAGGACCACACCGCCGGGGAACGTGACGGACACGATCGTCGTCCCGTGCGGCGCCTCGATCGCGCCCTTCACCGGCAACGCGCGGTTCCCGGGCAGGATTTCAGGCTGGTGCACGGCCAGAAAGTCCACGAAGGACGACGACCCGGGCGTCAGGAAGGCAGCTGGTAGACGCCCGGTGCTACGAGTGTTGGCTTCCACGCGATTCCTTCCACGTAGGCGGCGGCCCGACGGATGGCGTCGGGATCATCTCCCAACTTGCCGATGGCCGAATTGCAGTTGAAGCACAGTACGCCACGGACCCTACCCGTCTCGTGGCAGTGATCCACATGAACTGCGGGGGCCTTGAGACAGATCACGCAGATCCCCATCTGGGAGGCGATCATCTCGTCACGCTCGGCTTCGGTCATGCCGTATTGCGTCTTCAGGTGACTTACACGGTCTTGGATGGCCTTGCAGGCTTTGCAGCGTGACGCCAGACCATCCGAGGAGGAGCTGTACTGATGCCATTCACCGTGCGGCGGCAACGCTGTTGCAGCCCATCGAGGTTCGACCGCTTGGCTGCGAAGCACGCGCGCGGCTTGACCTCACCACACCGCACGCAGCGCTTCGCACTCCCCACCTCCGTCACACATCCACCCCGTTCGCCTTCGAATCGAAGGAAAGAGTGGCCTACTGGCCACCTTTCTGAACGAAGGAGCGAACGAAGTCCTCTGCGTTCTCCTCGAGTACATCGTCAATCTCGTCAAGAACCGAGTCGACGTCGTCACTCAGCTTCTCCTGGCGTTCCTTGAGGTCCTCGGAAGCCTGCGCGTCCTGCGCCTGCTCCTCGACCTCCTCGGTGGAACGCGTCGCCTTCTGCTGTCCGCCGCCGGTGTCCTTGGTCGCCATCTACCTCACCCCGCTCGGTTCGACGTTCTTGATCAGACCCTACAATCCGGGTCCGACATCGGCCCCGCAGTTCGTCCAACGTGCGAGGCCCACCCATGTGATTCCCCTGCCGCCGGCTTTTCAGCCTCCGGACAGCACCCGGACCAGATCTTCGGCCGTGCGGCACCGGTCGAGCAGCTCCTTCACGTGATTACGCGTTCCGCGAAGGGGTTCGAGGGTTGGGACGCGCTGCAGGGAGTCGCGGCCGGGGAGATCGAAGATCACCGAGTCCCAGGAGGCCGCGGCGACGTCGTCCGCGTACTGCTCGAGGCAGCGCCCGCGGAAGTACGCCCTGGTGTCCTCCGGCGGCTTCGTACGGGCCCTCTCGACGTCCGACTCGTCCAGGAGCCGCTTCATCCTGCCGCGGGCCACGAGACGGTTGTACAGGCCCTTCTCGGCCCGTACGTCGGCGTACTGCAGGTCGACGAGGTGGAGCCGCGCGGCGTCCCAGTCGAGGTTGTCGCGGCGACGGTAGCCCTCCATGAGCTGCCGCTTGGCGACCCAGTCGAGCTCTCCGGCCAGGCTCATCGGGTCGGTCTCCAGGCGGCCGAGTACGTCCTCCCAGCGGGTCAGGACGTCCTTGGTCTGCTCGTCGGCGTCCGCCCCGTAGCGCTCCTCGACGTACTTCCTGGCCAGCTCGAAGTACTCCATCTGGAGTTGCACCGCGGTGAGTGTGCGGCCGCTGCGGAGGGTGACCAGGTGTTGCAGGCCGGGGTCGTGGGAGACCTGGTGGAGGGTGCGTACGGGCTGGTCCACGGCCAGGTCGACGGCGATGAAGCCGTCCTCGATCATGGAGAGGACCAGGGCCGTCGTGCCCAGCTTGAGATAGGTGGAGATCTCGGAGAGGTTCGCGTCGCCGATGATCACGTGCAGGCGGCGGTACTTCTCCGCGTCGGCGTGCGGCTCGTCCCTGGTGTTGATGATGGGGCGCTTGAGGGTCGTCTCCAGGCCGACCTCGACCTCGAAGTAGTCCGCGCGCTGGCTGAGCTGGAAGCCGTGCTCGTGGCCGTCCTGGCCGATGCCGACGCGGCCTGCACCGGTGACGACCTGGCGGGAGACGAAGAAGGGCGTCAGGTGGCGCACGATGTCCGAGAAGGGGGTCTCCCGCTTCATCAGGTAGTTCTCGTGCGTGCCGTAGGAGGCGCCCTTGTTGTCGGTGTTGTTCTTGTAGAGGTGGATCGGCTGGGCGCCGGGGAGCTGGGCGGCGCGCTCGGCGGCCTCGGCCATGATGCGCTCGCCGGCCTTGTCCCACAGGACGGCGTCCCGCGGGTTGGTGACCTCGGGGGCGCTGTATTCGGGGTGTGCGTGGTCGACGTACAGGCGGGCACCGTTGGTGAGGATGACATTGGCCAGGCCGATGTCCTCGTCGGTGAGCTGGCTGGAGTCGGCGACCTCACGGGCGAGGTCGAAGCCTCGCGCGTCGCGCAGCGGATTCTCCTCCTCGAAGTCCCAGCGGGCGCGGCGCGCCCGGTGCATCGCCGCCGCGTAGGCGTTGACGATCTGGGATGAGGTGAGCATGGCATTGGCGTTGGGGTGGCCGGGGACGGAGATCCCGTACTCCGTCTCGATGCCCATTACTCGCCGTACGGTCATGCGGCCCTCCTTGCCTGGCGGCGCCCCCGTTCGGGGGCGGCGCTCAAGTACCGCTGGTTCTCCAGTGCGCGTGCGGTGCCCGTCCCCGCGCTGCGCGACTCGGCGGTACCGAAGAGCCTAGAACGCCTATGCGCCGGTGGGGAGATCATTACCGTCATTGCTGTCGCTGTGCCTGCGAGTCGGCCGTTGCCGGGAAACCGGAAAGTCGGCCGGAATTGTTGCCTGGAAAACAGTTGGCTGCGGGTACCCGGTAGAGGCACCCGCAGCCGCCCTGCCTTTTACAGGTACTGCCCGGTGTTCGCCACCGTGTCGATGGAGCGGCCGGTGTCTGCGCCCTGCTTTCCGGTGACGAGCGTACGGATGTAAACGATCCGTTCGCCCTTCTTACCGGAGATGCGAGCCCAGTCGTCCGGGTTCGTGGTGTTCGGCAGGTCCTCGTTCTCCTTGAACTCGTCCACGCAAGCCTGGAGGAGGTGGGAGACCCTGAGGCCCTTCTGGTTGTGTTCGAGGAAGGCCTTGATGGCTGCCTTCTTGGCGCGTCCGACGATGTTCTCGATCATGGCGCCCGAGTTGAAGTCCTTGAAGTACAGGACTTCCTTGTCGCCGTTGGCGTACGTGACCTCGAGGAAGCGGTTCTCCTCGCTTTCCGCGTACATCTGCTCCACGGCGGTCTGGATCATTCCGTGGACCGTGCTGGCGCGGTCGCCGCCGTGCTCTCCGAGGTCGTCGGAGTGCAGCGGGAGGCGGGCGGTCAGGTACTTGGCGAAGATGTCCTTGGCCGCTTCGGCGTCCGGGCGCTCGATCTTGATCTTCACGTCGAGTCGTCCGGGCCGCAGGATCGCGGGGTCGATCATGTCCTCACGGTTGGAGGCGCCGATCACGACCACGTTCTCCAGACCTTCCACGCCGTCGATCTCGGCGAGCAGCTGGGGGACGATGGTGTTCTCCACGTCCGAGCTGACGCCGGATCCGCGGGTGCGGAAGAGGGACTCCATCTCGTCGAAGAAGACGATGACGGGTGTGCCCTCGCTGGCCTTCTCACGCGCTCGCTGGAAGACGAGGCGGATCTGCCGCTCGGTCTCGCCGACGTACTTGTTGAGCAGTTCGGGACCCTTGATGTTGAGGAAGAAGCTCTTGCCCGTGGCCTGTCCGGTCACTTCCGCGACCTTCTTGGCAAGGGAGTTGGCCACTGCCTTGGCGATCAGGGTCTTGCCGCAGCCGGGAGGCCCGTAGAGCAGGACGCCCTTGGGCGGCCGCAGCTCGTGCTCCTTGAACAGGTCCGGGTAGAGGTAGGGGAGCTCGACCGCGTCGCGGATCAGTTCGATCTGGTTGCCCAGGCCGCCGATCTGCTCGTAGCCGATGTCCGGGACCTCTTCGAGGACGAGCTCTTCGACTTCGCTCTTGGGTACGACTTCGTAGACATAGCCGGATCGGGGTTCGAGCAGGAGGGCGTCGCCGGGGCGGATGTTGATGTCGAGGAGAGGTTCGGCGAGCCGGACCACACGTTCTTCATCGGTGTGCCCCACCACCAGGGCGCGCTCGCCGTCCTCGAGGATCTCCTTGAGGGTGACGATGTCGCCGACGCTCTCGTACTCCATGGCCTCGACCACGTTGAGCGCTTCGTTGAGCATCACTTCCTGGCCGCGCCTGAGCTCTTCGAGCTCCACGCTGGGGCTCACGTTCACCCGGAGCTTGCGGCCGCCGGTGAAGATGTCGGCGGTACCGTCCTCGTTCGCCACGAGGAAGACTCCGAAGCCGGCCGGCGGCTGTGCGAGCCGGTCGACTTCCTCCTTGAGGGCCACGATCTGGTCGCGGGCCTCCCTGAGCGTGTTGGCGAGCCGCTCGTTCTGTGCGGACACGCCGGCCAGGTTGGTCTGCAGCTCGACGATCCGCTCCTCGAGAATCCTCGTATGACGCGGAGAGTCGGCGAGCTTGCGTCGCAGGACGGCGATCTCCTGCTCAAGATAGGCAATCTGACCGGCGGGGTCGTCGGACCCTCTTCCCGGGCGGATGCCGCGGTTCATGTCGTCGTCGTGGGCTGCCACGGTCCTCACCTCCTCCAAGGGGAGCTGGACGCTTCCAGACCCTACCTGGGTGGGTGTCGATTGAAACCCCTAGATCAAAAAGACGATGGGGGTGTGTCCGATCTTCACCCTTGCGCTCTCCCTCACGCCAGGGGAATACCCACCCAACATGATTGGGAAGCGGGCGGTTGTAGGGTCGAAGTGTTCAACACCCGTCGGAGCTGGCCCGACTTGCTGGTACGCGGGGCGGTTCGAGGCAGGAAACGGCAGGAGATATGAGCGTGCAGCAGGAGGCCGGATCCGGCATCGACAGCGGTGTCGCCCTTGAGGTGTGGATCGACCAGGACCTCTGCACCGGCGACGGGATCTGCGCGCAGTACGCGCCGGAGGTCTTCGAGCTGGACATCGACGGACTGGCCTATGTGAAGGGCGCGGAGGACGAGCTGTTGCAGGCGCAGGGGGCCACCACCCCGGTGCCGCTGCCGCTGTTGAACGATGTCGTGGACTCCGCGAAGGAGTGCCCGGGCGACTGCATTCATGTACGTCGTGTTTCGGACAGGGTGGAGGTCTACGGTCCTGACGCGGAGTGACCGCGAGGTTCCTGGGCGTCACTCGACGTAGGGAAGGGCCAACGAAAGGGGCCCGTGCCGCCGTTCCCGGCGGGCACGGGCCCCTTTCGTATGGTGCGCGTCAGATGCTGCGGGCCTCCGCGGGAGTGGAGCGCACGAACGCGTCGCCCTTCCACTGCCACTTGGCCTTGTCCTGGGTGTCGGGGCAGCAACTGGGGACGGCGGCGCTGGAGTAGCCGAGGAGCGTGGCGGTGACGGCCTTGTCGCGTACCGCTACGTCGTCGGCGGTGAGCCGGTCCTTCGGGTCGACGAGGGTGGCGACGATGCGCGGCGCGGCGTTGGCCTCGTGGGGCTGGGTGAGGACGTAGACGCCGTTCGGCGGGGTGCCGGAGCCGGCGTCGCAGCGGACCACGGCGACGGTTTCCGGCCTGCCGTCACCGTCGAGGTCCCCGGTGGCCTTCTTCACCACGAGGATCTTGGCGGGGCCGCACTCGAGCGGGAAGTGGACGGCGGCCGGGTCGGGCGGTGCGGCGGTGGTTCTGGTGCCGACGGACTGCGTCGCCGGCTGGGCCGCGGTGGCCGCGCCGGGCTGCAGGAACGAGGAGACCGCGACGACGGCCGATACGGCCGCGGCGGTCGCGAGCCAGTGGATGGGACGGGTGGTGGTGTGCGCCAGTTCCGGGACGGCGGGGTGCTGCACTAGGAGTATCTCCTGTGAGGGCTGTGCCGGTGGGGGTGGCCAGCATCGTGCCATACCTCACACCGTGGGGGAACGTCAGGGTCCGCTGATTCTCAGCTTCCTCACGTGTCCTTGCCGTATCGTGCGCGCCGCTTCTCAACGAACGGGCGCCGCCGTCGAGTTCCCCGGGTGTGCGGGGAACTCGACGGCGGCGCCTGTGCGTTGTCTCGGGTGTTCGGGTCAGCGTCCGGCGTTGCCGCCGTCGGCGTTCGGGCCCGAGTAGTCCTCGCCGTACGCGCCCTTGGCGGGGCGGCGGCGGCGCATGGGCGGCTCGACGCCGTCCGCGAGGCGGCGGGCGGTGAGGAGGAAGCCGGTGTGGCCGATCATGCGGTGGTCCGGCCGGACGGCCAGGCCCTCGACGTGCCAGTTGCGGATCATCGACTCCCAGGACGTCGGCTCGTTGAAGCAGCCGATCTCGCGGATGGACTCGACGGTCCGTGCGAGCTGGGTGGTGGTGGCGACGTAGCAGCAGAGGATGCCGCCGGGGACGAGGGCCTTGGAGACGACCTCGAGGCACTCCCAGGGGGCGAGCATGTCGAGGATGACGCGGTCCACGTCGGCGTCGCTCAGGTTGTCCTGGAGGTCGCCGACGGTGAGCTGCCACGCGGGGTGGGAGCCGCCGAAGTAGCGCTCCACGTTCTGCGTGGCGATCTCGGCGAAGTCCTCGCGGCGCTCGTAGGAGTGCAGCATGCCCTCGTCGCCGATGGCGCGCAGCAGGAAGCTGCTCAGCGAGCCGGAGCCGACGCCTGCCTCGACGACGCGTGCGCCGGGGAAGATGTCGGCGAAGGCCAGGATCTGCCCCGCGTCCTTGGGGTAGACCACGGCGGCGCCGCGGGGCATGGACAGGACGTAGTCGGGGAGCAGGGGGCGCAGCGCGAGGTAGGCGACGTTTCCGGTGGTGCGGACAACGCTGCCCTCGGGAGCGCCGATCAGCTCGTCGTGCGGGAAGGAACCCTTGTGGGTGTGGAAGTTCTTCCCGGCCTCGAGCGTGAACGTGTAGTGGCGGCCCTTGGGGTCGGTCAGCTGTACCTGGTCCCCGACCTTGAAGGGCCCGCGTCGGCGGGCGGCACCGGTCGGTTCGGACATGTGACCAGCCTACCGGTCCGCTGGGGGCCCGCGGACCAGGGGCGCGGGGGTGCGGGCCCGGTCAGGAGGGGCGGGCCATGGCCTTGACGAAGGCGCGCTCCACGTCGGCGGCGGACAGGACGCCGTAGATGGCGCCGCTCTCCTCGACGACGAGGTACTCGGTGGCGGGGGTGGCACGGAGGGTGTCGAGGAGTTCCTCGCCGGCGAGTTCCGCGGAGACGCGCATGCCGTCGGTGAGGTCCTGGGCGAGGCCGCTCACCGCGACCCAGGGGCGGCGGTGTTCCGGTACGCCGACGATGGCGGCCTCGCGGACGAGGGACCTGGGTTCTCCGTCGGCGTCGACGATGACGAGGGCGCGGGCGCCCGCCTCGTTGGCGCGGCGCAGGGCCTCGGAGAGTGGGGTGGCGCTCTCCACGGGGACGGCGCGGCGGGTGAGGGTGCGGGCGCGCAGTTCCGGGAGGTGTTCGCGCAGGCGGGCCATGCGGAGACTGTTGCCGGCGCCGGTCCAGATGATCGCGGCGAGGATGGCGGCGAGCAGGGCGTCGGTGACGGTGTCCATGCCGCTGACGTCCGCGGCGCCTTCGCCGAGGGCGCCGGACTGGGTGAGCAGGGGCAGTCCGAGGAGGACGGTGACGGCGAGGGCGCGGCCGACCCAGGCGGCGGCGACGGTGCCGCTCATGGGCTTGCCGGTGATCTTCCAGACGATCGCGCGGAGCATGCGGCCGCCGTCGAGGGGCAGGCCGGGCAGCAGGTTGAACGCGGCGACGATGAGGTTGGAGATCATCAGTCCCGCGAGCAGGACGCCGGGCACGGTGCCGGGTTCCACGGCGAGCATGCCGAGGTAGAAGACGCCGGCCAGGACGAGGGAGAGCAGCGGTCCGACGAAGGCGAGCACGAACTCGCGTCCCGGTGTCTCGGACTCCTTCTCGATCTCGGACACGCCGCCGAAGAACTGCAGCTGGATGCGGCGCACCGGAAGCTTGAAGCGGAGCGCGGCGACGGTGTGCGCGAGTTCGTGGACGAGTACGGACGCGTAGAACGCGACCGCGAAGAAGAGGGAGACGAGGTAGCGGGCGGCGCCGAGTTCGGGCAGGACGTGGTCGAGCTGGCCACCGAAGACCCAGGTGATGAGGGCGGCGACGAGGAACCAGCTGGGCGCGACGTAGACGGGGACGCCGAAGGGGCGGCCCATGAGCAGCCCGCCTCGGGGCTCGGGTGCCTTGGTGGGGCGGCGGCCGCTTGTCGCGGGGGTGCGGGCCGGGGGCTCGGGGTCGGCCGGGCGCGTGTCGTCGCCGTCGGCGGAGGCGGGCTCGGTGAACGGGTCCGGGCCGGGGGCGGTGTCAGGCGCGCTGTCGGAGGTCTCGCTCTGGTCGGCCGGGGTGGCGTCCTCGCCGTCGGCCGGGGCGGCGGGGTCGGGGTGTTCCGTGTGCGGGGGCTCTTCCGGGTCCTGGGGCGCGTGCGGCACGGAGTTCGCTCGGGCCGCGCCGTTCACGGGTGTTGGGGGCACGGGGGGCGTGGGGCCGGGGCGGGCGGCCTGGTGGTCGTCCGTCGTGCCGCTGCCGGGCTGCGGCCGGCCGCTGTCGTCCACGGTGATCCCTCGGTCCCCTCGTTAGAAATCCCTCGCTCCTGCCGTTGCACGATCATGCAGGGCGAGGGGGTCTGCCGTCGATGGTATGCGTCCGGTGTGGCGCGGCCCTCGTCGACTCCCCTGCGGCACCGCAGGGCTCCGCTTCCCAGGACGCCCGTGACGCGTTCGTACCTGACTGTCAGTGGCTGCCCGTAAGGTCTGTCGTCATGGAAACCAGCACCGAAGGGGCCGCCGCGGCCGCTCGCCCTGCGTCGCTCTCGCCGTCGCGCGCGAGCGACTTCATGCAGTGCCCGTTGCTCTACCGGTTCCGGGTGATCGACAAGCTGCCCGAGAAGCCGAGCGAGGCGGCGACGCGCGGCACGCTGGTGCACGCCGTGCTGGAGAGACTGTTCGACGCGCCCGCGGGCGAGCGGACGGCCCCGCGGGCCAAGTCGCTCATTCCCGGCCAGTGGGATCGGCTGCGTGAGGTGAAGCCGGAGCTGGCCGAGCTGTTCGCGGACGACGGCGAGGGCGAGCGGATGGCGCGCTGGCTCGGTGAGGCCGAGCAGCTCGTCGAGCGCTGGTTCACGCTGGAGGACCCGACGCGTCTGGAGCCCGCCGAGCGGGAGCTGTTCGTCGAGGCCCAGCTGGACTCGGGCCTGAAGCTGCGCGGCATCATCGACCGGGTCGACGTGGCGCCGACGGGCGAGGTCCGGATCGTCGACTACAAGACGGGCAAGGCCCCGCGCCCCGAGTACGCGGAGGGCGCGCTCTTCCAGATGAAGTTCTACGCGCTGGTGGTGTGGCGCCTGAAGGGGGTCGTGCCGCGGCGGCTCCAGCTGGTCTATCTGGGCAGCGGTGATGTGCTGACGTACGACCCGGTGGTGGCGGACCTGGAGCGGGTGGAGCGCAAGCTGCACGCGCTGTGGGAGGCGATCCAGCTGGCCACGGAGACGGGCGAGTGGCGGCCGCGCCCGACGAAGCTGTGCGGATGGTGCGACCATCAGGCGGTTTGCCCGGAGTTCGGTGGGACTCCCCCGCCGTATCCGCTTCAGATCGGGGTGCCCGGGTCGGAGAGCAGCTAGCAGGGCAGAATGGGCCCGGACTACCTAAGGAGAGTTACGTGGCGATCCGCGTCCTACTGGTCGACGACCAGCCGCTGCTCCGTACCGGGTTCCGGATGATTCTGGAGGCCGAGCAGGACATCGCGGTCGTCGGCGAGGCCGGAGACGGCCTGCAGGCGCTCGACCAGGTCCGTGCCCTGCAGCCCGATGTGGTGTTGATGGACATCCGTATGCCGCGGATGGACGGTGTCGAGGCGACCCGGCAGATCACGGGCCCCGGACGGGACGGTCCGGCGAAGGTGCTCGTCCTGACGACGTTCGACCTCGACGAGTACGTGGTGGAGGCGCTGCGTGCCGGCGCCAGTGGCTTCCTGCTGAAGGACGCTCCGGCCAATGAGCTGGTGCAGGCGATCCGGGTGGTCGCGGCGGGCGAGGCGATGCTCGCGCCGAGCATCACGCGGCGGCTGCTCGACAAGTACGCGGACCATCTGCCGTCCGGCGACGAGCCGGTGCCCGACACACTGCACACGCTGACCGAGCGTGAGGTCGAGGTCCTCAAGCTCGTGGCCCGCGGCCTGTCGAACGCGGAGATCGCGGCGGATCTGTTCGTCAGTGAGACGACGGTGAAGACCCATGTCGGCCATGTGCTGACGAAGTTGGGGCTGCGCGACCGCGTGCAGGCGGCGGTGTACGCGTACGAGAGCGGTCTGGTGCGTCCCGGCGCCCAGTAGGAACGGCAACAGCTGAAAGACCAGGCCGGTGGCCGCCTCCCGCGAAAGGAGGCGGCCACCGTTCTGTCACTCGGTGCCCTTGCTGATCTCCCAGAAGCGGAACACGGTCGACGCGTCGAGGCACGACTCCAGGCCGTAGACGCTGTCGCGGACGACGGCGTACTGCTTGGCCTGCCAGACGGGCAGGACCGGCAGCTCGTCGGCGACGATGTTCTGGAGCTGCTCGAAGTCCCGGTCGGTGGAGGCACGGTCGCTCTGCGCCCCGGTCTCCGGGATGATCTTCCCGGTGATGGTGCTGTTGGTGTAGTTGTTCCCGAGCACGTTGCCGGCGCCGAAGAACGGCTGGGTGAAGTTGTCGGGGTCCGGATAGTCCGGGACCCAGCCCTTCACGTACACGCCGTACTTGCCCGTCTTGATGTCCTTCTCGTACTGGCCGAACTCGATGGACTTCATGTCGGCTTCGAACAGACCGCTCGCGTTGAGCTGCTTGGCGACGGCCGCGAGTTCCTGGTCGGTGGCGGGGCCGTAGCGCGAGGGCGTCGACCAGAGGGTGATCTTCACCTTGCCGGTGATGCCGTCGGCACGCAGCGCGGCGCGGGCCTTGGCGGGCGACGGGTGGGCGCCGTAGGTGTCGAAGAAGGCCGTGTTGTGGCCGCTGATGCCCGCCGGGATGATCGAGTACAGCGGGGTGGCGGTGTCCTGGTAGACCTCGTCGACCAGGGCGTCCCGGTCGATCAGGTAGGCCATGGCCTTGCGCACGGACAGGCGTCCGGCGACGGGGTCCTTCATGTTGAAGACCAGGTGCTGGACCTCGGCGCTGGTGCCCTCGACGACGTCCATGGGCTTGCTCGTCGAGGTGGAGTTCTCGATGCCGGCGATGTCCTTGGCGGCGAGTCCGCGGTAGGCGAGGTCGATGTCGCCGCCGACGAGGGCCTTCTTCAGGCCCGCCTGGTCGCCGTGGAAGAACTTGATGGTCATGCCGGAGTTCTGGACCTTCGCGGTGCCCTTGTAGCCCGGGTTGACCGAGAAGACGGCCTTCTTCTTGTCGAAGGAGTCCAGCTTGTAGGGGCCGGAGCCGACGGCCTTGCCGTCCGTGCGCAAGCCGTCCATGGAGTAGGCGGCGTGGTCGACGATGGATCCGGCGCCGGACGCGATCTTGCTGGGGAAGGTGGCGTCCGCGTGCTTCAGCTTGAAGACGACCGTCTTGGCGTTCGGCGTCTCGACCTTGTCGAGCATGGGGAACATGATCGCCGGGCCGGCGTCGTCACCGATGTTCATCATGCGGTCGAAGGAGAACTTGACGTCCTTCGAGGTGAGCTTGTGGCCGTTGCTGAACGTGAGGCCGTCGCGCAGGGTGCAGGAGTAGACGCGGGTGCCGGAGTCCGTGAAGGAGCACTCCTTGGCGGCTTCGGGTTCCGGCTCCGTGCTGCCCTTGGGGAAGCTCAGGAGCGACTGGAACACGTTGTTGAACAGCAGCCACGACCCCGGGTCGTAGCCGGACGCCGGATCGGTGGCCTGGATGTCGTCGGACATTCCCATGACCACGGCCCCGCCCTGCCCGGCGGCATCGCCCTGGTCGGAGCCGCAGCCGGCCAGCAGGGCCGCGGTGAGTCCCGTCCCGAGGGGCAGGACCAGCCACTGGTTGCGCATTCTCACGTACGTGCCTTGTCGTCAGTGGTGCGGAAGTCGGGCGAGCCGGCCGCCCTTGACGGGAAGGCCGGCTCGCGCTGGGATCAGCCGCTCACTCCGCGGCCGAGCTCCCAGAGCTGAAGGATCGAGGAGGAGCTCAGCGCCCACTCGACTCCGGTGATGTCGTCGCGGGCGGCGACGTACTGCTTGCCCTGCCAGAGCGGGAGGACCGGCACGTCGTCGGCGACGATGTTCTGGATGCTCGTGAGGCTCTTGGAGGCGGTCAGCCGGTCGGCCTCACGACGGGACTCGGGGATGAGCTGGTCCCGGATCGTGCTGTTCGCGTACGGGGACGCGAGGAAGTTGTCCTTGTCGAGGAACGGCGCGATGAAGTTGTCGGCGTCGGGGAAGTCGGGGAACCAGCCGAGGCCGTAGACGTCGTACTTGCCCTTGAGTTCGGCGGCGCGGTACGTGTCCCAGGCGTCGCCCTTGATGCCGACCTTGAACAGGCCGCTGGAGTTGAGCTGCTGCTTGAGCAACTCGAACTCCCGCTTGGTGGCGGAGCCGTAGTGGTCGGTCGTGTAGTGCAGGGTCAGCTTCACCGGCGTGGTGATGTCGGCCCGGGAAAGGATCGAGGCGGCCTTGGAGCGGCTCGGCTCGCTGTACCTGTTGAAGAACGAGTTCGTGTGGCCGGTGATGCCGGCGGGCACGAGCGAGTAGAGCGGCTCGGCGGAGGTGCCGTAGACGTCGGCCGTGAGCTGGCCGCGGTCGACGACCTGGGCCATGGCCTGGCGGACGGCCTTGCTCTTGACCACGGGTGCGCTGGTGTTGAATCCGAGGTAGCGGATCTCCATGCCCGGCATCTCGACCAGGTTGATGTTCTTGCTCGGGTTGTCCGAGAGCTGCTTGATCTGCTCCGGCGACATGGTGCGCGTCATCATGTCGACGTCGCCCTTTTCGAGGGCCTTGCCCATGGCGTCGGCATCCGCGAAGGAGACCAGCTCCACCTTGTCGTTCTTCGGCTTCAACTGCCCCTTGTAGTGGGGGTTCTTGGTGAAGACGGCCTTGACGAGGGTGTTGTTCTTGACCTGGGCGTCGAGGGTGTACGGGCCGGAGCCGTCGACCGAGAAGCCGTTGCGCAGCTTCCCCTTCGTGTAGTCGTCGGGGTTGACGATGCCGGCGGTGGGTGTGGCCAGCTTGTACGGGAAGGTGGCGTCGGGGCTCTTCAGGTGGAAGATGACCTCGTTGCGGCCCTTGGTCTCGATCGTGTCGACGCTGGAGAGCAGCGCGGAGGAGCCGCTGTCGCTCTTGATGCCGAGCACACGGTCGATGGAGAACTTCACGTCCGAGGCGGTGACGGGGGTGCCGTCGGCGAACGCGAGGCCCTTGCGCAGGGTGCAGGAGAAGCGCTCGTTGCCGGTGTCGGTGAAGCCGCAGGTCTGGGCGGCCTCGGGCACCGGATCGCCGCCGCCGCGCGGCATGGCCATCAAGGTCTGGATGGTCTGGCGCAGCACGTTCCAGGAGCCCGCGTCGTAGGCGTACGCGGGGTCGAACGGGGCCGGGACCGCCTTCGAGGCAACGAACCGGTCGGTGGTACCGACGGCGATCGGGTTGCCGTCCTTGCCCCCGCTGTCGGACCCGCCGCAGGCGGCGAGCACAGGCGCGAGCAGGCCGATGACGGCCGGCAACACCAAAGTCTTGCGGTTCATGCTCGAAGTTCTCCAGAGCTGTCGATCCCGTGGGCCCGGCAACGGGGGTGGTGTCGACGGGACACGAGGGGTTACGGCGATGTTCTCGCCACGAGATTAGTGCGCACGGCGAAGGGTCCCGAAGGGGCCGGAGCCACGGCTTCATCACGCTGCGAAACCGGGCGTGGACACACCGATAACCCCACAGGGGTCTCTTCGGCTCAGGGTCCGACCAATCGGGACACAAGGTCACTAGGGGTGCAGTGGGGGGTGGGGCCGCAGCACAGGTCCGTATACCTGTCGACCCCACATCGAGTGGGAAAGGTCACATGCTCAACTGGGTTGATGGGCGCTGCATTTCGGCCACGCGCGAGCGGTGTTACCGAAGGTTCAGTAGCCCATCAGGCCATGCAGGAAAGGCAGGTTGACATGTTCGAGCGAGGGGACGACGGTGCGCCGGTGGGCGGGTGCGATCGGGGCGACGGAGGGTACGGCGACCACATGACAGCCGGCAGCCTCGGCGGCGGCGACACCGGTCGCGGTGTCCTCGATGACGGCACATCTGGCCGGATCCGCACCAAGACCCGCGGCCGCGAGCAGATACGGGTCGGGGTACGGCTTCGTCCGCTCGACCTCGTCACCTGCGACGGTGAGCGCGAAGTGCTCGGGACCGAGCGAGGTCAGGACCCGGTCGATGATGCGCCGGTGGGAGGCGGACACGAGGGCCATGGGCACCTCGTGGGCGGCGAGTTCGGCGAGCAGCCGCGCGGCGCCCGGCATGAGCGGCAGGACGCTGCTGATGCGCTCCTCGAAGCCGTCGTTGAGCAGCACGGTCAGCTCGGGGAGCGTGATGTCCGCGCCGGTCGCCTCGATGAGGAAGCCGGCACTGCGGGTCATGGGGCCACCGACGACGACTTCGCGCCACGCCTCGTCGAGCGCGTGCCCCAGCGAGCCGAAGACGGCGACCTCGGCGTCCCACCAGAAGCCTTCGGTGTCCACCAGAGTGCCGTCCATGTCGAGGAGCACAGCCTGCAGGGCGGAGCCTTCGGCCGTTCGGGTACCGAGAGCGGGGACCGTACTGGTCATCCGGGCACACCTCCGTGAGGGACGAGAAGGCCGGCTGCCTCCTTTTGACGGGAAGGCAACCGGCCTGCACTGGACCGACCAGTGTACGTCGCATACGGATCAATGCGCGCGACGACGCCTCCGGGGCACCCGTCGCGCCGCGCTACCGCGCTACCGCGCGTTGAAGTACTTCGCCTCCGGGTGGTGGATGACGATCGCGTCCGTGGACTGCTCCGGGTGGAGCTGGAACTCCTCGGAGAGCTGGACACCGATGCGCTCGGGCTCCAAGAGCTGAGCGATCTTGGCGCGGTCCTCGAGGTCCGGGCACGCTCCGTAGCCGAGCGAGAAGCGGGCGCCGCGGTACTTCAGCGCGAACATGTCCTCCATCTCGGAGGGGTCCTCGCCGGAGAAGCCCAGCTCGGAGCGGACGCGTGCGTGCCAGTACTCGGCGAGCGCCTCGGCCAACTGGACGGACAGGCCGTGCAGTTCGAGGTAGTCGCGGTACGAGTTCGACTCGAAGAGCTTGGCGGTCTCCTCGCCGATCCGGGAGCCGACGGTGACGACCTGGAGGCCGACGACATCGGTCTCGCCCGACTCCTCCGGGCGGAAGAAGTCCGCGAGGCACAGGCGGCGGCCGCGGCGCTGGCGCGGGAACGTGAAGCGGGTGCGCTCATTGCCCTGGTCGTCGAGGAGGATCAGATCCTCGCCCTTGGACACGCACGGGAAGTAGCCGTAGACGACGGCCGCTTCCAGCAGGTTCTTGGTGTGCAGCTCGTCGAGCCAGCCGCGCAGGCGCGGGCGGCCCTCGGTCTCCACGAGCTCCTCGTACGTGGGCCCGTCGCCGGTGCGTGCCTGCTTGAGGCCCCACTGGCCCTTGAACAGCGCGTCCTCGTCGAGCCAGGAGGCGTACTCCTTGAGCTGGATGCCCTTGATGACGCGGGTGCCCCAGAAGGGCGGCTCGGGGACCGGGTTGTCGGTGGACGTGTCGGAGCGTGCGGGCCCCTCTTCGGGCCGCTCCTCGATCTGTACGTTGCCCGCCTTCACCCGACGCTGCTTGAGCTCCGGCAGTGTCGCACCCGGCACGCCCCGCTTGACGGCGATCAGGGCATCCATCAGACGCAGGCCCTCGAACGCGTCGCGCGCGTAACGGACTTCGCCCTCATAGATCTCGTGGAGGTCCTGCTCGACATACGCCCTCGTCAGCGCCGCGCCACCCAGAATGACGGGGAAGTCGGCGGCCATCTTGCGCTGGTTGAGCTCCTCCAGGTTCTCCTTCATGATCACCGTCGACTTGACGAGGAGTCCGGACATACCGATGACGTCGGCCCGGTGCTCCTCGGCGGCCTCCAGGATCGCGGAGACGGGCTGCTTGATGCCCAGATTCACCACGTTGTAGCCGTTGTTCGACAGGATGATGTCGACGAGGTTCTTGCCGATGTCGTGAACGTCGCCACGCACGGTGGCCAGGACGATGGTCCCCTTGCCCTCGGCATCGGACTTCTCCATGTGCGGCTCCAGATACGCCACCGCGTTCTTCATGACCTCGGCGGACTGGAGAACGAACGGCAACTGCATCTGGCCCGACCCGAAGAGCTCGCCGACAACCTTCATACCGTCCAGAAGCGTCTCGTTGACGATTCCCAGCGCCGGGCGGGACTGCAAGGCCTCGTCGAGATCGGCCTCCAGGCCGTTCTTCTCACCGTCGATGATGCGGCGCTTGAGGCGCTCGTCCAGCGGCAGCGCGGCCAGCTCCTCCGCCTTGCCGGCCTTGAGAGACTTCGCGGTGGCGCCCTCGAACAGCGCCATCAACTTCTGCAGCGGGTCGTAACCCTCGGCACGACGGTCATGGATCAGGTCGAGCGCCGTCTGCACCTCCTCCTCGCTGAACCGCGCGATCGGCAAGATCTTCGACGCGTGCACGATCGCCGAGTCCAGGCCCGCCTTCACACACTCGTCCAGGAACACCGAGTTGAGGAGGATACGGGCGGCCGGATTGAGACCGAAGGAGATGTTCGACAGACCGAGCGTCGTCTGCACGTCCGGATGGCGCTTCTTCAGCTCACGGATCGCGCCAATGGTCGCGATACCGTCCTTGCGGGACTCCTCCTGACCCGTGCAGATCGTGAAGGTCAGGCAGTCGATGAGGATGTCCGACTCATGGATACCCCAATTGCCGGTCAGGTCGTCGATCAGACGCTCGGCGATGGCGACCTTGTGCTCGACGGTGCGAGCCTGACCCTCCTCGTCGATCGTCAGCGCGATCAGCGCCGCGCCGTGCTCCTGCGCGAGCCGGGTGACCTTCGCGAAACGGGACTCGGGACCGTCACCGTCCTCGTAGTTCACCGAGTTGATGACCGCGCGACCACCGAGCTTCTCCAACCCGGCCCGCAGGACCTCGACCTCCGTGGAGTCCAGGACGATCGGCAGCGTCGACGCCGTCGCGAAGCGGCCGGCCAACTCCTCCATGTCGGCGACGCCGTCACGGCCCACATAGTCCACGCACAGATCCAGCATGTGCGCGCCCTCGCGGATCTGGTCGCGAGCCATCTCCACGCAGTCGTCCCAACGGGCCTCCAGCATCGCCTCGCGGAACTTCTTCGAGCCGTTCGCGTTCGTCCGCTCCCCGATCGCCATGTACGCGGTGTCCTGACGGAACGGGACCGTCTGGTACAGCGAGGCGGCACCCGGCTCGGGACGCGGCTCGCGAACGGCGGGCGTCAGGTCGCGGACGCGCTCGACGACCTGGCGCAGGTGCTCGGGCGTGGTACCGCAGCAGCCGCCGACGAGCGAGAGCCCGTACTCGCGGACGAACGTCTCCTGGGCGTCGGCCAGCTCGGGAGCGGTCAGCGGGTAGTGCGCGCCGTTCTTGCCGAGGACGGGCAGGCCGGCGTTGGGCATGCAGGACAGCGGGATGCGGGAGTGGCGGGCGAGGTAGCGCAGGTGCTCGCTCATCTCGGCCGGGCCGGTGGCGCAGTTCAGGCCGATCATGTCGATGCCGAGGGGCTCCAGGGCGGTCAGCGCCGCGCCGATCTCGGAGCCGAGGAGCATCGTGCCGGTGGTCTCGACCGTGACCGAGCAGATCAGCGGGAGGTTCGCGCCGGTGGCGTCGAGGGCGCGGCGGGCGCCGATGATCGAGGCCTTGGTCTGGAGCAGGTCCTGCGTGGTCTCGACGAGGAGCGCGTCAGCGCCGCCGGCGATCATGCCCTCGGCGTTCTGCTGGTAGGCGTCGCGCAGCGCGGTGTACGCGGCGTGGCCGAGGGTGGGCAGCTTGGTGCCGGGGCCCATCGAGCCGAGCACCCAGCGCTGCTGACCGGTGCTCGTCGTGAACTCGTCGGCGACCTCGCGGGCGATACGCGCGCCGGCCTCGGAGAGCTCGAAGACGCGTTCGGGGATGTCGTACTCCCCCAGGGCCGCGAGGTTTGCGCCGAACGTGTTCGTCTCGACGCAGTCGACGCCGACCGCGAAGTACTCCTCGTGGACGGAACGCACGATGTCGGGGCGGGTGACGTTCAGGATCTCGTTGCAGCCCTCGAGGTTCTCGAAGTCCTCGAGAGTCGGGTCCTGCGCCTGGAGCATCGTGCCCATCGCACCGTCGGCCACGACCACACGGGTGGCCAGGGCTTCACGGAGGGCGTCGGCTCGGGTCCGGCCGGCGGGGTCGGTGGACGGGACGGGCGTTGGCAACGAGGCCATGAAAGTGCTCCCTGAGGTGCGACGGCTGTCGGCTTTGCGGCTCCCATGGAGGAGGCGCACCCGGCCAGGGTAGCCGGGCCGGTGGTTTCTCCGCGGAGGCGTCCACTGGACGGAACACCATGTGGCGCAGGGTGCGGGTGCGCACAGGAGTGACCCGAACCGGGGCGTCGAGCCAAACGGGGCGAAATATAGGCTCCTCGCGTATTCGCACGAGGTCGGCAACGACCGATAGTGTTCAGCATTGTCGAACGTTGCTCGGCGAGAGGATCGAGGAGGAAGGGCTGGGATGGCACGGAACATCCAGTCACTCGAGCGGGCAGCCGCCATGCTGCGGCTCCTTGCGGGCGGTGAGCGCCGGCTCGGCCTCTCGGACATCGCCTCCGCACTGGGGCTGGCCAAGGGCACGGCGCACGGCATCCTGCGGACGCTGCAGCACGAGGGCTTCGTCGAGCAGGACGCCCCGTCGGGCCGCTACCAGCTGGGCGCGGAGCTGCTGCGCCTGGGCAACAGCTATCTGGACGTGCACGAGCTGCGGGCGCGCGCGCTGGTGTGGACGGACGACCTGGCGCGCTCCAGCGGCGAGAGCGTCTATCTCGGCGTACTGCACCAGCAGGGCGTACTGATCGTGCACCACGTGTTCCGGCCCGACGACAGCCGTCAGGTCCTGGAGGTCGGGGCGATGCAGCCGCTGCACTCCACGGCGCTCGGCAAGGTCCTCTCGGCGTACGACCCGGTGGCGCACAGCGAGGTGGTCGAGGTGGACCGCAAGGCGTTCACCGGGCGGACCGTGAGCGACATCGTGGAGTTCGAGACGCTCCTCGACCTGACCCGCGCGCGCGGCTACGCGGACGACGTCGAGGAGACCTGGGAGGGCGTCGCCTCCGTCGCGGCCCCGATCCACGACCGGCGGCGCATGCCGGTCGGCGCGGTCGGCATAACCGGCGCCGTGGAGCGCGTGTGCGTCGACGGAGACCTGCGCCCCGAGCTCGTCGCCGCCGTGCGGGACTGCGCCCGCGCCGTCTCCCGGGACCTGGGCGCCAGCCGCTTCTGAGCGCCCGCGCCGCCTCGAGGGCGCACTCCGGACGAACGCAAGGCCCCGCTTCCCGGCGGGGCCTTCGCCGTTTCAGCGTGCAGGCCGCAGCTTTACGGGCCACGATCGACGGACGTGCAGTCCAGACACGCAACCGATAGCCCGACCCGATCAATAACGATCGAGTTTTCGATAACCGAAACCATTGACTAGTAAGTAACCCCGGGGTGAGACTCGCGTCCATCGGTCGGCATTGTCGAACACCTACCGGCAACAGGCGTTAGAGTGTGGCAAGCCAGGGCCGAAAACGCCCTCACCTGAGGGCGCGAACCACCGGAGAGGGACCCGGGGTTCGGCTTCCCTGGACGAAGGACAAAGGAGTCGCGGGTGTCCAGCTCCGACATCTTCATCGGCGAGACCATCGGTACCGCCGTACTCATCCTGCTCGGCGGTGGCGTGTGCGCCGCCGTCACGCTGAAGAACTCAAAGGCGCGCAACGCCGGCTGGCTCGCGATCACCTTCGGGTGGGGCTTCGCCGTACTGACCGGCGCCTACCTGGCAGGGGGCGTGTCAGGCGCCCACCTGAACCCGGCGGTCACCATCGGTCTCGCCATCGAGGGCGGCACCAAGTGGAGCGATGTTCCGCTCTACCTGGGCTCGCAGCTCCTGGGCGCGATGATCGGTGCCCTGCTGGTCTGGGCGACGTACTACGGCCAGTTCCACGCGCATCTGACCGACCCGGAGATCCTCGCCGCCCCGCCGGCCGAGGAAGGCATGATCCAGGAGAAGGTCTCGCCCAAGGCGGGCCCGGTGCTCGGCATCTTCTCGACCGGTCCTGAGATCCGGAACGTGGCGCAGAACCTCATCACGGAGATCATCGCCACGGTCGTGCTCGTCCTGGCCATCCTCACGCAGGGCCTCAATGACGGAGGCAACGGCCTGGGCGTCCTCGGCGCCATGGTCACCGCGTTCGTCGTGGTCGGTATCGGCCTCTCCCTCGGCGGGCCCACGGGCTACGCGATCAACCCGGTCCGCGACCTCGGACCCCGCATCGTGCACTCCCTGCTGCCCCTGCCGAACAAGGGCGGCTCCGACTGGACGTACGCCTGGATCCCGGTCGCCGGCCCTCTCATCGGCGGCGCCATAGCGGGCGGTCTCTACAACATCGCCTTCAAGTAGGCGACAGACCCCCCTACGCACCCTCCGCCAGAGCCGCACCGAGAACTTCCAGGAGCAGACCGTGACCGACGCACACACCGCGGGCCCGTTCATCGCAGCGATCGACCAGGGCACCACCTCCAGCCGTTGCATCGTGTTCGACAAGGACGGCCGGATCGTCTCCGTCGACCAGAAGGAGCACGAGCAGATCTTCCCGAAGCCGGGCTGGGTCGAGCACAACGCGACCGAGATCTGGACCAACGTCCAGGAGGTCGTCGCCGGGGCCGTCACGAAGGCCGGCATCACCCGGGACGACATCAAGGCCATCGGCATCACCAACCAGCGCGAGACGACGCTGCTGTGGGACAAGAACACGGGTGAGCCCGTCCACAACGCCATCGTCTGGCAGGACACCCGCACCGACGCCCTGTGCAAGGAACTCGGGCGCAATGTGGGCCAGGACCGCTTCCGCCGCGAGACGGGCCTCCCGCTGGCCTCCTACTTCGCGGGTCCCAAGGCCCGCTGGCTGCTCGACAACGTCGAGGGGCTCAAGGAGCGCGCCGAGGCCGGCGACATCCTCTTCGGCACGATGGACTCCTGGGTCATCTGGAACCTGACGGGCGGTGTCAACGGCGGCAAGCACGTCACCGACGTCACCAACGCCTCCCGCACCATGCTGATGAACCTCCACACCATGGAGTGGGACGCGAAGATCGCCGAGTCCATCGGCGTCCCGCTGGCCATGCTGCCGGAGATCCGCTCGTCCGCCGAGGTGTACGGCGAGGTCAGCGGCGGCCCTCTCGGCGAACTCCTCGGCGGCATTCCCGTCGCGTCCGCGCTCGGCGACCAGCAGGCGGCCCTGTTCGGCCAGACCTGTTTCTCCGAGGGCGAGGCCAAGTCGACGTACGGCACCGGCACCTTCCTGCTGATGAACACCGGCGACAAGCCCGTCAACTCGTACAACGGCCTGCTGACCACCGTCGGCTACCGCATCGGCGACCAGAAGGCGGTCTATGCCCTGGAGGGCTCGATCGCCGTCACCGGTTCGCTGGTGCAGTGGATGCGCGACCAGATGGGCCTGATCTCCACCGCCGCCGAGATCGAGACGCTGGCGTCGTCGGTCGAGGACAACGGCGGCGCGTACTTCGTGCCGGCCTTCTCCGGTCTGTTCGCCCCGTACTGGCGCTCCGACGCCCGCGGTGTGATCGCCGGCCTGACCCGGTACGTCACCAAGGCGCACCTCGCGCGCGCCGTGCTCGAGGCCACCGCCTGGCAGACCCGTGAGATCACCGACGCCATGACGAAGGACTCCGGCGTCGAGCTCGCGGCGATCAAGGTCGACGGCGGCATGACCTCCAACAACCTGCTGATGCAGACGCTCTCGGACTTCGTGGACGCCCCTGTGGTGCGCCCGATGGTCGCCGAGACCACCTGCCTCGGTGCCGCCTACGCCGCCGGTCTCGCCGTCGGCTTCTGGTCCTCGACCGACGAGCTGCGCGCCAACTGGCGCAGGGCCGCCGAGTGGACCCCCAACATGGCCGCGGAGAAGCGCGACCGTGAGTACAAGAGCTGGCTCAAGGCCGTTGAACGCTCCATGGGCTGGCTCGACGAAAGTGGCGAGGAGTAAGACATGACCACCCTGCAGAGCGTCCCTGCCCTCGGGACGCATCCGGCCGTCGGCTCGACTGCGTCGTTCAAGGCAGCGAGCCGCGCCGAGACCCGGGAGCAGCTCTCCAAGGCGCAGTACGACCTCCTGGTGATCGGCGGCGGAATCCTGGGCATCTCCACCGCCTGGCATGCCGCGCAGTCGGGACTGCGGGTGGCCCTGGTGGACGCCGGTGACTTCGCCGGCGCCACCTCCTCCGCCTCCTCCAAGCTCCTCCACGGCGGTCTGCGCTACCTGCAGACCGGCGCGGTGAAGCTGGTGGCGGAGAACCACTTCGAGCGGCGTGCGGTGTCGCGTCAGGTGGCACCGCACCTCGCCAACCCGCTCACCTTCTACCTGCCCGTCTACAAGGGCGGCCCGCACGGCGCCGCGAAGCTGGGCGCGGGCGTGTTCGCGTACAGCGCCCTGTCGGCGTTCGGTGACGGTGTCGGGCACCTGCTCTCCCCCGCGAAGGCACAGCAGGACGTGCCCGAGCTGCGGACGGAGAACCTCAAGGCCGTGGCCGTGTACGGCGACGACCAGATGAACGACGCGCGCATGGCCCTGATGACGGTCCGCGCGGCCGTCGACTCGGGCGCCGTGGTCCTCAACCACGCCGAGGTCACGGGCCTGCGCTTCACCCGGGGCCGGGTCACGGGCGCGGACCTCAAGGACCGCGTCGACGGCGAGGAGTTCGGCGTGAACGCCCGGCTCGTGCTGAACGCGACCGGCCCCTGGGTCGACCACCTGCGCGCCATGGAGGACCCGAACGCGGCCCCCTCCATCCGCCTCTCCAAGGGCGCGCACCTCGTCCTCAAGCGCACCTCCCCGTGGAAGGCCGCGCTCGCGACGCCGATCGACAAGTACCGCATCACGTTCGCTCTGCCGTGGGAGGACATGCTGCTCCTCGGCACGACCGACGAGGAGTACGAGGGTGACCCGCGCGACGTGTCGGTCACCGAGAAGGACACCGACCAGATACTCGACGAGGCGGCCTTCTCGGTACGGGACCAGCAGCTGAAGCGGGATCTGATCACGTACTCGTTCGCGGGTCTGCGCGTGCTGCCCGGCGGGCCCGGGGACACGTCGAAGGCCAAGCGCGAGACGGTCGTCACCGAGGGCCGCGGCGGCATGCTGTCCGTCGCCGGCGGCAAGTGGACGACGTTCCGCCACATCGGCCGCACGGTGATGAAGAAGCTGGAGTCCCTGCCGGGCCACCCGCTGGGCGAGGACTTCGAGCCGGTCAAGGAGCTGCCGAAGCGGATGCCGCTGCCGGGTGTCGCCAACCCGCGCGCCGTCGCGCACCGCCTCCTGGTCGACAACCCGGCCCCGGGTCCGCGCATGGCGGCCGACACGGCCAAGCACCTGGCCACGCACTACGGTTCGCTGGCCTTCGACATCGCGCGGATGGCCAACGAGAACCCGGAGCTCGGCCGGCGGGTCCACCCGGACGCCCCGGAGATCTGGGCGCAGGTCGCCTACGCCCGCGACCACGAGTGGGCCGAGACGGCGGACGACGTGCTGCGCCGCCGCACCACGCTGACGATCCGCGGCCTGGCCACGGACGACGTGCGCGCCAAGGTCCAGGACGTGCTCGACAAGAAGTAGGCACCCCTGGATTCACGTGACTTGAGGGGCGGCTCCCACGGGGGGTGCCGCCCCTCTCGCATGTCCTGGTGCACTGCCATGCCGCGTACATACGCCCGCAATGCCCGGGCGCGAGAGTGGACGCATGAAGTTCCAGGTCCTGTCGATCATCGGCCATGCGCCGCACCCCCTCACCGGTGAACTCCCCTCCGCCGCCGACCGGTTGACGCAGGTCGTCGACGTCGGTGTCGCGGCGGAGGAGTTCGGCTTCGACGCGTACGCGGTCGGCGAGCGGCACGCGGGGGCGTTCCTTTCGTCGAGCCCGACGGTGATCCTCGGTGCGCTGGCCGCCCGTACGTCCCGTATCAGGCTGCTGACCGGCGTGACGGTCGTCGCGATCCTCGATCCGGTGCGGGTCGCCGAGGACTACGCGACGTTGGACCAACTCTCCCGCGGTCGCGTCGAGCTGGTCATCGGCAAGGGCGCCGAAGCCGGCCACTTCGACCTCTTCGGGCTCGACGAGGAGCGGCAGTGGGACCTCCAGAGGGAGAAGTACGAGCTCCTTCGGCGGCTGTGGAGCGAGGAAGGCGTCGACTGGGAAGGGGAGTTCAGGCCCGCCCTGAAGAACGTGACGACGGTGCCGCGCCCGTACGACGGACGGCCGCGCGTCTGGCACGGCTCGGCGACCTCGCTCAACTCCCCCGAGCTGGCGGCCCGGCACGGTGATCCACTGTTCACGGCCAACGCCATCCAGCCGCGGGCGGCCTACGCGAAGCTCATCGACCACTACCGGGAGCGGTTCGAGGCGTACGGGCACGATCCGGCACGGGCGCACGTCGCGGCGGGCTCGGGCGGCCTGCTCATCGCGGACTCGCACGAGCGGGCGGTGGCGCGCTTCAAGGAGCTGTACGAGGCCAAGGTCGCGCAGTCCTTCAAGCCGCACCTGGAGGGCAGGGCGGGGTACAACACGCCGTTCCGCACGATCGAGGAGGCCATCGCGGACGGGCCCCAGCTGATCGGTTCGCCGCAGCAGATCATCGACAAGATCCTCGGCTACCACGAGGTGTACCGGCACGACCTCCAGTCGGTCACCGTCGACACCTTCGGGCAGGGGACGGGCGAGCAGGTCGAGACGCTCCAGCGGTTCGCCGAGGAGATCGCGCCGGTGATCAGGAGGGAGGCGCCCAGCTCCCTGTGGGAGTGAGCGCCCCCGTTCCGGGAAACCGCATCGTCGCCGGGAAACCGCTTCGTCGCTAAGAAGCCGCTTCGTCCGGGGTGTCCGAGGCGAGGATGGAGTTCTCCAGCTTGCGCAGGAGCCGCGCGAGCTGGCGGCGCTCTGCCGGGGAGAGCTCGCCGAGCATCCGGCGTTCGTTGTCGAGGTGCTCGGTGAAGACCTCGTCGACCTTGGCGAGCCCTTCGTCCGTGAGCCGCGAGTAGACGACCCTGCGGTCACCGGCGTCGCGCTCCCGGACGATCAGGCCGTCCTTCTCCAGGCGGTCTATGCGCAGCGTGACCCCGGCCGACGAGACGAGCCCCTGGTCGGCGAGCTGCCCCGCGGTCAGGCGGTACGGCTCGCCGGAGCGGCGCAGCGCGGTCAGCACGTCGAATCCGGCGACGGAGAGCCCGTGCCGCTCTATCGACGCGATGAGCTTGGTGTTGTACCGCAGGAACGAGCGGTGCAGCCGGGCGAGGACCTCCAGTGGGGTCGTGTCCAGCTCGGGCCGCTCACGCGCCCAGTCCTCGATGACCTCCGCCACGGCATCACGCCGTGCCGCCTTCCGTTCAGTCATCCCCGTCCCCTCGGCCGCTCCCGGGCGTGACGCGATGTCCTACGCCCCTGAAAATCCTACCCCTGAAGGGATCGGGGGGTGGAAGCGCGTCGGGCGAAGAGGCGGATCACGGCGATCGTGACGAGCACGGCCGCGGCCGGGACGGCGGCCTTCCGAAGGAGGACGGGCAGCGCGGCCGCGCCGAGATCCACCGCCTCGGGCTCGCGGGCCGGGGACGAGAGCGCCGCCGCCGGTTCCATGGTGGCCGGTTCCCTCAGCAACTCCTGCAGGCGGTCGGCGAATTGCCGCACGATGCGGTCGCCCACCTCGGTCATGATGCCGCGGCCGAACTGGGCGGGGCGGCCGGTGATGTCGAGGTCGGTGCGGACGCGGACCCGGGTGCCCGCCGGGTCGGCGGTGAGGGACGCGGTGACGGTGGCGGACGCGGTGCCCGCGCCCCGGGTCTCGCTGCCGCTGAGGTCGAGGACCATCGAGCGGCCGCTCTCGTCGCGGGTCACGGTGCCCTCGCCGCGGTAGCTCATCTGCACGGCGCCGACCTTCACCTTGACGCGTCCGGTGAACGCGTCGCCGTCGAGGGTGTCGAGCACGGCGCCCGGCATGCAGGGGGCCACACGGCCGAGGTCGAGGAAGAGTTTCCACGCGTCGTCCGGCGCGGCCGGGACGGTGAAGGAGTGGTCGAGTCGCATGGGTGGGTGTCCGATCGTCGGGGTGGAGCGGAGCCGGGTCAGCGGGCGGCCGTGGGCCGGCCGGCCTCGCGGAGCAGGTCGCGTACGCGGCTGGGTGAGAGGGGACCGCGCCGGACCACCACGCCGAAGGGGCGCAGCGCGTCCTCGACGGCGTTTGCGATGACGGCCTGCGGGGCGATGGCGCCGCCCTCGCCGAGACCCTTGACGCCGAGGTCGTTCATCGGGCTCGGGGAGTGGATCTCGTCGAGGTCGAGGTCGGGTATCTCGGACGAGGTCGGCACCAGGTAGTCCATGTAGGTGCCGGTACGGGGCTGGCCGTCGGGGCCGTAGACCATCTCCTCGTAGAGCGCGCCGCCGATGCCCTGGGCGATACCGCCGGTGACCTGACCCTCGGCGATCATCGGGTTGACGATGACGCCCGCGTCGTGGACGGCCACGTAGTGCAGGATCTCGGTCTCGCCGGTGTGTTCGTCGACCTCGACGACGACGGCGTGCGCGCCGCTCGAGACGGCGAAGCCGGGCGGGCGGAAGTGCACGGTCTCGCTGAGCTCGGTGCCGTGCCGGCCGTCGGTGGGCTCGGGGGTGCCGGGGAGGGGGGCCCGGCCGGCGAGTTCGGACAGGGTGAGGGCCGGCTCCTCGGCGGTCTTGGACGTGATGACGCCCTCGCGCAGGTCGAGGGCGTCGGCGGGGACACCGAGCCGGCGGGCCGCGGCCTCGATGATCTTCTCGCGGACGAGGCGGCCGGCCCGGTGCGTGGCGTTGCCCGCGTTGACGAGGGCCCGGCTGGCGATGGTGCCGACGCCGAACGGGGTGGCGGAGGTGTCCCCGCCCACCACGTCGACGACGTCGAAGGGCACCCCTATCGCGTCGGCGGCGATCTGCGCCATGGACGTGCGATGTCCCTGCCCCTGGGAAGGCGCGCCGATCGCCAGCTTGACCCGGCCACTGGGCGCGATGTCGATGCGCGCGGTCTCGAACGGGCCGAGTCCCGTCGCCTCGATGTACATCGCGAAGCCGACCCCGACGAGCCTGCCGTCGCGGGCGCCCTCGCGCTGCCGGGCGCGCACCCCTTCGACATCGGCCTTGGCGACGGCGCGCCGCAGCAGCTCGGGGAAGTCCCCGGAGTCGTACGACTGCGGCTTGCCGGAGCGGTCGACGAGGCCCGTCGCGTAGGGCATCTCGTCGGGACCCACGAGGTTGCGGGCCCTCAACTCGGCGGGTTCGAGGCCGAGTTCGGCGGCGAGGCGGTCCATCGCACGCTCCATCGCGAAGACGGTCTCGGGGCGGCCCGCTCCCCGGTAGGGAGTGGCGAAGGTGGTGTTGGTGAGGACGCCGACGACGTCGATGTCCACGTGCGGCACGCGGTAGGGCCCCAGGAGGTGGCACACCGAGTTGTAGGGCACGACCAGGCCGGTCATGTTGTACGCGCCGAAGTTGACGGTGATGCGGTCGCGTACGGCGAGGAGGTGGCCCTGCGCGTCCGCGGCCAGTTCGATGCGGTGGATCTGCTCTCGGGCGTGCGAGGAGGCCGTCAGGTTCTCGTTGCGGTCCTCGCGCCAGAGCACGGGGCGGCCCAGGACGCGGGCCGCGTACGGGACGAGCATCTCCTCGACGTAGAGGATGCCCTTCTGTCCGAAGCCGCCGCCGACATCGGTGGCGATGACGCGGACGCGTTCCGCGTCGAGGCCGAGCGTGTGCGCCGTGGCCTCCCGCACCCGGTGCGGGGTCTGGGTGTTGGACCAGACGGTCAGCTCGCCGCTGTACGGGTCGACCTGGGCCGAGACCGCGCGGGTCTCGATGGGCGAGGCGACATAGCGGTGGGCCCGGAACTCCTCACTGACGACGGTGTGGGCCGAGGCGAACGCCGCGTCGGGGTCGCCCACCTTGGTGGCCACGGCGACGGCGGTGTTGTCGCGCAGCTCGTCGTGGAGCAGCGGCGCGCCGTCGGTCAGCGCCTGGTCGGGGTCGACGAGGACGGGCAGGGGCGCGTAGCGGACGTCGACGAGTTCGAGGGCGTCCTCGGCGAGGTAGCGGTTCTCGGCCAGGACGACCGCGACGGGCTGGCCGACGTAGAGGACCCTGTCCGTGGCGAGGAGCGGCATCGGGGTGATCGCGACGTACGGGTCGAGGAGTTCGGCGAGGCCGGGCGGGGTGCGCAGCTCCTCCCTGTTGAGCATGGCGGGCAGGTGGGCCACGTCGGCGCCGGTCCAGACGGCGACGACCCCGGGGGCGGCGAGCGCGGCGGTGACGTCGACCGACCGGATGCGGGCGTGGGCGTGCGGGCTGCGCAGGAAGGCGGCCTCGGCGGCACCGGGCAGGGCGACGTCGTCGACGTAGCGGCCGTTGCCCCGCAGGAGGCGGTCGTCCTCGACGCGCGGAACGGGGCGGCCGGTCCAGGGGCCGCCGTCCGGCGTGGGCTGCTGGGGTCCGTGGGACATACGGGTCACTCCCCCCGCCCGGCGGGGCCGCCGGCGAAGCGCTCGTCCAGCGCCTGGCACACGGCACGGCGGATGTTGCGGTACCCCGTGCAGCGGCACAGGTGTCCGCTGAGGGCGTCGGCGACATCAGCAGCGTCGGGCCGCTCGGGCTGTTCGGTCAGCGCGGTCGCCGTCATCACGAATCCGGGGGTGCAGAAGCCGCACTGCATCCCGTGGCACTCGTGGAACGCCCGCTGTACGGGGGTGAGCGGGGCGTCACCGGGGGCGAGGCCCTCGACCGTGCGCAGCTCGGCGCCCGTGCACTGCACGGCCAGGGTCAGGCAGGAGCGGGCCGGCTCCCCGTCGACGAGGACGGTGCAGGCACCGCAGACACCGTGCTCGCAGCCGACGTGGGTGCCGGTGAGGCGCAACCGGTCCCGCAGGAAGTCGCTGAGCAGCAGCCGGGACTCCACCTGGGCGGTCACGGGCGCGCCGTTGACGGTGAGGCGGATCTCGTGCCAGCCGGAGGGTTCGGCGAGCGGCGGCGGGGCGGCGTGGGTGGCCGTCGCCGGGTCGGGGGTGGCGAGGTAGGTGGTCATGAGCAGCGCTCCCAGGCGAGGGTGCAGGCACGGACGAGGAGATGGGCGGCGGCCTCGCGGCGGTAGGCGGCCGTGGCGTGGACGTCGTCGGCGGGTGTGAGCCCGGCGAGCGCGGCGGACGCGGCCGCGTCGAGGGCCGCCGCTCCCGCGTCGGTCCCGGTCAGCGCCTCCTCGACGGCGGGCAGGCGGACGGGGACGGGGCCCGCGCCGCAGAAGACCGCGCGGGCGGCTGCGACCGTGCGCCGGTCCGGCGCCCGGCGCAGGGTGACCGCGACGCCGACTGTGGCGAAGTCACCATGTCTGCGGGCGAGTTCCTCGAAGGCCCAGCCGTCACCGGCCCGCGGCGGCAGGACCACCTCGGTGAGGAGCTCGTCCGGTGCCACGGCGGTCTGGAAAGTGGCCACGAAGAAGTCGGCGGCGCCGACGGTACGGGTGCCGCCGGGTCCGGCGATCACGAAGCGGGCGTCGAGGGCGAGCGCGGCGGTCGGCAGTTCGGCGGCGGGGTCGTGGTGCGCGAGGCTGCCGCAGACCGTGCCGCGGTGGCGGATCTGCGGGTGCCCGATGCGCCGGATCGCCGCCGCGAGCAGGGGCCACCCGTCGTGCACCGCGGGGTCGTCCGCGGCCCGGGACTGGCGGACGGCGGCGCCGACGTGCAGGGCGCCCGACGCGTCGACGTAGAGGCGGTCGAGGCAGGGGACCCGCGTGATGTCGACGAGCAGTCCCGGGCGGGCGAGGCGCATGCTGAGCATGGGGATCAGGGACTGGCCGCCGGCCAGGACCTTGGCCTCCCGCTCCTCGTCGGCGAGGAGGGCGAGCACCTCGGCGACGCTGCCTGGAGCGCTGTAGTCAAAGGGTGTCGGTTTCAACCGGCTTCCACCAGGCCTCTCGGGTCGACGCATCTATCTAACGCCTAAAATGATTTACACTAAAGTTTCTTCTTGGCAAGAGGGTGCAGCCGATTCGATGTGCTCGAGGTGAGCGACATGCGACACGTGATCGACCAGGCAGCCGCGTGGCAGGCCTCCACGACCCGCTTCGCGATGGCGACGGTCGTCCGCACCTGGGGCTCCGCCCCGCACGCTGCGGGCACGTCGATGCTGGTCGCCGAGGACGGCCGCGTCGTCGGCAGCGTCTCCGGCGGCTGTGTGGAGGCCGCGGTGTGCGCGGTCGCGGAGGACGTCCTCGCCGGTGCGGGGCCCGCCCGCGAGACGTACGGGGTCAGCGATGACGACGCCTTCTCGGTGGGTCTGACCTGCGGCGGAACCATAGAGGTGCTGATACGCGAGGTCACCGGCGACGCACCGCTCGCCCGGGTGGCCGCCGACCTCGCGGCCCATGTCCCGGTGGCGCTGGTGACGCCGGCGGAGGGCGGGCCGGGAAGCCTCGCCGCCGGTGCGTCCGGGGTGAGCGGGACGCTGGGCGACGCACGGCTCGACCGGGCTGCGGCTCAGGCGGCCGAAGCGCTGCTCGCCCGCGGCACGAGCGGCCTCATACGCGTCGGCGAGCCGGGCTCGGACCCGTCGTGCGCGCCCGAGCGGGAACTGTTCGTGCAGGCCTTCGGGGTGCCACCGCACCTCCTGGTGTGCGGGGCGGTCGAGTTCGCACGCCCCCTCGTACGGATCGGAGCGCTGCTCGGACACCGGGTGACCGTGTGCGACGCCCGCCCGACCTTCGCGACGGCCGCCCGTTTCCCCGACGCGCACGAGGTCGTCGTGGACTGGCCGGACCGCTGGTTCGCGGCACACGAGGACCAGGTGGACGCGGCCACCGCCGTGTGCGTGCTGACCCATGACGCCCGGTTCGACGTGCCCGTCCTCGAACTGGCGCTGCGCAGTCGGGCCGGGTACGTGGGCGCCATGGGCAGCCGGCGCACCCACGAGGACCGGCTGGCACGGCTGCGGGCCGCCGGACTCGGCGAGGCCGAACTCGCTCGACTGCGCTCTCCGATCGGCCTCGATCTGGGCGGGCGCGGGCCGGAGGAGACGGCCGTGTCCATCGCGGCGGAGCTCATCGCGGTGCGGCGGGGCGGCAGCGGGCGGGCGCTGAGCGGCCTCGCGGGGCCGGTGCACGCGTCGTGAGCCATTTTTGAACGGGCGTTTTTGAACGGCCGTTCCGGTCGTACCCCGCGAGAGTGCTCCGGACAGGCACGTCGGCAGTGGCGGGCGACGGCGACGGCGGCGGCCTGGGCGGTCGCCCGCCACGACCGGCCCGAACACCCCATTCTGAACACTCGTTTAATCTGAGGCACGTGGACGCAGAGCACAGCACCCCGGACCGGACCGCCCCCGAGCCCCGTCGCGGCCGCTCCCACGACCCCGAGGGTCGGCGCAGCGCCGTGCTGGAGGCGGCGCGTCGGCTTTTCGCGGCCCAGGGCTACAAGGGGGTCGGCATCCGGGCCATCGCCGCTGAGGCAGGCGTCACCCCCGGCCTGGTCATGGCGTACTTCGGCTCGAAGGACGGACTGTTCCGCGAGGTGGTCGGCGGCGGGACCGGGGTCACCGAGGGCGTGCTCGACGACCCCTCGGTCGGCCGGGAGGAGCTGCCGCACGCGCTCGCCCACGACTATCTCGACCGCTGGGACCGGCTCCCCGCGCACGACCCCTGGCCGGCGCTGATCCGCTCGGGGCTCAGCCATCCCCCCAGCGCCGAGCTGCTGTCCACGATCCTCGACCGGCAGGTGAGCGAGCCCCTGCGGCGACTGCTCGGCGACTGCGACGCGGCGGACGCACGGATCGCCATGATCCGCAGCATCCTCTTCGGCGTGATCATGGAGCGCTATCTGTTCGCCCACGAACCGGCCACTTCGGTGCCGACGGGCACCCTGGAGCCCGTCCTCGCGGACGTCCTGACAGCGGCGCTGACCGGGCGGATCCCGGAGCGGCGGGCCCCGGAACCGGATCCCGCGGCAGCCCCCCGCCCGCTTGTGCGCGAGGCCCCCGGCGCGTCCGGCCCCGCCGTGTTCGCCGCGCTCAACGCCTGCGCCGCGCACTACCGGACCCTGATCGGCCGCGTCGTGAAGCGGCACGGCATCAGCCTGGCCGCCTTCGAAGTGCTGTCCGCGCTGCACGCGACGAGCGCCCCGTACCGGCGCACGATGGGCGAGATCGCTGCGGCCGGCGCGGTCAGCGCGGGCGGTGTCACCCAGCAGGCCGACCGCCTCGTGGAGGCCGGCCTCATCGAACGCGAACGTGACGGCCAGGACCGCCGCATCGTCCATCTCCGCCTCACCCCGGCCGGGGCCGACCTGGTCGGCCGGGTGGCCGAGGAGCGCCGCGCACACGAACGGGAGCTGCTCGCGGGGCTGGTGCCGGGCGAACAGCGGCAACTCGCGGCGCTGCTGGACGGCTTGGGACGGTCGATGACGGAGGGACAAGGCTGAGCCCGCACGGCGGAACAGGGCTGAGCCCGCACGGCGGGCACGCGAACGGCGCCGGCCCCGTCGCACCCCCCGCGCGACAGACCGACGCCGAACACCTGACCATCCCTCAGGAGTTGAGCTCCTCCAGCGTCTTCCCCTTCGTCTCCACCGCGAACAGCGCGATCACCGCACCCACCGCGGCCACCCCGGCGAGCTGGGCGAAGACAAGGGTCAGGCTGCCGCCCCCGCCGATGATCGCGCCGACCGTGATCGGGCCCAGGATGACGCCGAGGCGGTTCCAGAGGCCGCCGAACGCGGCGCCCTTGGCGCGGTTGCGCGTCGGGTACAGCTCGGGCGAGTAGAGGTAGAGGCCCGCGTTGATCGCGTACACGAAGAACGTCGTGCAGGAGGCGAAGATCGCGACCTGGCTGCCCGATGTCACGCCGACCAGGGCGAGCGTCGCGAGGGTGAAGGTGGTGCCGCCGAGTGCGGCCACGAGGGCGGGGCGCCGGCCCACGCGGTCGATGACGAGGGCGACGGCGAGGGTGCCGAGGAGTCCCGTCACATTGCTGAGCAGCGTGTAGACGAGCGCGGTGGTCAGGTCGAGCCCGAAGTTCTTGGTGTAGAGCGACGGCAGCCAGGTGGAGATGCCGTGGTTGACGTAGTACGCGACGAACCAGAGCCCGGAGACCACGGTCGTGCGGCGCAGGTAGCGGCCGGTGAACAGCTCGCGCAGGCGGCCCCGGGAGGTCTCCTCCGCCCGGTCCGCGGCCGGTTGCGGCAGGGGTTCCCCGGTGGCGGCGGCGACCTCCTCCTCGATCCGTGCGATGGCCCGCTCGGCCTCCTCGGTGCGGCCCTGGGAGAGCAGCCACCGCGGTGATTCGGCGACGTGCTTGGGCAGGGCGGCGGCGAGCAGGACGGGCAGGGCGCCGATCACGAACATCGCGCGCCAGCCGAGGTTCGGCACCACCCACACGGCGACGAGGGTGGCCGCGGCCAGACCGGCCGGGAAGATCATCTCGTAGATCAGTACGAAGCGCCCGCGCTTGTCGGAGCGGGCGATCTCGTTGATGTACGTGGCCGCCACGGGGACGACTCCGCCGATGCCGAGACCCTGGACGAAGCGGAAGAGCGAGAAGAGCTCGATGCCGTTCGAGAAGGCCACGGCGAGGCTCCCGAGCGCGGTGACGGCGACACCGAGGGCCACGGTCCGCACCCGGCCGATCCGGTCGCCCAGCCACCCGGCGACCAGGGCGCCCAGCAGCATGCCGACGGAGCCCGTGGTCACCGCGAAGGTGGCCTGGCCCGTGCTCAGGTGCCAGTCCTTGATCAGGACGGGCAGCGCGGACGCGGCAAGGAGCTGGTCGAACGCCTCGAAGAACGTCACGGCGCCGATCAGGAACCGGACCTTCACGTGCCAGCGGGATTGCGGGAGTCGTTCGAGTCGGGCTGCTATCGAGCCGAGGCCTGACTTGCCGGCCACAGTCGTCATGAGGGGGTCCTTCCGCGACAACGCGAACAGAGGAGTTGCGCAGACACTAAGAGGACTTATCTAAGGGGTCAATGATTAATGGCTTAGATACATCGGAAGTGACCTCACCGTCACCCTTACGTAACCCACCTCGGACACCGTCGCGCGACGACTTCGCCGCAGGGTCTTGCGGGAAAATACTTAAGCGCTTAGATTTCTAGCACTGAGCAAGCCGGTAGGCGCAACCAACGTGAGTGAGCGCCTCGGTGAGCCCAACTCCCCCGTACCCGTTGGCCGTAGACCGCCTGGAGGTCCCGCCCGTGCCTCACCACCCCACCGACATCCTGATCGCGGGCCAGTGGCGACGCGGCGCGGGCGAGGCGGTCGAGACCGTCGACCCGGCGACCGGAGAGGTGCTCGCCACCGTCCACTCCGCGTCCGCCGACGAGGTCGACGAAGCCGCTCGGGCCGCCGCGCGCGCCGTGGCCGACCCGGCCTGGCGCGATCTCCTCCCCCACCAGCGGGCCCGACTCCTGTACCGGATCGCGGAGTTGACCGAGGAGGCCGCCGGCGAGCTCGCGGCCCTCCAGACCGCCGACACCGGCAAGACCCTCACCGAGACGAAGGCCCTCGCGCTCAGCGCGGCCGGCACCTTCCGGTACATGGCGGCGGCCCTGGAGACGGCCGAGGAGACCCTCACCCCGTCCCGCGGCCCGTACGTGACGATGAGCGTGTACGAGCCGATCGGCGTCGTGGGCGCGATCAACCCCTGGAACTCGCCGGTCGCCAGCGACGCGCAGAAGATCGCGCCCGCCCTCGCCGGCGGCAACGCCGTCCTGCTGAAGCCCGCCGCCTGGACCCCGCTGGTCTCCCTCGCGCTCGGGCGCCTGATCCACCAGGCGCTCGGCGAACTCGGACTGCCGACCGCCCTGCTGTCGGTCCTGCCCGGCAGCGGCCGGGTCGTCGGGGACGCGATCGTGCACCACCCCCTGGTGACCAGGATCGGCTTCACCGGCGGCACGGAGACCGGCCGGTCCATCGCGGCCGTGGCGGCCTCGAAGCTGATCCCCGCCTCCCTCGAACTCGGCGGCAAGTCGCCGACGATCGTGCGCGCGGACGCGGACGTCGAGCAGGCACTGGCGGGCGTGATGTTCGGGATCTTCTCGTCCAGCGGCCAGTCGTGCATCGCGGGTTCGCGGCTCTTCGTGGCACGCGAGATCTACGACAGCTTCGTCGGCGAACTCGTCGAGCGGGTGAGCAAGTTGCGCGTCGGTCCCGGCACGGACCCCGGAACCCAGGTCGGGCCGCTGGTCCACCACCGGCACCGGGACTCCGTCGCCGCCTATGTCGATCTGGCCCGCTCCGAGGGCGCCCGGGTGCTGTGCGGCGGCCGGGCGCCCGAGGGCGACACGTACCGGGACGGCGCGTACTACCTGCCCACCGTCCTCGACGGGCTCCCCAACACCTCACGGACCTGCCAGGAGGAGATCTTCGGACCCGTCCTGGTCGCCCTGCCCTACGACGACGAGGACGACCTGGTCCGCCAGGCCAACGACTCCGTCTACGGGCTCGCCTGCGGGATCTGGACCCGTGACCACCGGGCCGCGTGGCGCCTGGCCCGCCGGATCGAGGCGGGGACGGTCTGGATCAACACGTACAAGCAGTTCAGCGCGTCCACCCCGTTCAGCGGGATGAAGGACAGCGGTCTCGGTACGGAGAAGGGCCGCGACGCCATCCGCGCCTACCAGCGCCAGAAGTCCCTGTACTGGGGCACTTCGGACGCGCCCCTGCCCTGGGCCAACTGACCGCCCCGTCGTCTGGAGACACTCATGCCCCACCCATCGCCAGGACCCGTCGCCCGCCTGCGCTCCCTGCGCTACGTCGAGCTGCTCACCCCCGCCTTCACCGAGGCCGCCGACTTCTACGAGGAGGTCTGGGGCCTGCGGACCGTCGAGGCGGAGCGCGGCGCGGCGGCCTGGCTGCGCGGCACCGGCGAGGAGCACCACGTCCTGCACCTCACCCGCGCGGACCGCACGGGGCTCGGCCGGCTCGCGTTCGCCGTCGCCACGCCCGCCGAGGTCGACGAGGCGGCCCGGCGTCTGGAGGCCCGCGGGATCGCCCCGGTCTTCGGCCCCGGACCGCTCGACCAGGTGGGCGGCGGCTACGGCCTGCGCTTCACCGACCCCGAGCAGCGGCTCGTGGAGATCAGCGCGCAGGTGGAGGCGGTCGCGCCGCGCGGCAGGGACGCCGCCGTACCCGTCGGCGTCACACACGCCGTCCTGAACACCGCCGACATCGACGCCTCCGTCGCGTTCTACTGCGACGTCCTCGGCCTGCGCGTCTCCGACTGGTCCGAGCACCAGATGGCGTTCCTGCGCTGCAACGCCGACCACCACTGCATCGCGTTCAACCAGGCCGAGTGGGCTTCCCTCAACCACGTGGCGTACGAGATGAGTTCGGTCGACCACTTCATGCGGGGGCTCGGCCGGCTCAAGCACCACGGCATCGACCCGCAGTGGGGCCCGGGCCGCCACGGCCCCGGCAACAACACCTTCTCCTACTTCACCGACCCGTCCGGCCTCGTGTGCGAGTACACGTCCGAGGTCGCGCAGATCGTCGAGGACGCCTGGATCGCGCGGGTGTGGCGGCGCGTGCCCGAGCTGTCCGACCTGTGGGGCACGGCGGGCCCGCCGTCGAAGGAGATCCGCTGTCACATGGCCGGCTCCCCGGACCCCGGCCCGCACACATCCGTCTCCCAGGAGGTCCCCGCATGAGCACGGTACGCAAGGTCGGCCTCGTCGGCTGGGGCGCGATCGGTCGCGTCGTCGGCACCGCACTCGCCGAACAGCAGGTTCCCGGCGCCGAGTTGACGTGCATCATCGACAACCGCCCCCTCGGCGACACGGCGCCCGCGCCCCAGCGGACCTTCGACGAGGCCCTGGAGTGCTGCGACCTCATCGTCGAGGCGGCCGGGCAGGGTGTCGTACGGGAATGGGGTGAGCGGGTCCTCGCCTCCGGCACCGATCTGCTCGTCGCGTCGACCGGGGCGCTGACCGACGACGAGCTGTCCAAGCGGCTGCTCGCGGCGGGCCCCGGCCGGGTCTACTTCACCGGCGGCGCGGTCGGCGGCCTCGACCTTCTCCAGGCGGTGCGCTCCCTCGGCCCCCTCGACGAGGTGCGGCTCACCACCACCAAGCTGCCGTCCACCCTCGAACAGCCCTGGATGGACGAGGAGTTGCTGTCCAGGCTGCGGACGGCGACCGGGCCCGTCGAGGTCATGTCCGGCACGGCGCGCGACATCCCCGTGAAGTTCCCCAAGTCGACGAACGTGGCCGCCTCGGTCGCCCTCGCCGTCGGCGACCTGGACGCTGTGCGGGTCCGGGTCGTCGCCGACCCCGGCGCCCGCCACACGCGGCACGTCGTCGAGGCGTCCGGCGCGCACGGCGCGTACCGCTTCGACGTCGCGCACCTGCCGGACCCGGGCAACCCCGCGACCAGCCAGGTCGTGCCGTACGCGGTGCTGCGCAGCCTGGCGGCGCTGGCCGGGCGGACGGGCCAGATCCTGTGAGCGCCGTCCATGTCGAGGAGGCGGGCGACCACGGCCCCCTGCTGCTGTGCCTGCACGGCATCGGCTCCTCGTCGGCGGCGTTCGCCCCGCAGCTCGCCGAGCTGTCCGCGTACGCGCGGGTCGTGGCCTGGGACGCGCCCGGCTACGCCAAGTCGCCGGATCCTGAAGGGCCGTTGGACCTGGACGGGTTCGCGGACGCGGCGGCCGAGGTCATCCGGGAGCGCGGCGGACGCGCGCACGTCCTCGGTGTCTCCTGGGGCGGGGTGATCGCGCTGCGGCTCGCGGCCCGCCACCCGGATCTGGTCGAGTCCCTCGTCGTCGCCGACTCCAGCGCGGGCTCCGGCACCGACCCCGCCAAGGCCGAGGGCATGCGGGCGCGGGCCGCCGAGCTGGCCGAGCTCGGACCGCGCGCCTTCGCCGAGAAGCGCGGGCCGCGGCTCGTGTCCGGCGGGGCGCCCGAGGAACTCGTACAGCGCGTCGTCGACACCATGGCCTCGTCCGTGCGGCTGCCCGGCTACGCCTACGCCGCCGAGTCCATGGCCTCGGCCGACCTGCGGCCCGAACTGCCCGAGATCGCCGCGCCCACCCTCGTCCTGTGCGGCGACCAGGACCAGGTCACCGGCGTCGAGGCCTCTCAGGTCCTCGCCGGCGCCCTTCACAAGACCGCCTACGTGATCGTCAAGGACGCCGGTCACCTGGCCAACCAGGAACAGCCCGCGCGCTTCGACGCCTGGGTCCTGTCCCACCTCCGCATCACCGCCCGCATCCCCGAGTAGGAGTCCAGCCATGCCTCTGACCACCACCGACTACGACAACGGCAGCGACCTCGGCAAGTACACCGACTCGCTCATCGCCACCAAGGAGTCCCGTGTCGCGGACTTCAACACGCTCTCCTTCCAGGAGAAGGCGGGCCCGCAGTACCGCCGCGGCCAGATCCGCTACGTCGGCTCCGGCGCCACCGGCAACCACGAGAACGACTCCCGGATCCTCCCGTCCGGCGGCTTCACCTTCTCCAACATGCTGCTCCCGCCCGGCGCCGAGGGCCCCGAGCACACCCACCACGACGTCGAGGAGGCCTTCTTCGTCCTGGAGGGCCAGGTCCGCGTGGGTATCCACCGCGGCGCCGACGAGGTCGAGTACCGCACCCTCGGCTACCGCGACATGATCGTCGTCCCGGCGGGCGTGGCCCGGTCCCTGAAGAACGAGGGCGACACCGACGCCCTGTTCTGCGTCGTCATCGGCACGCAGAAGCCGCAGGTCCCGACGTACCCGGAGCACTCGCCGATGCACGGTGTCACCCGTGACTGACCCCTCAGGGGGCGCCGGCACCGTCGTCGTCACCGGGGCGGGCCGTGGCCTGGGACTGGCCATGGCCCGCCGGGCGGCCGAGGACGGCTTCCGCGTCGTGGTCGCCGAGCTCGACACCGAGCGCGGGACCCACGCGGCCGAGGAACTGCGTGGTGACGGACTCGACGCCCACTTCGTGCGCTGCGACGTGGCCGACCCCGAGTCGGTCGACGAACTCGCCGTTCGCGTACGGGAACTGGGTCCGCTGTACGGCCTGATCAACAACGCGGCTCTCGCCAACGGCGTCGGCGGCAAGGAGTTCCAGGACATCGACGTCGAGGTGTGGGACCGCCTGATGACGGTCAACGCCCGCAGCCCCTGGCTGGTGTCCAAGGCCCTGTACCCGCTCTTCGGCTCGCCGGGCCGGATCGTGAACGTCGCGTCGGACGCCGCGCTCTACGGCTCGCCCCGCCTCGCCCACTACATCGCCTCGAAGGGCGCGGTCATCGCGCTGACCCGGGCGATGGCCAGGGAGCTCGGCGACAAGGGCATCACCGTCAACGCGGTGGCGCCCGGCCTCACCGAGTGCGAGGCCACCGAGACCGTGCCCGAGGAACGGCACGAGCTTTACCGCTCGGGCCGGGCCATCTCGCGGCCGCAGGAGCCCGGCGACCTCATCGGTCTCGTCGCCTTCCTGCTCGGCGAGGAGTCCCGCTATCTCACCGGACAAGTGATCGCCGTCAACGGCGGCTTCACGATGAACTGACCCACAGGAGTGCACAATCATGGATCTGGGCCTCGCCGACCGGACCGTCCTGGTCACCGGCGGCAGCTCGGGCGTCGGCCTGGCCACGGTCCGCGCCCTGCTCGACGAGGGCGCGCGCGTCGCGACCTGTGGCCGTGACGCCGACCGCCTCGCGAAGGCGGCGGCGCGCCTCGGCAGCGACCGCCTCCTGACCGGCGTCTGCGACGTGCGGGACGCGACGGCCGTACAGGGCTTCGTCCGGCATGCCGCCGACACCTTCGGGGGCCTCGACGGGCTCGTCAACAACGCGGGCCAGTCCCGCATGAAGAGCCTCGACGAGTCGACCGCCGACGACTGGCGCGACGAGCTGGAGCTGAAGTTCTCCGGCGTCCTCAACCCGCTGCACGCCGCCCGCCCACACCTCGCCGCCTCGGACGCCGCGTCCGTCGTGAACGTCAACGCCGTCCTCGCCAAGCAGCCCGAGACCCGGCTGATCACGACGAGCGCCGCCCGCGCGGGCATCCTCAACCTCTCCAAGTCCCTCGCCACCGAGCTCGCCCCCGAGGGGATCCGCGTCAACTCGGTCTGCCTCGGCCTCGTCGACACGGGCCAGTGGACCCGCCGGCACGCCGCCGCGGAGTCCGGGCTCTCCTACGAGGACTGGCAGGCGGAGCTCGCCGCCGACCGCGGGATCGCGCTCGGCCGGCTCGGCCGGGCCGAGGAGGTCGCGTACGCGATCGTCGCGCTGCTCTCGCCGCGTGCCTCGTACATCACCGGAACCAGCATCGACGTCTGCGGCGGAGTCGGCCGCTCCATCCTCTGAGGAGACCACCATGCGTTACGACACCGGAGGCGATCTCCTCGTCGCCGTTCTGCGGGAACTGGGCATCGACACGGTCTTCGGGATCGTCAGCGTGCACAACCTGCCGCTCGTCGAGGCCGTCGACCGCGAGCTGCGGTTCGTGCCCGTGCGCCACGAGGCGTCCGCCGTCAACGCGGCCGACGCCTACGGCAGGGCCCGCGGCACGCTCGGCTGCGCCCTCACCTCGACCGGGACGGGCGCGGGCAACGCGGCCGGCTCCCTGATCGAGTCGCTGGCGTCCGGCACGTCCGTCCTGCACATCACCGGGCAGGTCGAGTCGGAGTTCCTGGGCAGCGGGCGCGGTTTCATCCACGAGACCAAGGACCAGCTGGGCATGCTGACGGCGGTCTCCAAGTACGCCGCGACCGTGCCGTCCGCCGACGCGGCGGGCCGCGTCCTGCGCGAGGCGGCCCGCGCCGCGCTCACCGCGCCGGGCGGCCCCGCGAGCGTGGAGTGGCCGGTCGACCTCCAGTACGCGGCCCAGACCGACACCGCCGTCGAGGAGTTCACGGAGGCCGCCGTGCCCGCGCCGGGTGACGACGAACTCGCCGCCGCGGGCGCCCTGCTGGCCTCGGCCGAGCGCCCGGTGATCTGGGCCGGTGGCGGTGCCACGCGCGCCCGTACCCAGCTCGCGGACCTGCTCGCCGCGACCGGCGCCGCTCTCCTGACGTCGAACTCCGGCCGTGGCGCCGTCCCCGAGGACCACCCGCAGGTCGTCGGCAACTTCGCGACGACGCCGGCCGGGCGCGCCCTGCTCGCCGACGCCGACGTGCTGCTCACGATCGGCACCCACTTCCGGTCCAACGAGACAGCCGACTACGGCCTCGAACTCCCCGCCGCCCACATCCAGATCGACCTGGACGCGGCCGCGCTCGGCCGCGTGTACCCGGCCCGGCACGCGCTCCACGGCGACGCCGCCGACGTACTGGAACGGCTCCTCCCGTACGCGAAGCCCGCCGAGCCGGGCTGGACGGCGCGGGTCACCGCCGTCCGCGACGACGTGCGCGCCACCCTGCACGACAACATCGGCCCGCAGGCGGCCATCTGCGACGCGATCCGGGACGCGCTCCCACGCGAGGCCGTCGTCGCCCGCGACGTCACCATCCCGTCCAGCAGCTGGGGCAACCGGCTCCTCGACATGTACGACCCGCGCGACAACGTCTTCCCGCGCGGCGGCGGCATCGGGCAGGGCCTCGGCATGGGCATCGGGGCCGCGCTCGCGAGGCCCGACGCGCCCACGGTCGTCATCGCCGGTGACGGCGGGCTGGCCGTGCACCTCGGCGAACTGCTCACCCTCGCCCAGGAGCGCCCGCGCCTGACCCTCCTCGTGTTCAACGACGGCGGCTACGGCGTCCTGCGCAACATGCAGGACCGGCACAGCGACCGCCGCTCCGGTGTCGACCTCGCCACGCCCGACTTCGAACTCCTCGCCCGGGCCTGCGGGTTGCCGTATCTGCGGATCGCCGCCGCCGAGCACGCGGAGCCCGTCATCGCCGAGGCCGTCGCCTCCGAGGGGCCGACGCTCGTCGAGGTCGACCTCGCGTCGCTCGGCCCGATGAAGAACCCGTTCACCCCGCCCGTGAAGATCCCCACCGCGTAGGGAGGCCCCGCAGCCATGACCGCAACCGACGAGACCCTCCTGGACCTCCTCGTACACCGCATGACCTGGGAGGCCGACGGCGTCCTGTCCGTCGAACTGACCCACCCGGACGGCAAGCCCCTGCCCGCGTGGGAGCCCGGCGCGCACCTCGACGTCCACGTGGGCGGGCAGGTCCGCCAGTACAGCCTGTGCTCAGACCCGCGCACCCCGACGTCGTACCGCATCGGTGTCCTCAACGAACCGTCGTCACGCGGGGGTTCGCGCCATGTGCACACGAAGCTGCGCCCCGGCGGGCGGGTCACGGTGTCGGCGCCGCGCAACCACTTCGCGCTTCAGGACGCGCCGGGCTACGTCTTCGTCGCGGGCGGCATCGGTGTGACGCCGATCCTCGCGATGGCCCGCGAGGCCGCGCGCCGGGGTGCCGCGTGGCGCATGGTGTACGGCGGTCGCAGCCGTGCGTCGATGGCGTTCGTCGACGAACTCGCCGCGCTGGGCGGCGATCTGACGGTGGTGCCGCAGGACGAGCAGGGCCACATCGACCTCGCGTCCACTCTCGACGGGCTGCCGGACGGGACGCTCGTCTACTGCTGCGGGCCCGAGCCGCTGCTCGCCGCCATCGAGGCCCTCTGCCCGGCGGACCGGCTGCGCGTCGAGCGGTTCGCGGCCCCGGTCGTCGAGCGCTCCGCGGACGACGAGGGCTTCGAGGTCGAGTGCCGCGCCTCCGGGCTCACCCTCACGGTCGGCGCGGATACCTCGATCCTGGAGGCGGCGGAGGCGGCGGGCCTGGATGTGGCCAGCTCCTGCCGCGACGGGATCTGCGGGTCCTGCGAGACCCGGGTGCTCGACGGCACGCCCGACCACCGCGACTTCCTGCTCTCCGATGCCGAGCGGGCCGCGGGCGCCTCGATGATGATCTGCGTCTCGCGCTGCGCCTCCGGCCGCCTGGCCCTCGACCTGTAACCCCTTCCCTGGAGGCACGTGTGACCACCACCTGGCCGTACCTGGACGTCCACCAGTCCCGTACGCACGAACCCACCCCCTACGAGTACAAGCTGGCCGCCACCCTCGAAGAGGTCTTCACCAAGGACGGCCACGAACTCGCTGATGTCATCCGCGGGCTGAACGCCCGTCAGGTCCACGCCCCCGACGGCGCCCCGTGGACCGAGGACTCGTTCCGCGCCGAGATGCACCGACTGGGAGCGTGACCTGATGACCGCCACGACGACCGCTTCGGCAGCTTCCACCGCCGATCACATCTATGCGACGGGCCTGCGCAACCAGTGGCACCCCGTCGTGCCGTCCTCGTTCGTCGCGCCCGGCGCCATGCGCAAGGTGACCGCGCTCGGCGAGCAGTGGCTCCTGTTCCGCCGCTCCGACGGCACGCTGTCCATGCTCGCGGACCGCTGCCCGCACCGCGGCGCGCCCCTGTCGCTCGGCAAACACCTCGGCGACCGGGTGGCGTGCTGGTACCACGGCGTCGAGGTCGAGGGGGACGGCACCGTCTCCTCGGTGCCCGGCCTGCCCGGCTGCAACCTGGAGGGCAAGAAGCTCGTCAGGTCGCTGCCCGTGCGCGAGGTCGGCGGTGCGATCCTCGCCTACTTCGGCGACGAACAGCACCCGGAATCGGCCGAGTTGACGCTCCCCGAGCCGCTCACCGACCCCGGCACCGACGCGATCCTGTGCTACGCGGAGTGGGAGGTGCCGTGGCGCTACGCCGTCGAGAACCTCCTCGACCCGATGCACGGCGCCTTCCTGCACCACGACTCGCACACCATGTACGACGGTGACACCACCGCCAAGTTCCGCATCCGGGAGACCGACCGGGGCTACTTCTTCGAGAAGACCGACCAGCGGGGCGTCAACTTCGACTGGGTCGAGCTGTGCCACACCGGCATCGACTGGGTCGACCTGTCGATTCCGTACCCGCCGTCGGCCGGTCCCGGCGGCCCGTTCGGGATCGTCGGCATGGTCTGCCCGGTCGACGAGCAGCGCTGCGGTGTCTTCTTCTGGCGCTACCGCCGGGTCGAGGGCTGGCAGCGCGACACCTGGCGCTTCCTCTACAAGACCCTCATCGAGGAGCGCCACTGGGAGGTGCTCGAACAGGACCGCGTGATGCTGGAGGCCATGCCGGCGGACGCCGACCAGCGCGAGAACCTCTACCAGCACGACCTGGGCGTGGTGCGCCTGCGCCGCATGTACCGGGCGGCCGCGCAGGCCCAGGCGGGCGCCGCGGGCTGACGTCCGGGCGCGGTGCCGGTACGAGTACGCCGGCACCGGCACCGCGCACCCCCTCACTACCCACATAATGGGCCGATACATCGGAGGTATTGGCGCTCCAGACGGTGGCGCTCCAACCGAGGACAGGGAGGCCGCCATGGCCGTCACCGACGAGGCCATCGAGAAGATCAAAGGCATGATCGTCTCCGGCGCCCTGCGCCCGGGCGACCGCCTCCCGAAGGAGAGCGAACTCGCCGCCGACCTCGGCCTCTCCCGCAACTCCCTGCGCGAGGCCGTCCGCGCCCTGTCCCTCATCCGCATCCTCGACGTGCGGCAGGGCGACGGGACGTACGTCACGAGCCTCGACCCCCAACTCCTCCTCGAAGCCCTGAGTTTCGTCGTCGACTTCCACCGCGACGACACCGTCCTCGAATTCCTCGCGGTGCGCCGCATCCTGGAGCCGGCCGCGACCGCGATGGCCGCGACCCGGATCGACGAGGCGCGGCTCGACGCGCTCGCGGCCCAGCTGGACGCGCTCGGCCCCGCGCCCTCGGTGGAGGAACTCGTCGCCTCCGACCTGGAGTTCCACCGCGGCATCGTGCAGAGCTCGGGCAACTCGGTCCTGTGCTCGCTCCTCGACGGCCTGTCCGGCCCGACGACCCGGGCCCGCGTCTGGCGTGGCCTGACGCAGGAGGACGCGGTCAGCCGGACCCTGCACGAGCACCGGGCGATCCTGGCGGCGCTGCGCGACGGTGACGCGGAGGCGGCCCGGTCGTGGGCGACGGTGCACATCGCGAGCGTGGAGCAGTGGCTGCGCTCGACACTCTGATACGGGTTCCGCTACGGGCGTGAAGGGGGAGTGCGAGGGCGGATCGTGGGGCAGTGATCCGGTCACTCCCCCGTACAAGGGGGCTGCGGATGGCCCTCGCGGACGCCGTAAGGTGGGCAGGTACGCGATGGGGGGTCCCCCCAGGCCATCAGGGCACTGGGGGAACGTCGGAAGGAGGCGCTGGGTGATCGAGCTCGAGGGGGTTCCCGAGCTGGTCGACCCGGTCATGGTGGCCGCGTTCGAAGGCTGGAACGATGCCGGTGACGCCGCCTCTGCCGCGGTCGCGCATCTCGACAAGGAGTGGAAGGGCGAGGTGTTCGCGGCGCTCGACGCCGAGGACTACTACGACTTCCAGGTCAACCGGCCGACGGTGTGGCTCGACGGCGGCGTGCGCAAGATCACTTGGCCGACGACCCGGCTCTCCGTGGTCAGGGTCGGCGGCGACAAGCCGCGCGACCTGGTCCTGGTCCGGGGCATCGAGCCGTCGATGCGGTGGCGTTCGTTCTGCAACGAGCTGCTCGGGTTCGCGCACGAGCTGGGCGTCGAGCTGGTCGTCATCCTGGGCGCGCTGCTCGGCGACACCCCGCACACACGGCCCGTGCCGGTCAGCGGCGTCACGTCCGACGCGGACCTGGCGCGCACCATGGACCTGGAGGAGACCAAGTACGAGGGTCCGACGGGCATCGTCGGCATCCTCCAGGAGGCCTGCACACACGCGGGCGTCCCCGCGGTCTCCCTGTGGGCGGCGGTGCCCCACTACGTGTCGCAGCCGCCGAACCCGAAGGCGACGCTGGCGCTGCTCAACCGGCTGGAGGACCTGATCGACCTGCGTATCCCGCTGGGCGAGCTGGCCGAGGACTCCCGGGCGTGGCAGCTGGGCGTGGACCAGCTGGCGGCGGAGGACAGCGAGGTCGCCGAGTACGTGCAGTCGCTGGAGGAGGCCCGGGACACGGCGGAGCTTCCCGAGGCGTCCGGTGAGGCGATCGCCCGTGAGTTCGAGCGCTATCTGCGGCGCAGGGACGGCGGCGGCCCTCCGGGCGGTCCGGCCGGCCACGCGACGGACGGTGGCGACACGGCGTCGTACCTGCGGGACACCCCGAGCGAGCGCACCCGGCCGCCGCGGCCCCAGCGCCCCGATCCGGGCACGGACACCCCCGGCGGAACGGATGACACGGACACGTCCTCGGACTCCGGGGACGATTCCTCCGAGGACTCGCCGGAGTAGCGCGACGACGGCTCAGCAGGGGCGGTGCACACACGGTGTGCACCGCCCTTTAACTGTGACCGCCATGGCCCGGGGCAAAGGTGACCGCCCCCGAACTCCGTGGAGTTCGGGGGCGGTTGGGGTTGTTTGCATCCCGGGGCCGGGCCCGGGACCCGGGTGTCTAGAGCGCCACTCCGAGCAGGGCGTCGACCGCGCGGGACACCACGCCGGGCGCCCCCTCGTCCGTACCGCCCTGCTCCGCCTGAAGGGCGGCCCAGCGGTCCACGGCGAGCAGCGCCGCCGGTGCGTCGAGGTCGCTCGACAGCGCTTCGCGGATCTCCTCGACGAGCGCCGCGGCGGACGGTCCGTCGGGCCGGGAGACGGCGGCACGCCACCGGCCAAGCCGCTCGACAGCGTCGCTCAGGACCTGGTCGGTCCACTCCCAGTCGGCCCGGTAGTGGTGCGCGAGGAGCGCGAGGCGGATCGCGGCCGGGTCGGTCCCGTCGCGTCGCAGCTTCGAGACGAAGACGAGGTTGCCCTTGGACTTGGACATCTTCTCGCCGTCGAGCGCGACCATGCCGGCGTGGACGTACGCCTTGGCCATCGGGAACTCGCCGGTGAGCACCTGCGCGTGCGAGGCGCCCATCTCGTGGTGCGGAAAGGCCAGATCGGACCCTCCGCCCTGGACGTCGAAGCCCATGCCGAGGTGGTCGAGGGCGATGGCGACACATTCGATGTGCCAGCCGGGACGCCCCTGGCCCAGCGAGCCGCCGTCCCAGCTGGGCTCGCCCTCGCGGGCGGCCATCCACAGCATCGGGTCGAGCGGGTTCTTCTTGCCCGGGCGGTCCGGGTCGCCGCCGCGCTCGGCGGACAGCAGCCGCATCGCCGCGGCGTCCAGGCGGGAGACCTGGCCGAAGTGGGGGTCGGACTCGACGGAGAAGTAGACGTCGCCCTCGAGTTCGTAGGCGGCGCCCATGTCCCGGAGCCGTTCGACGAGCGGCACGATGCCGGGTATCGCCTCGACGGCTCCGATGTAGTGCTGCGGCGGCAGCATCCGCAGGGCGGTCATGTCCTCGCGGAAGAGGGCGGTCTCGCGCTCTGCGAGTCCGGTCCAGTCGACGCCGTCACGGATCGCGCGCTCGAGCAGCGGATCGTCGACGTCCGTCACGTTCTGGACGTAATGAACCTGCCGCTTGGTGTCGAGCCACACGCGCTGAACGAGGTCGAACGCGTTGTAGGTCGCCGCGTGACCCATATGGGTCGCGTCGTACGGGGTGATCCCGCAGACGTAGATACGGGCGACGGGACCGGGCTCGAGGGTGACGAGGCCATCGGTCGCGGTGTCGTGGATCCTCAGGTCGCGGCCCTTGCCAGGCAGGACGGGGACCTCAGAAGCGGGCCAGGCATGCATGCCATGAGCCTAACCGGACGGAGCTTCCGCATACGAACCGGACCTGGTCCGATGGCCGGGAAGGCCCTCTTGCGGTCCGCCGGGGTGCCATGTCAGGCCTCGACGGTGGCACGGATGGATCCCGAGAGTCCGAAGTGGCGGATGCCGTGCAGCAGATGGGCTCTGAGCCCCGTCACGAAGTATGTCCACCCCTGGGTCTGCCCGACGGCGCGCGCGGCGCCCTCCAGGCTCTGCCCCATGGGCTGCTCGGTGATCGTGAGAAGGGTGGCCGCGCCGTCGTCGGCCCGCTCCAGCTCGATGGTCACGTCTCCCCCGGGCCAGCTCCACGAGATCAGCCGGTCCGTCTCCACGGGCCCGACCGCGACGTCGAACGTCGCGTCGACATGGCCGAAACGCCAGGTCACCGTGGTGTTGGGGATCATCGGGGCGGAGGCGTCAGCCGTGAAGAAACTGGACAGCCCCTCCGGGCTCACGATGGAGTTGAACACGTCCTTCACGGGCCGGTCGATCCGGTCCTCGACGATCAGTTTCACGGCATGGCCTCCGTTCCAGGGACCCCTCGAGGGTCTCTTCGAACGTAGCCGCAGCCGCTGACATGCGCCCCCGGACAGCGCGGACCGCAGGGCGCACAAGGGTGGGCTCAGACGGGCGGCCAGGGGATGGCGGGCCACTCCCCGCTCGGCTCCCGGTGCTTCCCGGTCGTGAGCATCGCGTCGACCCGTGCGCGTACGGCCTGCAGCTCGGCCTCGGTGATCAGCTCCGCGAGCCGCAGCGCGAGGGGTTTCCCGGTCCCCAGAGCGCCCGTGAGCGTCTTGAGGGCCTCGGTCGCCTCCCCGGTCAGGGGCTCCCCCGCCCAGCCCCACAGAAGCGTGCGCAGCTTGTCCTCGGTGTTGAAGGAGACGCCGTGGTCGATGCCGAACAGGCGCCCTTCGGCGTCGACGAGGAGGTGGCCGCCCTTGCGGTCGCCGTTGTTGATCACCGCGTCGAGCACGGCGAGGCGCCGCAGCCGTACGTCGTCGGAGTGCACGAGCAGCGCGGTGCGCCCCTCGCCGACCTCCGCGAACCCGACGGCCTTCCAGCCGTCGCCCGGCTCCTCGCCCTCCACGAGGGCGAGCAGCTCACCGCCTTCGACGGGCTCGTCGGGCTGGTCGATCCACAGCTGGCACATGCCTTCGCCGTAGGGCCCGTCGCGCAGGACGGTCGGCGGTACGAGGCTCCAGCCGAGGGCCTGGGACACCTCGTAGGCGGCGACCTCGCGCCGGGCGAGATTGCCGTCGGGGAAGTCCCACAGGGGGCGCTCACCGGCGACGGGCTTGTACACGCAGGACGCCTCGCGGCCCTCGTGGGTGACCGTGCACAGGAGCACCGCGTTCGACGCCTCGCGGATGCGCCCCCGGACCGCCAGCTCGCCCCTGATGAGGAGGTCCGTGTCCGAGACGGTCACGCTCCTCGCCGGTATCCGTTCTGACGCGGGCATACGTGTCCCTCCGGGTCGAGCGGCAGACTGCACAGGGGGCACGGCGGACGCCCGGCGTTCACGACGTCCAGGGCGCGCTTGGCGAACGCGCGCGCCTGTACGCCGGTGAGCCGGACCCGCAGCATCGGGGGGCCGTTCTCCTCGTCCTGGAGCAGCCGTTCCTCGGCCTCCGCGAGGTCCTCGTCGGTGTCCGCGTCGAGCTCGACGAGCGCCTGCGCCTCGACGATCATCCGCTCCTCCTCGCCGTCCCAGGCGAGGGCCATCGTGCCGACCCGGAACTCCTCGTCGACGGGCGACTCCAGGGGCGCGGTGTCGTGGATCTCCGTGGGCACGACGGCGGGCACGGGCGCGTTCCCGCCGCTGCGGCGCACGACCTCGTCGAGGAGCTCGTCCATGCGCTCGGCCAGCGCGGCGACCTGGGTCTTCTCCAGGGCCACACTCGTCACACGGGCGCCGTCCGAGGCCTGGAGGAAGAAGGTGCGGCGCCCGGGGAGCCCGACCGTGCCGGCCACGAAGCGCTCCGGGGGGTCGTAGAGGAACACCTGACGGGACACGTCCTGTCTCCATTGGAATCGACTGCTGGGACCGACCGCTTGATCGGGCGCGGCAACAACTGCAGTTACTGCGACGGCTTCACCCTACTGCGGCGGACGATCACGGGGCGCCCGCACCGCCCCCGACCGGTGCGTCCCCCTCGGCCGGCTTCTCGCGCGGGGCGAGCGACGCGAAGTCGCCGGTGTCGCCGAGGCGTACGAGATAGGGGCGGAGCCGGGTGTAACGGATCGCGGTGACGGAGCAGGGCTCCACGGAGATGCGCTGGAAGAGGTCCAGATGAAGCCCTATGGCGTCCGCGACGAGCGACTTGATGATGTCGCCGTGCGAGCACATCAGGTAGGTGGCGTCGGGGCCGTGGTCGCGCTCCACGCGCGCGTTCCACTCGCGTACGGCCTCTGCGGCCCGGTGCTGCATGGCCCGCATGGACTCGCCGCCGGGGAACGCGGCGGCCGACGGGTGCTGCTGCACGACCTCCATCAGCGGGTCGTCGACGAGCTCGGCGAGCTTGCGGCCCGACCAGTCGCCGTAGTGGCACTCGCCGATGCGGTCCTCGGTGTGGGGGGTGAGCTCCGGGCGGGCGGCGAGGAGCGGGGCCAGGGTCTCCTGACAGCGCTGGAGGGGGCTGGTGACGATCTCGGCGAGGGGCACCGCGGCCAGCCGCCCCGGCAGCGCGGCGGCCTGCGCGGCGCCGCGCTCGTCGAGGGACACACCGGGGGTCCAGCCGGCGAGCAGGCCCGCGGTGTTGGCGGTGGAGCGTCCGTGCCGGACGAGAATCAGCGTGGGCATGCGGGCAAGCCTAGGGGGTGTCTGAAGGTTCCCCGCGGCGTCCCGACGACCGGCACTCCTTGCTCCACGGGAACTTTCAGACGCCCCCTCGCCTCGCGACATGCGGGCCCGGCGCCACCTGGGAAGAATGCGAAGGGTGATCGTCGACTGCGGCATCTATCGCGACGGGCGCAGGACCGAAGGGCCCGCGGACTTCTCCGACGCGCTCGCCGAGGCCAGGGTCGAGGGTCACTCCTTCGTCTGGATCGGCCTCTACGAACCGACGGAGGACGAGTTCGCGCGGGTCAGCGACGAGTTCGGGCTGCATCCGCTGGCCGTCGAGGACGCGCTCAAGGCGCATCAGCGGCCGAAGCTGGACGTGTACGACGACTCGCTGTTCGTGGTGCTCAAGCCGGTCGTGTACGAGCCGGACAGCGACAAGGTGTCCTCCGGTGAGGTCATGCTCTTCATGGGCGACTCGTTCGTGGTGACCGTCCGGCACGGCGAGGGCGCGCCCCTTAAAGCCGTACGCAAGCGGCTCGAAGCCGATCCCGATGTGCTGCGGCACGGGCCCACCGCGGTCCTGTACTCGATCGCCGACGCGACCGTCGACCACTACCTGGAGGTCGCGACCGAGCTCCAGACCGACATGGAGGAGCTGGAGGCTGAGGTGTTCTCGCCGGAGGGGGGCGGCTCGCGCAACACGGCGTCCAGGATCTACACGTTCAAGCGCCAGATCCTGGAGTTCCGCAGGGCCACGGGCCCGCTGATGCCCCCCTTGGCCAAGCTTTCCGGAACCGGCCCGTCCATGGGACCCGTGCCCTTCGTGAACGAATCGGCGCGGCCGTTCTTCCGCGACGTCAGCGACCACCTCCTGCGCGTCAACGAGTCCGTGGACTCCCTGGACCGGCTCGTCTCGGACATCCTGTCGGCGCATCTGGCACAGATGGGCGTGCGGCAGAACGACGACATGCGGAAGATCTCGGCGTACGCCGCCATGGTCGCGGTCCCGACACTGATCGCGGGCGTCTACGGCATGAACTTCGACCACATGCCGGAGCTGCACTGGACGTGGTCGTATCCGCTGGTGATCCTCCTGATGATCTCCCTGGAGCTGCTGCTGTTCCGGACGTTCAAGCGGCGCGGCTGGCTGTAGCGCGCGCCTCCCGCGGGGGCCTACGCGAACTCGACCGCGCTCGTCGCGGGCCCGCCCAGCGCGTTGCGCCGCTCCGGCATCTCCAGGGACACCATCCGCCGCCAGCCGACCAGACGTTCGTACGCGTACATGGCGTGGATACCCGCCGCGAGCAGGGCCGCCTTGGGCTTCGGCCAGCGCAGGATGTGCCCCATGTGGTGCATCACGGCGAGGCTGACGCCGCGGTAGACGCGGATCTCCTCCAGGGCGCACTCGCGCAGGATGCGCTGGATGTCGCGGCCGTGGCCCGCGTACGCGAAGCGCAGCAGCTCCTCGTGGCAGTACGCGAGATGGTTGTCCTCGTCGGCCGAGATCATCTTCACCGCGCGGCCGATGTCCGGGTCGTCCGCGAAGTACTTGCGCAGCAGGTCCATCTGCTCGGAGGCCCGCTGCTCGGTGACCCGGCTGTGGGCGAGATACGTGACGATGTCCCGCACGGTGAGCGGTTCGTCGGCCTTGAGCTGCTCGTGCGCGAGGCCGATGCCGTGCTTCTCCAGGAGCATCGTGTAGTCGGTCTCCGGCGGGACGTCCACGGGCTTCAGGCCGCGCTTCTTCATCAGGGCGTTGAAGATCCGCCCGTGTTTGTCCTCGTCGGCACCGTGCCGCGCCACCTTGGGCGCGAGGTCACGCTCGCCGGCGGGGACGAGCGCGGCGATACGGCCGTTCTCCCAGCCTCCCTGCGACTCCCCGCTCGCCGCGATGGAGCAGAAGAGCCGGAAGGACTCGTCGTCGTCGAGGATCTCCTGGAACAGGCTCTTGGCCGACAGCATCTCTGGCACCTCCGTGCGCGCCGCGCATTCCGTGCGGGGTTCCGCCGAAAACGAGTCAAATACGGCATGCCGGACCAGGCAACAGCTGTATGGGGCCAGTCGGCCGAAGGAAGGACCCCGGGAGAGGGTCCTTGGGCGTAACCAGGTGCCCGATGAGGCGTTGTTACCCGTGACGGCCGTGGCGGGGAAGACCCCCGAGCCCCCACCACGGCCGCAGAACTTTCCTCCCCCGCGGTTACGCCAGTCCGGCCCGCTCCAGGGCCTCGGTACCGGCCCGCAGGGCCGCGATCCGCTCGTCGAGCGTGAAGCCGGCGGGGGCCAGCGTCAGTGTCGTCACCCCGGCAGCCGCGTAGGCCTGCATCCGCTCGGCGATCCGCTCCACGGAGCCGAGCAGCGTCGTCGAGTCGATGAGCTGGTGCGGCACCGCGGCCCCCGCACCCTCCTTGTCGCCGCCCAGGTACTTGTCCTGGATCTCGGCGGCTTCCTTCTCGTAGCCCATGCGCTGGGCGAGCTGGTTGTAGAAGTTCTGCTTCCGGCTGCCCATGCCGCCGACGTACAGGGCGGTGTACGGGCGGAACATGTCGGCGAGCGCCGGCACGTCCTTGTCGGCGCCGAGCGCGAGGGGCAGCGTCGGGACGACGTCGAAGCCCTCCAGCGTCTTGCCGGCCTTCTCGCGCCCCGCCCGCAGGTGCGTCAGGGCGGTCTCCTCCAGGTGCTCGGCGGCCGGGAAGATCAGCAGGGCGCCGTCGGCGATCTCGCCGGTCTGCTCCAGGTTCTTCGGGCCGATCGCCGCGATGTAGAGCGGGATGTGCTCGCGCTCGGGGTGCACGGTCAGCTTGAGCGGCTTGCCCGGGCCGCCCGGCAGCGGCAGCGTCCAGTGCTCGCCCTCGTACGACAGCCGCTCGCGGCTCATCGCGCGGCGCACGATGTCGACGTACTCGCGGGTGCGGGCGAGCGGCTTGTCGAACTTCACGCCGTACCAGCCCTCGGAGACCTGCGGGCCCGAGACGCCGAGGCCGAGGCGGAAGCGGCCGCCGGACAGGGAGTCGAGGGTCGCGGCCGTCATCGCGGTCATCGCGGGCTGGCGGGCGGGGATCTGCATGATCGCGGAGCCGATGTCGATGCGCTCGGTCTGCGCGGCGACGTAGGCGAGCACCGTGGGCGCGTCCGAGCCGTAGGCCTCCGCGGCCCAGCAGACGGCGTAGCCGAGCTTGTCGGCCTCCCGCGCGACGGCCAGGTTGTCCGCGTCCATTCCGGCGCCCCAGTAGCCGAGGTTGATGCCGAGCTCCATGGCCGATCCCCTTACTGCTCAGTAACGTCCTTTGTCCGGGCACCCTAGCGCGCCGGTTCGGCGGTCGGCGCAGGCCGGTTGTCCACAGGCCCCCAATAACCGACTTCCGGCCAGTAATCTCAGCGCCCATGGAGCAGAGGCATCTCGGCCGCACCGGCCTGCGAGTGTCCCGGATCGGGCTCGGCACCCTCACATGGGGCCGCGACACCGACGAGCACGACGCCGCGGACCTGTTGAAGACCTTCTGGGAAGCGGGCGGCACACTCGTCGACACGGCCGATGTCTACGGGGGCGGGGAGGCCGAGTATCTCCTCGGGCAGCTCGTCGAGGGCCTCGTGCCGCGGCGCGATCTGGTCATCTCGACGAAGGCGGGCAGCGTGCCCGACCCGGACCGCCGCTTCGACGGCTCCCGCGGACATCTCCTCGCCGCCCTCGACGCGTCCCTCGCCCGCCTCGGCACGGACTACGTCGACCTGTGGCAGGTCCACGCCTTCGATACGGCCACCCCGCTCGACGAGACGCTCCAGGCCCTCGACATCGCCGTGAGCAGCGGCCGCGCCCGGTACGCGGGCGTCTCCAACTTCTGCGGCTGGCAGCTGGCCAAGGCCGGCACGTGGCAGCTCGCCGCACCGGGGATACGCACCCGGCTCGCCAGTACGCAGATGGAGTACTCGCTGCTCCAGCGCGGGGTCGAACGGGAAGTGCTGCCGGCCGCGCTCGACCTCGGCATCGGCCTGCTCCCGTCGTCGCCGCTCGGCCGCGGGGTTCTCACGGGCAAGTACCGCAAGGCCACGCCCGCCGACTCGCGGGGCGCGTCCGACCACATGGCGCCCTTCGTCGCGCCGTACCTCGACGACGCCGCGACCCGCATCGTCGACGCGGTCATCACGGCGGCGGACGGCCTCGCGGTGACGCCGCTCCAGGTCGCCCTCGCATGGGTCCGCGACCGGCCGGGCGTGGCCGCCCCCATCATCGGCGCGCGCAACTCGCAGCAGCTCACGGCGGCATTGTCAGTGGAGGCCCTTAGTCTTCCTGACGAGATCTGCCAGGCGCTCGACGATGTGTCGGCGCCCGTGCACCGATATCCCGATCAGGACTGGAGCACGCTGTGAGTACGGAGCCCGCTGCCGCGGAGGGCCACCCGGGCCCGGCCGACACCGACGCGCCCCGCGCCGGGCAAGGCGCGGAGGCCACCGGCCCCGAGGAGACCGGCCCCGAGGAAGGGACCGGCACACCTGATCCGGACGAGACGGACGAAGGCTCCGGCGCCGCCGCGGATCAGGACGGAGCCACCGCCGAAGGCAAAGACGAAGGCGCGTCCGAGGCCGCCGCCGAGATCGCCGCGCAACGTGAGTTGCAGGAGCGGATCGCCCAGCGGAAGGCGGCCAAGGAAGGGCCCATCGCGGCCGGGGGGAAGCTGAGCGGTACGGCCGCCGATCTCCTCGCCGCGGTCCGGGCCGTCGAGAGCGGTGAGCGGCCCGCCGCCGTGTTCAGCGAGCCGGCACCGGCTCCCCGCAAGGTCGTCGCCGAGCCTGTCCGCCGTGCGCCGGCCGCCGCGCCCGCGGGGCGTGCCGAACCGGCCGTGGCGGCCGTCGACGCCGTGCGGGCCGTCCTGACCGAGGGCGGCGCCCCCGTCTCGCTCGCCGCTCCCGCCGCCGCGACACTCGGCGAGGGCGCGGACAGCGCGCTCCGGGACGACCCCTGGCAGCTTCTGCGGATCCCTGGCGTGCGCCCCGAGCAGGCGGACGGCTTCGCCCGCGCGCTGCTCGGCGCCGAGTGCGGCCCCGACGACGAGCGCAGGGGCCGCGCCGTCACCGTATGGCTGCTGGAACAGGCCGCGGTCGCGGGGCACACCGCCCTGGACGCGCCGCTGCTCACTCAGGCGCTGGGCAAGCGCGCCGTGCCCGATCCGGACGAGGCGGTGCAGAGCGCCATCGCGGAGGGCGACGCGCTCGTATTCCAGGACGCGCTGGAAGAGCCGCCCGGCGGTCCGGACCGCGCCCCGGAGAGCGCCCGGAAGACCGCCGCGGAGGACGGGGCCGAGGACGGCTCGGAAGACGGCCCTGAGGACGGTGAGGAAGCCGCGCGGCCGGTCCGGGTGCTCGTCGGCCTCGAGCGGTACGCGCTCGCCGAGGAGAGCCTCGCCGACGGACTCGCCCGGCTGGTCAACTCTCTCTCCAAGGAAGACAGTTCACAGGCCCTCGCGGACTGGGAGCCTGCCGCGGCGGCCGCGTCCGGTTCCACCGCCGAGCTGATCAGGGCGTCCGCCGGACACGGCCTCGTGCTGCACACGGGCGCCGAGGCGGCCCGCGCCGAACCCGCCGCACTCGTCCAGGCCGCGGCCCGCCTCGGCCTGCGCGTGTGCGCCGCGGCGCACACCGTCGACGGGCGGCGCCGCCTCGCCGAGCACTTCGGCCCCGGCGCCCCGGAGGGCACTGCGGTCACCGTGTCCGGCCTGCTGTCCGGCGCCGAGGGCCCGGGCCGGGACCGGGACGGCGCGCTCGCGGTGGACCTCCTGGTCGTCCTGGACGCGCCGCAGCTGGACGTGGAGACGGCCGCGATGCTCGCCGAGTCGCTCCCGGACGGCGCGCGGCTCGTCCTCAGCGGTGACCCGTCCGTCCTGTGGTCCGCGGGCCCCGGCCGGGTCTTCGCGGACCTCCTGGCGGCCCGCGTGTGCCCTCAGATCGCCTCCCGCACCCCGGACCCCGGCCCGGTCGGCGAGCTGGTCTCCGGCATCGGCGTGGGCGAGCTGAACCAGGTGGAGGCCCCCGGCAAGGAGGTGGTGATCGTGCCGGTGCGCGACGCCGCCGAGGCGATCCACCGTGCCGTACAGCTGGTCGCCGACTCGGTGCCGCGCGCGATCGGTGTGCCCTCCGAACAGACCCAGGTCATCACCCCGGGCCACGGGGGCGCCGCCGGGACGCGCGCGCTGAACGCGGCCCTCAAGGAGCGCCTCAACCCCGGCCCCGGCCGCTTCGGCGGCTTCGACCCGGACGACCGGGTCGCGTACGCACCGACCCCAGGCCGTACCGTGCCCGGCCGGGTCGTGCGGGCCGACGCTGAGGGCCTGCACCTGGACTGCGCCGGGACCCCGGTCGTCGTGCCGCAGGACGCGGTGGAGCGGACCGTACGGCACGGGTGGGCGCTGACCGCGCACCAGGCGGTGGGGCTGCGGTGGCCCGCGGCGGTGGTCGTACTGCCGGGCGACGCGACGCAGGCCCTGAGCCGCCCGTGGGTGTACACGGCGTTCGGCCGCGGTGAGCGGCATCTCTCGGTGGTGCACGGCGCCGACGCGGCCCTGCCGCGCGCCGTGGCCGAGGTCCCGGCCAAGCCGCGTACGACGCGTCTGCAGACCCTGCTGCGCGCGCAGGTCCCCACGGCACAGTAGGCACACAGCGGCAAGCGGGAGGGGCGGGCGGACCGAAGTCCGCCCGCCCCTCCCGCTCACTCGCTCACACCGTCACCGGCCCGCGTGTGCGGACCGCGTCAGGTCGGTTCCAGCTCGTCCTCCGTCGCGCCCGCGACCGCGCCGGGCCCGTCGTCCGCGAGGTCGCCGTCCAGCTCGTCGTCGAAGACGGAGCTCACGTCGAAGCGGCAGACGACCTGCTGCGGATCGGCCTGGTCGAACGGCGCGTCCAGCCACTCCCCCGGCTCAGCCGGTTCGTCCGAGGCCGTCACCCACAGTGTGGAGTCGCCCTCCTCCAGGCCGAACTCCTTGTGCCGGGAGGCGATCTCGTCGGGTTCGAACTCTCCGAAGAGGACACCGAGAGCAGCGTGCACGCTGTTCCCGATGGTCCCGACGGCCGCCGCGGCCCCGTCGACGAGATCCGAGTCGGCCTCCACGTCGGCGACCCGCTGGGCCTGCGCGAGCAGTCGCTGCGGCTCCACCACGGCGTAGTCGCGGCGGATGAGCACGCTCAGGGCGTTCGGTTCCTCGGGGCCGGTGTACGGGGGCAGCGAGTCCTCCGTACCGGGAATCTCGAAGGGGGTGACCTCGTCGTAGCGGTCGTAGAGGAGCTCGTCGTACTCCTCGGCCGCCGCGGCCAGTTCGTTGAACGCTTCGTAGACGGCCGGATCGTCCTCACCCGACCTGCGCTCGACAGCCGCCAGGTGGCGGTCGAGCGCAGCCTTGACCGCCTCGGCGGCGGCGCGTACCTCGGCAGCGGTGGGCTGCGCAGCATCAGACATAGTGCAGACGCTATCCGTACACGGCCCGTGCCCGCACAATAGATGCGATGCCGGAATACGAATTTGTCGACGTGTACGTCCCGCGCGGGGTCTCCCGCAAGGACGCCACACGCCTGCTGACCGACCATGCCGAGTACGGACACTGGGAGTTGGACCGCCTGAGCCTGTTGCGCGACGGCAGCCGCAGGGTGCGGTTGCGCCGGCGGATCATCCGCCAGCTTCGCGCCACGTGGTGAGTGAGCGGAGCGGGCCCCGTCACTGCTGGGCCCGCTCCGTTCCGCACCTGCTCGGTCACGCCGTGTCACACGGCGGTCACACGCCTGCCCGCGCCCGCCGGTAGAGGAGCGCGCCTGCGAGCAGGGCGCCCGCACCGGCCGGCAGGACCGTTCCCAGCGGCATCGAGCTGCCGGTCTCGGCGAGCTGCTCCGAACCCTCGGGCTGGGTGACGGTCTGCGTCCCCGGGTGGTTCGGGGTGCTGGGGGTCACCGGCTTCGGCGGCGCGGGCGTGTTCGGCTCCGGCTGCGTCGGCGGCTTGGTCGGCGGGGTCGTCGGCTCGTCGCCTCCCGGCGAGTTCGCGCAGTCGTTGCCCCCCGCGGGGTTGAGCAGCCCGATGACCGAGACGCTGTTGCCGCAGGCGTTGACCGGCACATGGACCGGGACCTGCACATGGTTGCCGGAGCCGACACCGGGCGAATCGCTCGTGCCCCCCTCGGCCGTGGCGCCGCCGCCGTGATGGCTCCCACCGGGGTGGCCACCTCCCGGCTTCGACGTGTTGGCACAGTCGTTGCCCGCCGTGGGGTTGAGCAGCCCGACGACGTTCACGGTGTTGCCACACGCGTTGACCGGGACGTCCACAGGGAGCTGGATCGTGTTGCCGGAGAGGACGCCGGGCGATCCCGACGAGCCTCCCTCGGCACCGGAGTCTGCGTGTGCGTAGCCCCCGGACACGGCGAGTACGCCGGTCGCGGCCGCCACGGTGATCAGGCCTTTGCGCGTGACCTGTCGCATAGCTTTAACCTGCCTTATGCCTTGCAGAATGCGCACGGGCATCCATACACGTGCGCGGAATGACCAATCGGCCCCGGAGCGCATGGCGCGCACTCCGGGGCCGATGGACTCAGGCCCTCACGGGGCGATGCACAACGACGTCACTTGTTGACGCAGGCGTTGCCGAAGGCGGGGTTCAGCAGCCCGATCACGGACACCGTGTTGCCACAGGCGTTCACCGGGATGTGGACCGGAACCTGGATGACGTTGCCCGAGATGACGCCGGGAGACTTCACGGCGGCACCCTGAGCCCCGGCGTCGGCAGCGGCGATGCCCGCACCAGCGAGCACGAGACCACCAGTGGCAGCCGCAGCAGCGACGACCTTCTTGATCATTATTCCTCCTTGTTGGCAATGCAGTCCCAGCCGCGGACTGCACTCCCTGTAACGAGGAGGGACTGATGAGGCTACGAGCCTATGTTTCCTTTCACTCTTCTCAGTCCAGTACGCACGCGCGGCCGAATAACCGGCCGCGCGGGCCCCTCGGGTCAGGACGCGTCGATGAACCGGTCGAGCACGCGCACGCCGAACTTGAGTCCGTCGACCGGAACCCGCTCGTCAACGCCGTGGAACATGCCCGCGAAGTCCAGCTCCGGCGGCAGCTTCAGCGGAGCGAAGCCGAACCCGCGGATGCCGAGGTCGTCGAAGGACTTGGCGTCGGTGCCGGCGGAGAGCATGTACGGCACCGCGCGGGCGATCGGGTCCTCGGCCCGGAGCGCCGTCTGCATGGCGTCGACGAGCGCGCCGTCGAAGGTGGTCTCCAGGGCCTTGTCCGCGTGCACGTCCTCGCGCTGGACGTTCGGGCCGAGGATGCGGTCGAGGTCGGCGAGGAACTCCTCCTCGTAGCCCGGCAGATAGCGGCCGTCGATGTGCGCGGTGGCCTGCCCGGGGATCACGTTCACCTTGTAGCCGGCGCCGAGCTGGGTCGGGTTGGCGGTGTTCTGCAGCGAGGCGCCGATCAGCTTGGCGATGCCGCCGAGCTTGGCGAGCGTCTCGTCCATGTTCTCCGGGTCGAGCTCGGTGCCGAGCGCGTCGCCGAGCTCGTCGAGGAAGTGCCGCAGCGTCTTGGTGACCCGCACCGGGAACTTGTGGCGCCCCAGGCGGCCGACGGCCTCGGACAGCTCGGTGATCGCGTTGTCCTTGTGGATCATCGAACCGTGTCCGGCCGTGCCGTCCACGGTCAGCTTCATCCAGTGCATGCCCTTCTGGGCCGTCTCGACGAGGTAGAGCCGCAGCTTCTCGTTGACGGTGAAGGAGAACCCGCCCACCTCGCTGATCGCCTCCGTGCAGCCCTCGAAGAGGTCCGGGTGCTTGTCGACGAGGTGTCGCGCGCCGTACGTGCCGCCCGCCTCCTCGTCGGCGAGGAAGGCCAGGACGATGTCGCGCGGGGGCTTGCGGCCGCTGCGCAGCCGGTCGCGGACGACCGCGAGGGTCATCGCGTCCATGTCCTTCATGTCGACGGCGCCGCGGCCCCAGACGCACCCGTCGGCGATCTCGCCGGAGAAGGGGTGGTGGGTCCAGTCCGCCGCGTTGGCCGGTACCACGTCGGTGTGGCCGTGGATCAGGAGCGCGGGCCGCGAGGGGTCCTCGCCCTGGATGCGGGCGACCGTCGAGGCCCGGCCCGGGTGCGACTCGAAGATCTGGGGCTCGAGGCCCACCTCGGCGAGCTTCTCCGCCACGTACTCGGCGGCTTTGCGCTCGCCGGGACCGGAGTGGTCGCCGTAGTTGCTGGTGTCGATCTGGATCAGCTCACGACAGAGGTCGACGACCTCGTCCTCGCCCGAGACCGTCCTGCCCGTGCTCGACTCGCTCACGCCTGTTCCTCCCACTGTCGTTGCTGGTGGTCCCCCTCATCCTCTCTCTCCGGGGGCCGCGGCCCAAGGGCGGGCGGGGGTCGTCATCGGCCGTTCACAGCGGAGGGGTGGCGGGATCTGGCACCCCTTCGGGCCTGGTAATGTTCTCTCTGTCGCCGCGGGGAACACCCCGCGAAGACAGACACCTTGTCCGGGTGGCGGAATGGCAGACGCGCTAGCTTGAGGTGCTAGTGCCCTTTATCGGGCGTGGGGGTTCAAGTCCCCCCTCGGACACCAGCTGAGACCCCAGTTCACCTGGGGTCTTTTGCGTTTCCGGAACTCTCGCGGGCCCTCTCCCCGTCAGGCGCTCGAAGAGCAGCGGGCGGGCCGCGCGCAGGGCCGTGGTGATCGCTCCGAGAAGCACCGCGTCCGCTCCTGTCCTGCTGGGTTCGACGCGGGGGCGCAGCGGGGTGAGGCGGTGCAGGGTCTCGCCGACCGTGGCGAGCAGGAGGTCCGCGCCCCGGCCCACGCCGCCGCCGAGGACCACCAGATCGGGGTCGAGGACTGCGGTCACGGAGGCGACGGCGAGGGCGAGGCGCTCGCCTTCCTGGCGTACGGCGGCGAGGGCGGCGGTGTCGCCGGTGCGGGCGGCGTCGAAGACGCGCTTGGCGGTGAGCGGGCCGGTCATGCCCAGGGTGCGGGCGGCGCGGACGACGGCGTCGGCGGAGACCGCGTCCTCCAGCATGCCGCGCCGGGGTGCCGCCCCCGACGCCGGTACGCCGTCCAGTGGCAGGAAGCCGATCTCGCCCGCGGCGCCGTGTGCGCCGAGGAAGAGTTCGCCGTCGGCGACGACGCCCATGCCGAGGCCGGTGCCGATCAGGACGTAGACGAAGAGGTGGCTGTCGGCGCCCGCGCCGAAGGTGTATTCGCCGAGCGCGGCGAGGTTGGCGTCGTTGTGGACGGAGAGCGGGGTGCCGAGGCGGTCGCGCATGCGCTCGATGAGGCCGGGGCGGCCCCAGCCGGGCAGGTTGACGGCATAGAGGACCCGGCCGGTGTGGCGGTCGAAGACTCCGGGGGTGCCCACGGCGGTGTGCACGATGTCGGCCTGGCTCAGCCCGGCGTCCGCGAGAGCCTGTTCGGCACACGTGACGGCGGCGTCGGCGACCGCTCCCGCGCTGCGGCCGCGGTTGCGTACCTCCGTACGGGAGACGATCGCGCCCGTCAGGTCGGCCACCGCCGTGCGCAGGCGGGCGCGGCCGATGTCGATGCCGAGGACGTGTCCGGCGCGCGGGTCGGGTTCGTAGAGGACGGCGACGCGTCCCCGGCTCTGGGCGTGGGTGCCGGCCTCGCGGACCAGGCCGGCGCGTTCCAGGGCGGCGAGGGCGGAGGAGACGGTGGGCTTGGACAGGCCGCTGTCGCGGGCGAGTTGGGCGCGGGAGGCGGGGCCTTCGAGGCGCAGGCGTTCGAGGAGCAGCCATTCGTTGTTGCTGCGCAGGCGCAGGCGGTTCCAGGGGGGTGTGGTCACTGGGCGCCCTCGGGCGGGGCGGTGACGTGGCAGGCCGCCGTGTGACCCCTGCCGACCGGCTGCAGGCGCGGGGTGACGTGGTGGCACTCGTCCACGGCGAGCGGGCAGCGGGTGCGGAAGCGACAGCTGGGGGTGGGGTCGATGACGACGGGCGGGTCGGTCTTGGCGGCGGCCGCGTCGACGTCGAGGGGGGCGCGCGGGTCGGGGACGGCGGACAGGAGCAGCTCGGTGTAGGGGTGGCGGGGGCGGGCGAGGACGTCCTCGGTGGGGCCGGTCTCGACGACGTGGCCGCCGTACATGACGGCGATCCGGTCGGAGAGGTAGCGGGCGCCGGCGATGTCGTGGGTGATGTAGAGGATGGAGACGCCCTCGGTCTCGCGCAGGTCGGCCATGACGTTGAGCAGGCCGATGCGGATGGAGACGTCGAGCATGGAGACGGGTTCGTCGGCGAGGATCAGTTTGGGGCGGTGGGCGAGGGCCTGGGCGAAGCCGATGCGCTGGCGCTGGCCGCCGGAGAGTTCGTACGGGAAGCGGGCCAGGACGTCGGCGGCGGGGGTGAGGCCGACCGCTTCGACGACACGCTCGGCCTCTGCCTGGCGCTCGGCGCCGCTCAGTTCGGGGCGGTGCAGCTTGAGACCGCGCAGGATGCCGTGGGAGACGCGGTAGGCGGGGTTGAGGGAGGCGAAGGGGTCCTGGAAGACCATGGGGACGTCGCCGCGGTACGCGAGCTTCGCCTTGCGGCCGCGCTGGGCGGTCAGCGGCTGTCCCTCGTACCGGATCTCGCCGCTGGTGGGCCTGTGGACCTGGGCTACGAGACGGGCGAGTGTGGACTTGCCGCTGCCGCTCTCGCCGACGAGGGCGACGATCTCGCGTGCGCCGATGGTGAGGTCGACGTCGTCGACGGCGTGCAGGACACGGCGGGTGAGCCCGGTGCCGACCTTGAAGTGGCGGGTGAGGCCGATCGTTTCGAGCAGAGGGCTCATGAGACGGCCTCCGTGAGGTGCAGCAGGCAGCGGGAGCGGGCCGTGCCGACTTCGTACAGGGCGGGCTCGGTGTCGTGGCACTGCTCGTGGACGAGGGGGCAGCGCGGGGTGAAGCGGCAGCCCGCGGGCGGTGCGGCGAGGTCGGGCGGACTGCCGGGGATGCCCTTCAGGGGGACGCGGGGGCCACGGATCGAGGGGAACGCTTCGAGGAGCCCGCGGCTGTAGGGGTGGGAGGGGTGGTCGAAGACGGTGCGGGTGGGGCCCTGCTCGACGACCTGGCCCGCGTACATGACGAGGAGCTGGTCGGAGAAGTGGCTGACGAGGGACATGTCGTGGGTGACGAACACAACGGCGAAGCCGAGGAGTTGCTGGAGTTCCTTGATCTGGACCATGAGAGAGCGCTGGGCGACGACGTCGAGCGCCGAGGTCGGTTCGTCCATGATGACCAGGTCCGGGGTGAGCAGCAGCGCCATGGCGATCATGGCGCGCTGGCGCATGCCGCCGGACAGCTGGTGCGGGTAGCTGTGCAGATGGACCGGGTCGATGCCGACGAGGTCGAGGACCTCGGTGGAGCGGGCTCGGATCTCCTCGTTGGTGTAGGTGCCGTGTGCCGCCATGGCGTCCTTGTACTGGGCGGCGAGGGTGGCCACCGGGTTCAGGGCGTTCATGGCGGACTGCAGGACGACGGAGTAGTCGCGCCAGCGCAGGGCGTTGAGTTCGCGTTCGCCGAGGGTGACGAGGTTCTCGCCGCGGAAGCGGACAGCGCCGCCGGCGATGCGGGCGGGCGGGTTGAGCAGCTGCGCGACGGCGAACATCAGGGTGGACTTGCCGCAGCCGGATTCGCCGACGACGGCAGTGAACTGCCCTTTCTCCACGATGAGTTCGACGTGGTCGACGGCTGTGACAGGGCCGCGCGCGGTGTCGTAGACGACGGTCAGGTCGGTGACACTCAGTAGGGGTTCAGGCACCTTTGCGCCTCCTTCGTACGGGACGCAGGGCCGGGTTGCCGATCTCGTCGAAGGCGTAGTTGACGAGGGCGAACGCGACGCCGAGCAGGGCGACGCAGAGGCCGGGGGCGATGGACCACAGCGGGGTGCCGGTCTGCAGGGCCTGCTGGTTCTGGGCCCAGTAGAGCATCGTGCCCCAGCTCTGCGAGTTCGGGTCGCCGAGGCCGAGGAACTGCAGGCCGGCCGCACTCAGCACCGAATAGAGCGCGGCACCGAGGAAGTTGGCGACGATCAGGGACGTCATCGTCGGCAGGACTTCGAAGACGATGATGTACGAGCGTCGCTCGCCGCGCACCCGGGCCGATTCCAGGAAGTCCCGGTTGCGCAACGACAGTGCCTGGGCGCGTAGTTGGTTGGCGCCGTAGGACCAGCCGGTGAGGACGAGCACGGCGAGGATCACGGTGAGCGAGCCCTTGCCGGCGTACTTGGCGAGGATGATCACCAGGGGGAACGCGGGGATGACGAGGACGACGTTCGTCAGCAGGGACAGGAGGTCGTCGGCGATGCCTCCGAGGTACGCGGCGGAGACGCCGACGATCACGGACAGGACGGTGGCGAGCGCGCCGGCCACGACGGCGATGACGAGTGATTCCCGTGTGCCGTAGACGAGTTGGGAGTAGATGTCCTGGCCGAGCGCCGTCGTGCCGAGGAGATGGGCGGTGGACGGGTCGAGGCGCGGGGCGAAGTTCGCCTCGTCGGGGTGGTCGACGGAGGTGAACAGGCCCGGGAACGCGGCGACGACGGTGAAGATCAGCAGGATCACCGCACCGGCCATGGCCTTGCGGTTGCCGCGGACCGCCCTCCACAGGCCGCCTCCCGCCCGGGTGCGGGCGGAGGCCTTCTCGGGCGGCGGGGCGGTGATGGCGGTGGTGGTCATCGGGCGCTCACCCCTTCGCCCTGGCTCGTGGATCGAGCCACACGGTCGCGATGTCCACGGCCAGCAGCGCCACCAGCACCGCGACGGTGAACAGCATGAACAGGGCCTGCATCAGCGGGTAGTCGACGTTCTGGACGGCGTTGTAGAGGAGGTAGCCGATCCCGGGGTAGTTGAAGACGTACTCGATGAGGATCGCGCCCGAGATGACGAAGCCGAGCGACATGGCGAAGCCGGCCAGGTTGGGCAGGATCGCGTTACGGGCCGCGTAGCCGTACATGATCCGGCGGGACCCGAGGCCCTTCGCGCGGGCCATCCGGACGTAGTCCTCGGCCAGGGTCGTGATCATGTTGTTGCGCATGGTGAGGATCCAGCCGCCGATCGTGGTGATGAGCAGCGTCGCCGCCGGGAGTACGGCGTGGGAGAGCACACTCCCGACGAAGCCCGGGGAGAAGCCGGGCACGATCGAGGTGTCGTAGTTGAAGTTGGCGGGGAGCCAGCCGCCGGTGCCCTGCGAGAAGACCAGGATCAGCAGCAGGCCCACCCAGAAGTACGGCAGCGCCGACGTGATCACGAAGATCGGCGGGAGGACCGCGTCGAGGGCGCCGCCACGGCGCCAGCCCGAGACCGTGCCGATGAGTGTGCCGAGCACGAAGGCGAGGACCGTGGTGATGCCGACGAGGCCGAGGGTCCAGGGCAGGGCGCCGCCGATCAGCTTGGTGACCGGCTCGCCCAGCGTCTGGCCGATGGAGCGGCCCCAGTTGCCGGTGAACATGTGGCCCAGATAGTCGAAGTACTGGACCGCCACGTTCTGGTCGGGCTTGAAGCCGAACGACGTCAGCATCTGTTCGAGCGCGTCCCGGGAGACCCGGCCGCGGGTGCGCACGACGAGCGCGTCGACGGGGTCGCCCGGCATGAAGCGCGGGATGAAGAAGTTCAGGGTGAGGGCCGCCCAGAGCGTCAGCAGGAAGAACCCCAGGCGGCGCAGTATGAAGCGCACAAGTCACCGCCTACTGGGCCGACTTGGAGTACAGGTGGGTGAGCACCTGGCCCGTGTCGGGGAAGTTGTAGGCCGCGGGCTGGGCGTAGGGGTTGTCCTCGGTGGGCCAGCCGGCGATGTCCTTGGTGTTGTACTGGAACCAGTCCACCGACTCCACGATCGGGATCACCGGGACGTCGTCGATCATGTACTGGGCGACCTGCTTGACGATCTCGACCTGCTTCGTCTCGTTCGCCGACGCGTAGTCGTTGAGCAACTGGTCGACCTTCGGGTTCTTGTAGCGCTCCCAGTTGCTCGCGGCGTTTTTGCCGAGCGGGGCGGTGTTGGCCGAGTGCAGCATCTGGCGCAGCTCGTAGTAGGGGGTGGGGCCGCTGGTCTGCTGGGCGTAGTACGCCAGGTCGTAGTCGCCGGTGTAGAGGTGGCCGATCATGGTCTGCTGCGCGAGGTCCTGGACCGCGAGGTCGATGCCGACGGCCTTCAGGTTCTGCTTGATGACGTTGAGCGAGGCGTCCCAGTCGGTGTAGCCGGTGATCGTGATGATCTTGAGCTTGAGCGGCTTGGACGGGGAGTAGCCGAGCTCGCCGAGAAGCTTCTTGGCGCGGGCCGGGTCCGGCTTGTCGAAGCCGGCCTTTTCCACGGCCGCCTTGTCGTAGTACTTGTCGAACGTCGGTGTCACGATGCCCGACTGGTTCGCGGCCGGTTCCTGGCCGCCGACACCGATCTTGGAGACCTTGTCCCGGTCGATGGCGAGGGAGATCGCCTGGCGGACCTTGAGGTTGCTGGTCATCTTGTGGGACGGGTCGAGATTCGGGTGGATGCTCACGTTCAGGACGGGCGGCGACCAGGTGTGGTTGTCGGCCGACTTGTCGAGGTAGAACTGCTTGATGCCCGGGATGAACTGACTCCCCCACTGCGCCTTGCCGTTGGCGAGGTCGAGGTTGGCGGGGCCGTTGTCGAGGTAGGCCGGGTACTCGACCTTCTGGATGTACGGCTTGCCCGGCTGCCAGTAGTCGGGGTTGGCCGTGTACTGGATGTTGTTCGGCGAGCAGGGGTTGACCTCGAAGGGGCCGGTGCCGACGGGTTTCTTGTCCACCCAGGTGTCGGGGTGGGCGGCGGCCGCGCCGGTGCCGAAGACGTGCTCGGGCACGATGGCGACCTGGTGGGCGAAGGCGTAGAAGTAGGGCTGTGCCGCCTTCTCGAACTTCAGGGTGACCTTGTCACCGGAGGCGGTGGCCGACTGGAGTCCGGCCGTGGTCCAGAGCGCGTACAGGTCGGTGGACGGGACGCGCTTCATGAGGTTGAAGGTGAACGCGACGTCGTTGGCGGTGAACGGCTTGCCGTCGTTCCACTTCACGCCGGAGCGGACCGTGAAGTCGATCTGCGTCTTGTCGGCGTTCCACTTGTAGCTCTTGGCGAGCATCGGCGTCTCGGCCGCGTCCTTGAGCGTGTTGACGTAGATCAGGGGTTCGTAGACGAAGCCGATGGACGTGTTGTAGACGGCCGGGTTGAACGGATTGAAGTTGCAGGTCCAGGTCTGCCCCGCCGTGTTGGCGATGGTGACCGTGCCGCCCTTCTTCTTCGGGCCGCTGCTCTGTGTGGCGTTGTTGCCGTCGGAGTCGCCTTTGTGCTTGGTCTCCGAACAGGCCGTCGCCGTCACGGCGAGCGCGCCGATGACCGCTGCGGCGAGGATGCGCGTGGGCCTCATGTCCTGCCAGTCCCTTCGTGGGCCGGGTGCGTCAGGTTCCGGTGCGCGCGGCCTCGACGGCCAGCGCGAGTGCCCCGAGCAGGGGCGCGTCGTACGGATGCGCTGCGGGTACGAGCTGGGGCGGATAGGGCACGGCCGCGTCCAGGGCGTGGCGCAGCCTGTCGTGCAGCGCCTCCCAGGAGCGGACCATGCCGCCGCCGACGACGATCCGCTCGGGATCGACGGCGATGGCGAGGTTGACGAGATGGAAGGCCAGCTCGTCGATGAACTCACCGATATGACCGGCGAGTTCGGTAGATCCTTGTGCCTGCGCGGCCCGGCTGAGGGCCTTGCCGCTGACGACGTCCTCCAGCGGGATCCGGTCTCCGGAGACCAGGCCGACATCGGCGGCTGCCCGCAGGTTGTAGCCGATCTCGCCGGACGCGCCGTGCCGTCCGGTCAGGACCGTGCCGCCGGCCACGATCGCGACGGCGAGGCCGGTGCCGAGGTTGACGTACACGCCCGGGTCGCAGCCTTTCAACGCTCCGGCATCGCATTCGTAGCGGGCCGCGGCCTTGACGTCGGTGGCCAGGCGCAGCTCCGAATCCGGGAATTCCAGGGCGAGTTCACGCCCGAGGGCGAGCTCTTCCCAGCCGGGGATGTTCGGGGCGAGGGCGACCCCGTCGTCGCCGGGGATGCCGATGGTGGACACCCCGACGGCGACCGGTTCGCGGCCGTCGAGGAGGGAGCGGGCGGCGCCCACGGCCCTTTTGAGGCCTGCCTGTGCGCCGTGCTCCGCCGCGGTCTCGACGGTGAGGTCGTGCAACCGCGTGCCGTGCTGGTCTGCGACGGTCAGGGCCGTCTTGGTGCCGCCGAAATCTAGGGCGAGGACGACGGGCGAGGATGGAGGCACGTTCACATGGAGCTCCTCACGCGGGAGGGAGGCGCCAGTAAAGTTACGTAACTAAACGAGGTGGCCCGGACTGTACGCTCGATGCGCCTCGCGCGTAAGCCCTCTTGCCCACAACGGAGTTGATGATCTTTCGGGGCCTCCATAGCAATCTGAGCGTTCGGAGCGTTCGGAGTGTTCGGGCAACGGCAAGGCCCCCGGGAGATCCCGGGGGCCTGCCTGTTCGGTGCGCGCGTGGTCAGCCGGTGAATCCGGCGGTGATCTTCGTGAACTGCCAGTTGTCCTGGCTGATGCCGGAGCAGTTCTCCGCCACTCCCCCGCCCGCGCACGGCCGGTCGCGGTTGACCGACCAGAAGGCGAGGCGTGCGATGTGATGGCTGTTGGACCAGTCCTTGACCTGGGTCCAGATCGCCGGCGTCGTGGTCTCCTGCTGGTCGCTGATGCCGTTCATGCCGGAGATGCCGATGTGCCCGTACGCCGTCGTGTCGTCCCAGCCGAAGACCGACTTGAGCTTGGTCTTGAGGCCGTCGGCGGCATTCACGGTGTTGCCGTACATGTCGGAACCGCCGCCGAAGTCGAACGGCATGATCGTGAAGACGTCGATGTCCGCGTTCAGGGCCTTGGACTGCTCGATGAGGCGGTTGCCGTAGTACGTCGGTCCGGTCGTCGAGGTGCCGAAGGTGAGGATCGTGCGCAGGCCCGGGTTGTTGGCCTTGACGATCTTCAGGGCGCCCAGGATGCGGTCCTGGACGGCCTCGTTCTCGAACTCGTCGGAGTTCTCGATGTCGACGTCGATGGCCTTGAGCCCGTACGCGTCGATGACCTTCTGGTAGGCGCCCGCGAGGGCTTCGGGGGTCGAGCAGTTGGGGCCGAGCTTGTTGCCGCTCCAGCCGCCGATGGAGGGGACGACGTCGCCGCCCGCGGAGCGGATGGCGTTGATCGCGGTCTGGTCCTGGCCGCCGGTGAGGGCGCGCTGGCCGTCCCACGCGGGGTTGCAGCCGCCGGAGGAGAGAATGAACGCCATCGTGAACCACTTGACGCCGGTCGCGTTCATGACCGTGGCCGGGCTCGGCGGGTCACCCCAGCCGGTGTAGAAGTACGGGGCCGCCTGCTTGAATCCGGTGCCGCCGCCGGAGCCCTGATCGGTCGTCACGGAGACCGAGTTGGAGGCGGCCGAGGCATTGCCGGCCGCGTCGTGGGCCTTGACCGTGAAGGCGTACGCGGTGCTCGGGGAGAGGCCGCTGACGGTGGCGCTCGTGCCGGAGACCGTCAGGAGCTTGTTGCTGCCGCCGCTGTAGATGTCGTAGCCGGTGACGCCGACGTTGTCGCTCGCCCCGGTCCAGGACAGGGAGACGCTCGTCGAGGTCTTGCCGGTGGATTTCAGCGCCGTCGGGGCGGTGGGCGCCTGGGTGTCGCCGCCCCCGCCGCCGGGCCCGTCGAGGCTGATGTCGTCGGCGTAGTAGGTGCCCTGCGCGTACCAGCCCTGGGTGTAGATGGTGGCGCTGGTCTGGGAGGCGCCGGTCGTGAACTGCACCGTGAGCTGACTGTAGGCCGTCGGTGACTGCGTCCAGGTCGAGGCCCCGCCGTCCACGCCGAGGTAGACGTAGTTGCCACGCACCCAGCCCGAGAGGGTGTACGCGGTGTTCGGCTGGACGGAGACGGTCTGGCTGCACTTCGCGTTGTCGCTGGAGCCGGCCGCCCCCGACAGGGCCTTGGTGCCGCCGTGGACCGGGCTGGAAACGACCGAGCCGAGCCCGCCGGAGCAGGTCCACGGGCTCGTGCTGCCGCTCTCGAAGCCCGCGTTGGACAGTACGTTCGCGGCCTGAGCGGTGGTGGGGAGGGCGACCGCGCCGGCCACGGCGAGTGCGGCGGATCCGATGAGGGCGAGGAGGCGGGGCCTCGCGGAGCGTCTCTTGCGTCTGGAGAACACAC